>JBDREN010000014.1:0-3937 GCA_043819795.1 Elusimicrobiota bacterium
TTGCTGCCCCTGTTCGCCATCGTAGCCGTGGCCGCGGCCCTCATGGCGGCCGCCCTCCTCTTCCAGGCCGGCCCCGCCTTCCTCGCACGGCGCGCCCTCACCGCCGCGCTCGCGGTCCTGCTCCTCGCCCGCGCCTCCACCTGGTCCGAGGACCTCGTCTACGCCATGAACATCATGCATGCGCCCGGCGCGCGCGTCACCACATTCAAGCACGCCTCCGACAACGTCACCTACATCGAGGAGACCGGCCGAAGCCGGATCATCTACAACGGCCATCCCAGCATCATCGTCTCCCAAGGAGGGATCCCGAACCCGGCGGAGGTCGTGCTGGGCCTGCTCGCGGCCGCCGCGGCGCCGCGCACGGAAAGCGCGCTCGTGCTGGGTCTGGGCGCCGGCATCACGGCCGGGGCCGTCGCGCGCCTCTTCGGCTCCACCGACGTCGTCGAGATCAACCGCGCCTTCTTCCCGCTGCTGCCCTCGCTGGCGGACGCCGACTTCGCCCTGAGCGAGAACCCCGCCGCCAGGCTGATCCATGACGACGGGCGCCGCTTTTTGGCCGCCGCTCACGCGCGCTACGACGCGATCGTGAACACGCTGCCCTCCCCCACCTTCTACGCGGCCGGGAAGCTCTACACCGACGAGTTCTACGCCCTCGTCAAGCGCGCGCTGGCGCCGGACGGGGTCTATCTCACATGGTTCACGTTCGGCGACATGTCGCAGGCCGGCGTCGGGACGCAGCTCGCCACTCTCAGGCGCCGCTTCCGCCACTGCGCGCTCGCCGTGCTGCGCGACAGCTACTACGTGCTGGGCTGCTCCGACCGGCCGCCGCGGCCCCGCGAGCCGGGCCCGCCCGGCCTTCCGGCGCCGATCCGCGAAGTCCTCGCGCGACACGCCCCGTCGGCCGAGCCCGAGCGCCTCTGCACCGCGCTCTGGCTCAGCCCGGACGTCTTCGGAGGCTCCGGCGTCTGGGACGCCCCCTCGAATACCGACGACCTTCCCCTGCTCGAGTTCCAGATCGCGCGCCGGACACCCGGCCGGGTCCGGACCGACGAGGTGGCGCGCGACCCGCGACGATTCGGCCTGCGCCTGCCGGAGCCCCGAGACCCGGACTTCCTCGACAGGGCCCTGCTGTTGGCGGACG
This sequence comes from Elusimicrobiota bacterium, assembly GCA_043819795.1. GTDB lineage: Bacteria > Elusimicrobiota > Elusimicrobia > UBA1565 > UBA1565 > JBDREN01. Next base: position 1,142 of record JBDREN010000014.1, read on the forward strand.
TCCACCGCCTGCTGTTCCGCACCCGCGTCCTGCCGCACCTCGAGCGCGACCCCGCGCTCAAGCGCGCCTTCCTCAACGGTCTGTCCCGGTCCAAGGGCCCGGCTTCCCCGTAACTTTACATGGCCTTCGACGATATATTATCCTGGCATCCATGAGGAACATGCGTCCGCTTGTCGCATTCCTGCTGCCCTGCCTCCTGCTCGCGTGCCAGACGGTGCCCTACACGGGCCGCAGCCGCATGCTCCTGGTCTCCCAAAGCGAGGAGAAGAAGCTCGGCGAGCAGGCCTACCGCGACATCCTCAAGAAGGCGAAGGTCTCGAACGACCGGCAGCAGGTGGACCTCTTACGCAAGGTGGGCCGCCGCCTGGCCAAGGTGGCCGACCGCCCGGACTTCAAGTGGGAATTCAGCCTCATCGAGGACGACAAGATGATCAACGCCTTCTGCCTGCCCGGCGGGAAGGTGGCCTTCTACACCGGGATCCTGCCGGTGACCGAAGGCGAGGACGGCATCGCCGTGGTCATGAGCCACGAGATCGCCCACGCCCTGGCCCGGCACGGGGCCGAGCGCATGAGCCAGGGGATGATCGTCAACGCCGGGGGGCAGATCCTGGGCGCGGCCGTGGGCGGCAAGTCCCCGGTCCAGCAGAAGCTCTACCGCGAGTTCTACGCGATAGGCGTCGGCGTCGGCGTCATGCTCCCCTACAGCCGCAAGCAGGAGTCCGAGTCCGACAAGATCGGGCTCATCCTGATGGCGAAGGCCGGCTACGACCCGGCCCAGGCCCTTCTGTTCTGGAAGCGCATGGAGCAGGCCACCGAGGGCAAGGGCTCGGACTCCCCTCTGGCCAAGTTCATGAGGACCCATCCCACCAGCGTCGACCGCCAGCGGCAGATCCAGGAGTGGCTGCCGGAGATCAGGGCGAAGTACTCGAAACCCGAGTGAACTGCCGTCGTCCGCCGCGGCCCGCGCGAAGGGCGCGTTTCCGCCGCCGGGACAGGGGCGTCAGTGGTGACGTTCCGCGCGGCGACGCCCGCGAAACACCAGGCCCGTGAGGCCCGACGCCACGTACAGCAGGAAGAGCAGGAAGATCGCGTTCTGCGGATAGATATAGAGGAGCGTCAGCGTGACGCCCACCGCGACGAGCCGCTTGATGTTATGGGGACGGAGCATGTCGGGCTGCTTGAAGGCCCCGTAGGGGACGTTCGACACCATCAGAAAGGAGAGCGTCACCATGAGGACGGGGCCGAGTCCCGCCAGGTTCGGGATCTGGTGCATGACGAACCCCATCGTCTTGGGCCCCCCCCCTCGCTCAACGATCTCGTAGAGCAGCACGAACGAGGCCAGCAGCCCCGCCGCCGCCGGGGTGGGCAGGCCCTGGAAATGGGTCTTCGAGCCCTTGCCCGCCTGGGACACGGCGTTGAAGCGCGCGAGCCGGAGCCCCCCGCACAGGGCGAAAAGGAACGCCGAGGCGTACCCGAAGAATCCGTAGTCCTTGAGCAGCAGCGCGCACATCACGGTCGCGGGCGCGACGCAGAACGTGAGGAAGTCGGCGAGCGAGTCGAACTCGACGCCGAAGCTGCTCTCGCCGTGGACCCAGCGCGCGACGCGCCCGTCGAGCATGTCGAAGACGATCCCGCCCAGGATGGCCGTGCCGGCCGCCGTGAAGTCCCCGATATGGGCGGACATGATCGCGAAGAAGCCGCAGCACATGTTGCACATAGTGAACACGGAAGGCGCGAGGACGCGTCCCGAACGCTTCAGCCCATCTTTCATCGGCGGCTACTGCTCCTCATTTCCCGGCGGGGCCCGAGGCTCCCGTCCATTCTCCGACGGGCGTGACCCCGCCCACCGCGCGGTCCCCCGGCTTGACCAGCGGGCGCGCGCCGCCCGGCAGATGGACGGCCGCCTGCGAGCCGAACTGGATGAGCCCGTAGCGCTGCCCCGCGACCGCGCGCTCGCCCTCCCAGGTCCAGCAGCGGATGCGCCGCGCGATGAGCCCCGCGATCTGCTCGACGCCGACCTCCTCGCCGCGTCCCTCGACGGCGATACTCACGACGTTCCGCTCGTTGCGGCTGGCCTCGTCCTTCATGGCCATGGCGAAGGCCCCCTCGTGGTAGCGCACCTTGCTGACGGTGCCGGAGCAGGGAAAACGCTGGATGTGGACGTCGAAGATCGAGAGGAAGATGCGGATCGTCCAGGCGTCCCCGTCTCCCTCGCGCGCGACACTGAGCACCCTCCCGTCGCCGGGCGAGTAGATCTTGGAGTCGTCCACGGGCCGCGGACGGTCGGGGTCGCGGAAGAAGTAGCCGCAGAACCCCGCGAAGAGCGCGGCCGGGGCGGCGAGGACGTAGCCCTCCGCAAGCCCGAAGACGCGGGCGAACACCACGCCGCACGCGGCCGCGGCGAGCCCGATCCCGATGAAACTCCAGCCCTCTTTCGCGATTCTCATGTGATCTCTTGGGATTTCCCGAAAATCCCCCGGGGGATTTTCGGAAAATCCCGCCTCAAACATGGGCAGGGGGGGACTTGAACCCCCACGGCCTTTCGGCCAGCGGATTTTAAGTCCGCTGCGTCTGCCAGTTCCGCCACCTGCCCGTTTTACTTGTTTTTATTGTACTTTTTATTCTCCGCCAAATTCGCGCCGGCGTTTCCTAACGCCAATTGCGCTTCCATGCGCAATGCCTGAGGGTCCGGACTATTATCTCACTTTTGTCCGCCGGACGGCGAGCACGCCGGCTCCCTTGCGCGGCGCCGTATTGTCCTAATTGAAGATACAACTTTCAATTTGACAGCGGCAC
>JBDREN010000015.1:0-43691 GCA_043819795.1 Elusimicrobiota bacterium
TCCGGCAGGGCTTGTCAGCTACTGGGGCTTTGAAGAAGGCTCCGGCGATACGGCCCAGGATTCCTATGATGCGCATCCGGGGACCCTGGTCAACGGCCCCGTGTGGACTCTCGGCCAGGTCGGCGGCGGGCTGAGCTTCGACGGCGACGACTACGTCGAGCTGCCGGACAACGCCTTCGACGGCCATACCAAGGGCACTATCGAAGCCTGGGTCCATCCGACGCAGTTGCCGGGAGTGGTCTTCGCGCTCGGGAATTCAGGCGCCGCCGCGCCCTACTTCTTCCTCTATTTGCAGGACGGCAGCTCATACGGCGGGCCCAGCCAGGCGTTGGTCTGGGAGTTCTATTGGAGCTCCGGCGACAGGAACTTCGGCTCGACGTCTCTGCCCGTCCCTCTGGATCAATGGACCCATATCGTCTTTACGGTAGGCGCGAGCGGCCAGAAGGTCTACATCAACGGGCAGGAATCCCAGATGAACCACGGGTCCGGCGGACAGGGGCAGACGCGATGGCTCAGTTCGTTCGCGGCCAACACCAATAAGTACGCTATCGGCACGTTGATGCGGACCTCCCCCCTCTGGAACCCCTTCGTCGGCAAGATGGACGAGGCGGCGATCTACGACAGGGTCCTGACCCCGGAGGAGGCCGAGCAGCACTACCGCAACGGCGCCCAAGAGAAGGGCTATTGCGGCGTCCCGCCGGTGGTATGCGGCGACGGCTTCGTGTCCCAGGCCGAAGCCTGCGACGACGGCAACACGGCCGACGGGGACGGCTGCTCGGCGGCGTGCGTTGTGGAGGCCGGCTACTCCTGTCCGGGGCTTCCAAGCGCCTGCATAGCGGACGCGGACGGCGACGGGATCGAAGACGCCCTCGACGCCTGCTCCAACACGGACGCTCCCGGGGGGATGGCCGGCTACTGGGGCTTCTCGGAAGGAAGCGGGGCCACGGTCCTGGACACCTACGCCGGAGGCATCGGCACGGTCCACGGCGCGGCATGGACCACCGGCCAGGTCGGCAACGCCCTGAGCTTCGACGGCGTGGACGACTACGTCGAGCTCCCGGACAACGCCTTCGACAGCCACACCCAGGGGACGTTCGAGGCCTGGATCCATCCCACCGAGCTCTATAAGACGATCTTCGCCCTTGGGAATTCGGCCGCGATCGCCCCCTATTTCTATTTCATGGTGAACGACGGCACGGGCTACGGCGGGGCAAGCGAGGCGCTGGTGTGGTCGTTCTATTGGAGCTCCGGAGACCGGAACTACGGGGCGACCGTATCCCCCATTCCCCTGAACCAATGGACCCACCTCGCGTTCTCGGCCGACAGCGGCGGCTACAAGGTCTACATCAACGGTCAAGAGTCCCCCCTCAGCTACGGATCGGGCTCCCAGAGCGAGACCCGTTGGATCAGCTCCTTCGCGGCCAACACCAACAAGTACGCCATCGGCACCATGATGCGGACCGAGCCCCTCTGGAACCCGTTCAGCGGCCAGATCGACGAGGTAGCGTTCTACGACAGGCCCCTGACGGCCCAGGAGATCCAGCGGCACTATCAGGACGGCCTGGCCGCCAAGGGCTACTGCGAGCCCATCCTGGACGCGGACGGCGACGGGGCCCTGGACGCCGTGGACGCCTGCCACAACCCCGACGCCCCCGCGGGATTGGCCCACTACTGGGGCTTCCTCGAGGGCGAGGGGACGGAGGCGGGCGATTCCATCGGCGCGAGCCCCGGGACCGTCCACGGCGCCGCGTGGAGCACGGGCATCATCAGCGGCGGGCTGAGCTTCCAGGGCGACGCCTACGTGAGCGGTCCGCCGCCCGCCTACGTCAACGGCAACAGCTACTCCTACGAGTGGTGGCTCAAGAACCCCGCCAGTTGCGACGCGCTGGGCCGGATCATCCTGCAGGTCGGCAAGGAGCTGCAGGTCACCAGGACCAACGGCTCGTGCACCGACTTCGGGGTCTACTTCAGCAAGGGCGCGACGGGCGCGACGCTCCACGGCATCACGACCGGCCTGTCCTACGACGCGCACGCGTGGAACCACATGGCGGTCACCTTCGACGGCGCCGGCAGCGGGACCCTGTCGGTCTACGTCAACGGGATCCTCGCCGGCACGGACACCACATCGTCCGTCGGATCGAACTACAGCGACTGCGTGACCCAGGCGCCGCGGGAGATGAACATCGGCAGGCGGCATACGAACTGCCCGGATACGGGCCATCATTTCGACGGCGAGGTCGACGATGTGGCCCTCTACGAGAGAGTCCTCACCCCCGAGGAGATCGCCGCGCATTACGTCAACGGCCTGCAGGACAAGGGCTACTGCGAGGAGCTGGTCCCGGTCTGCGGCAACGGGTTCATCGAGGCGCCGGAAGGCTGCGATGACGGCAACACCGCCAACGGCGACGGCTGCTCGGACGCCTGCGCCGAGGAGCCCGCGTACTCCTGCGCCGGGATGCCCAGCGTGTGCTTCGCCGACGCGGACGGCGACGGGACCGCCGACGGCGTCGACTCGTGCGACAACAGGGACGCCCCGCCCGATATGCTGAGCTATTGGGCTTTCGAGGACGGCAGCGGGACGGAGGCCATCGACGCCTTCGACGGAAGGCCGGCCACGCTGCACGGCGCCTCGTGGGCCACCGGGCTGGCCGGAGGCGGGCTGAGCTTCGACGGAGACGATTACGTGAGCATCCCGCCGCCCGCCTACGTCAACGGCAACAGCTACTCCTACGAGGTCTGGCTCAAGAACCCCTCCAATTGCGACGCGGTCGGCAAGACGATCCTGGGAGTGGGCAAGGAGCTGCATCTCGTCAGGAGCAACGGCTCGTGCACCGACTTCATGCTCTGGTTCAGCAAGGGCGGGACGGGCGCGACGCTCCACGGCATCACGACGGGCCTGTCCTACGACGCGGACGCCTGGAACCATCTCGCGATCACCTTCGACGGCAGCGGCGGCGGGACCTTGTCCGTGTATGTCAACGGGGCGCTGGCCGGGACGGACACGACGTCGGCGCCCGGATCGAACTTCTCGGGCTGCGTGAACCAGGCGGCCTCCAGGGAGATGAACATCGGCCGGCAGCATACGGACTGCCCGGAGGACGGCCACATGTTCGACGGCCTGATCGACGAGGTCGCGATCTACGGCCAAGCCCTGTCGGCGCTCGACGTCCGGCGGCACTACCAGAGCGGGCTGGCGGCGAACGGCTACTGCGAGCCGGCCCCGGACGCGGACGGCGACGGCCTGGAGGACCTGCTCGACGCCTGCGACAATCCCGACGCGCCCGCCGGCCTCGTGGGCTACTGGGGCTTCGAAGAGCAGGCCGGCGTGTCGGCGTTCGATTCCTTGGACGGGCATCCGGGGACCTTGATGAACGCCCCCTCCTGGACGACTTCCGGCCGGGCAGGAGGAGCGCTGAGCTTCGATGGGTCGGACGACTATATAGAGGTCGCTGACAGCGCCGATTGGTATTTCACCGGCGATTTCGGGATCGAAGTCTGGGCGAAGCTGAACACCGCTTCCGCGACCCAGGTGTTCGTCTCGCATCAGACCGACACCCAGAACCACGCCCGGTTCGGGTTCACCAACAGCAAGCCCTGGTTCGAACTGCAGTCCGGAGGAGCCAGCAGGATAGAGATCTCCGGCACCGATACGTGGACGGCGGGCGAATGGCATCATGTCGTGTACACCAGGTCCGGCTCGACCGTCAGGATATACGACAACGGCGCGGAGGCGGCCAGCGGGACGTATTCCGGGTGGATCGACTTTTCGAATTCGCTGAAGATCGGCAGGTCCGATTATCCGGGCTATCCTTACTACCTCAACGGCACGCTGGACGAGGTCGCGATATACAATCAGGCCCTGTCGGTGTTCGACGTCCAGCGTCACTACCAGGACGGGCTGGCGTCCAAGGGCTACTGCGAGCCCATCCCGGACGCGGACGGGGACGGGCTGGAGGACGGGCTCGACGCCTGCGACAACACGAAAGCCCCCGCCGACATGGCGCACTACTGGGGCTTCGAGGAAGGCGCCGGGGACGCGGCCTCCGACTCCTACGGCGGGAACTCAGGAAGCCTCATCAACAGGCCCACATGGACGACGGGCGTGGCCGGCGGGGCCCTGAGCTTCGACGGGGTCGACGACTACGTGAGCATCCCGCCGCCCCCCTACGTCCCCGGCAACAGCTACAGCTACGAGTTCTGGATGCGCAATCCCGCCGACTGCGCCGGCACCCCCTCCTCGAGGTTCTTCCAGGTGGGCAAGGAGCTCCAGTTCATAAGGAACGGCGGCTCGTGCACCTTCCAGGTCTGGTACAGCAAGGAAGGGACCGGGGATTCCACCCCGGGAGCTCACGGTATCTATACCGGGATGTCTTATGAACCCGGCGTCTGGAATCACGTCGCTATCACCTTCGACGGGAGCGGCGGCGGGACGCTGTCCGCGTACGTGAACGGCGGCTTGGCCGGGACGACCTCCTCGCCCCTATCGGGCGCGAACTATTCGAACTGCCTGACCCAGGCCCCGAGGGAGATGAACATCGGCAGGCGCCACACGAACTGCACGTTCGCCGACGCCCCCTACGACGGCTTGATAGACGAGGTGGCCATCTACGAGCGGGCGCTGTCGGCCGCCGAGGTGCAGACGCACTACGAGCGGGGGCTCTCCGAGCAGGGCCACTGCGAGACAGGCGCGCCGCCCTGCGCGGACCCGGACCGCGACGCGGCCTGCTCGTCCTCCGATAACTGTCCGGACGTGACGAACGCGGGCCAGGCGGACGCGGACGGCGACGGGATCGGGGACGCCTGCGACGAGGACTCCGACGGCGACGGCCACGCCGACGGCGTGGACAACTGCCCGACCATCGCCAACGCGGACCAGACCGACACGGACGGCGACGGCATCGGGGACGCCTGCGAGGACGAGGACGGCGACGGGATCCTCGACACGGTGGACAACTGCCCCGCCGCGGCGAACGCGGACCAGGCGGACGCCGATGTGCGGCGCATGCCTCTCGCCGAGGGCACGGGCGGCCAGGGCGGCCAGAGCACCTACACCGCGCCCGACGGGACTCTGGTCCAGTCCAGCGCCGGGACCTTCAGCCGCCAGAACTGGTACTTCATGGAGTATCTGTTCAACGGAACCTATAACGGCACCTATGAGACCGAGTACTGGCTGACGAGCTCCGGCGGCAACCAGACCCTGGACTTCACCTTCCCCGAGGACCGCCTGGTCAACTTCATCCGAGTCTACCCCTACGCCCGCTACGCCCGGTCCAACTACAAGATCGAGGTATCCCGGGACGGGCAGTCGTGGACCGACGTGAGCGGCGGGTTCATCGACACCGCCGCCATCGGCTCGGGCCAGTACGTGGACAGCCCGGTCGGCGAGGCGATCCGGTACGCGCGATTCACGCTCACCCAGGAGCGCAGCTACGGGGTCACGCTCACCGAGATCGAGTTCTTCGAGACCGACGGGCACGGCGACGCCTGCGACAACTGCGCGCAGACCTTCAACCCGGGCCAGGAGGACGTGGACGGCGATGGGAGCGGCGACGTCTGCGACGACGACGCGGACGGCGACCAGTGGGACAACGCGGACGAGGCGCTCTGCGAGACCGATCCCCTCGACGCGCAGAGCGTTCCCCAGGACCCGGACGGCGACACGGTCTGCTCTCGCATGGACAACTGCCCGCAGACGGCCAACTCCGACCAGGCCGACGCCGACGCCGCGACCATGGCCCTGGGCGGGGGCACGGGAGGCCGGAGCGGACAGACGCTGTACACGGCTCCCGACGGGACCACGGTCGAGTCCAGCGCGCCGACCTTCAGCAACAACGGCTACTACTACATCGAGTACCTATTCAACGGCAGCTTCGGCAGGTCCGAGACCGATGTCTGGCTGACCAGCTCGTCCGGGAACCAGACGCTGACGTTCACCTTCCCCGAGGAGCGGGCCATCGCCACCGCGCGCGTATATCCGAACTCGCAGTACGGCCGGTCCGACTACATGATCGAGATGTCGCAGGACGGCCAGTCCTGGACCGACGTGAGCCGCGGCTTCGTCGACATCGCGGGAGTCGGCTCGGGCCAGTACATCGACACCCCCGTAAACTCCAGCGGCCGCTACGTCCGGTTCACCCTCACCCGGGACGGCAGCTACGGGGTCACCCTCAGCGAGATCCAGTTGATCGAGGCCGACGGGGCCGGCGACGCCTGCGATAACTGCCCGCAGGACCTCAACCTGGGCCAAGCGGACTTCGACGGCGACGGGACCGGGGACGCCTGCGACGAGGACGCCGACGGGGACGGCATCACCAACCCGCTCGACAACTGCCCGGCGATCGCCAACGCGGACCAGGCGGACGCGGACGGCGACGGGACCGGCGACGCCTGCGAGGATGAGGACGGAGACGGCATCTTCGACGTCGCGGACAACTGCCCGGCCGCGGCCAACGCGGACCAGGCCGACGGCGACGTCACGATGGTCGAGATGATCGACGGAACGGGCGGCGGGCTCGGGCAGACGACCTACACCGGGCCCGACGGGACTTTGGTGGAGGCCAGCATACCGCCTCGGAACATCGCGGTCGGCCACTTCGAGATGACGAACCTCTTCGACGGCCGCTACGATCCCCACTCGCTCAACTACTGGCTGACCGATTCGGGCAGCACCGACCAGACTCTGGACTTCACCTTCCCCGCGCCGCGGTCCATCCATCACATCCGGGTCTATCCCTACACATATCCCGACCAGCGCTCCAACTACATGATCGAGGTCTCGCTGGACGGGCAGTCCTGGACCGACGTCACCGGCGGCTTCTTCGACACGACCTCGATCACCCCGGGGCAGCTCGTGGACACGCCGGTCGGAGCGAGGATCCGATACGTCCGGTTCACCCTGGAGAATCACGGCCGCTACGGGGTGGGCCTCAACGAGATCGCGTTCTACGAGACCGACGGGGTCGGAGACGCCTGCGACAATTGCGCGCAGACGTTCAACCCCGACCAGGCCGACGTCGATTCCGACGGCAGCGGAAACGCCTGCGACGACGACGCGGACGGCGACGGCTGGACCAACGCGGACGAGGACTGGTGCGGCACCGACCCGCTGAGCGCCCAGAGCGTGCCGGAGGACCCGGACGGCGACGGCGCCTGCTCGGTCAAGGACAACTGTCCCGCGATAGCCAACGCGGACCAGGCCGACGGCGACGTGGCGATGCGCGACCTCAGCGGCGGGACGGGCGGCCAGCTGACGGACACGACCTACACCGCCCCCGACGGCACCTTCGTGGAGGCCAGCATACCGCCTCGGAACGTGGCTTTCGGCCACTTCCACATGGAGTTCCTGTTCAACCACAACTACAACCACCACTCCACCCAGTACTGGCTGACGGACTCGGGCGGCGTCAACCAGACCCTGGACTTCACCTTCCCGGTGGACCGCTCGATCCAGTACATCAGGGTCTATCCATACACCTACCCGGACCAGCGCTCGAACTACCAGATCTCGGTCTCGCTGGACGGGCAGGCCTGGGTGGACGTGAGCGACGGGTTCATCGACACCGTGGCCGTCACTCCCGGCCAGCACATCGATACCCAGGTGGTCGGGACCATCCGCTACGTGCGATTCACGTTGGAGAACTGGGGCCGCTACGGGGTCGGCCTCAACGAGATCGAGTTCTTCGAGAGCGACGGCTTCGGCGACGCCTGCGACAACTGCCCCGACGCGGCCAACCCGGACCAAGCCGACATGGACGGCGACGGGGCCGGCGACGCCTGCGACACCGACTCGGACAACGACGGGGTCCCGAACGCCGAGGACAACTGCCCCCTCCTCGCCAACGCGGATCAGGCCGACGGCGACGCCGGAGCGCAGGACCTCAGCGGCGGCTCGGGAGGCCAGGTCGGGCAGACGCTCTACACCGCCCCGGACGGGACCACGTTCGAATCCAGCGCGCCGAGCTATCCGTCGGGCACGAGCGATCTTAACTTCTACATGGATTACCTGTTCACGCATACCTTCGAAGCGAACGGCATGCATCATTGGATGACGAACTCCTCCGGGAACCAGACTTTGACCGCCACGTTCCCATACGAGCGGCCCCTCGACTTCATCCGCATCTATCCCTTCAGCCGGCCCGACTCCAGGTCCAATTTCCAGATAGAGGTCTCTTTGGACGGCCAATCCTGGACCGACGCCAGCGGTGGCTTCGTCGACACAACCGGCATCGGCCAGGGACAATACATCGACACCCAGATCGCCGCGAGCGTCCGTTACGTGCGGTTCACGTTGACCCGGGAGGGCAGCTACGGCGTCGCGCTCAACGAGATCGAGTTCCACGGAACGGACGGCCTGGGAGACGCTTGCGATAACTGCGCCCAGGCCTTCAATCCGGACCAGGGCGACGCCGACGGCGACGGCGGCGGCGACGCCTGCGACGATGACGCGGATGACGACTCCTGGCTGAACGCCGACGAGCGGGCCTGCGGGACCGACCCCCTGGACGCGCAGAGCGCCCCGCAGGATCCGGACGGCGACGGGGTCTGCACCGCCACAGACAACTGCCCGGCCGTCGCCAACGCGGACCAGGCCAACGGCGACACCGGCCTCGCTGAGCTGAGCGGGGGCACGGGCGGCCAGGTCGGGCAGACGCTCTACACCGCTCCGGACGGGACCACGGTCGAGTCCAGCGCGCCGAGCTATCCCTCCGGGACGAGCGATCTATACTTCTACATGGATTACCTGTTCACGCATACCTTCGAAGCGAGCGGCATGCATCATTGGATGACGAACTCCTCCGGGAACCAGACTTTGACCGTGACGTTCCCCTCCGCGCGGCTTTTGGACTTCATCCGCGTCTACCCCTACAGCCGGCCCGACGCCAGGTCCAACTACCAGATCGAAGTGTCTTTGGACGGACAGTCCTGGACTCATGTCACCGCGGGCTTCGTCAATACCTCCGGCATCGGCCAGGGACAGCATCACGACACCCAGGTGGACGCGAGCGTCCGGCACGTTCGGTTCACGTTGACCCGCGAAGGGAACTACGGAATCGCGCTCAACGAGATCGAGTTCCACGAATATGACGCCCTGGGCGACGCCTGCGACAACTGCCCGTCTCTGCCCAACGCGGACCAGGCGGACGCCGACGGCGACGGGATCGGCGACGTCTGCGACACCGGCGACCGGGACAACGACGGGATAGCCGACGAGGAGGACAACTGTCCCGAGGTTTCCAACGCGGACCAGGCCGACAGCGACGCCGGCCAGCCCGACCTGAGCGGCGGCACTGGAGGGACGGCCGGGCAGACCTCCTACACGGCTCCGGACGGGACTTTGGTGCAGGCCAGCGCCCCGGTCTTCAGCGGCGAACCGAACTACCACATGGAGTACCTCTTCAACGGCAGCTACGGAGAGACCCAGATCAACTACTGGATGACCGACTCGGTGGGCGATCAGACTTTGGACTTCACCTTCCCCTCCGAGCGGGTGCTCGGCTCCATCCGCGTCTATCCGTACGTCAACTACACGCGTTCCGACTACAAGATCGAGGTCTCGGCGGACGGGCAGGGCTGGACCGACGTCACGGGCGGCTTCATCGACACCACCGCCGTGGGCCCGGGCCAGTATCTCGACGCCGCAATCAACGCCTCCACGCGGTTCGTCCGGTTCACATTGGCCCAGCGCGGCAGCTGGGGCGTGGCGCTCAATGAGATCGAGTTCACGACGTCCGACGGCTTCGGGGACGTGTGCGACAACTGCCCGCTGGCCGTCAACCTCGATCAGGTGGACGCCGACGGCGACGGCATGGGTGACGCCTGCGACGACGACTCGGACAACGACGGGATCGCGGACGCGGACGACAACTGCCCGGACCTCGCCAACGCGGACCAGGCGGACGGCGACGCGCGGCTCATCGACCTGAGGGGCGGGACGGGACGACAGCCCCGCCAGACGCTCTACACAGCTCCCGACGGAACCACGGTCCAGGGCAGCGGCCAGAGCTACCCCAACGGCGAGGACTTCTATTACGACTATCTCTTCGACGACAGCCCCGGGACCAACGGCACCGCCTATCTCATGACGCAGACCAGCGGGGACCAGACCATAGCCGTCACGTTCCCCGGGGACAAGGCTTTGAACTATATCCGCGTGTATCCCTACACGCGTTCGGACGCACGGTCCAACTACAAGATCGAGGTCTCGCCCGACGGACAGGCGTGGACGGACAAGAGCGGCGGCCTCATCGACACCTCCGGCTACGGCGCCGGGCAGCACATCGACACGGCTATCGGAGCGACGGTCCGCTACGTCCGGTTCACGCTGACGCAGCAAAGCAACTACGGGGTCACCCTCAACGAGATCGAGTTCTACGAGTCCGACGGGATCGCCGACGCGTGCGACAACTGCACGGCGGCGGTCAACACGGGCCAGGGCGACGCGGACGGGGACGGCTTCGGCGACGCTTGCGACGCGGACGCGGACAACGACTCCTGGCTCGACGCCGACGAGGAAGAGTGCGGCTCCGACCCCTTGAGCGCGCTCAGCTTCCCCACGGACTCCGACGGCGACGGCGTCTGCTCGGCGATCGACAACTGCCCGACCCTTTCCAACGCGGACCAGGCCGACACCGACCTCCGGCTCATGGACCTGAGCGGCGGCACGGGACGCCAGCAAAGGCAGACATCCTACACCGCCCCGGACGGCACCACGCTCTCAGCCAGCGGCCCGAGCTACCCCAACGGGGAGGACTTCTACTACGATTACCTCCTCGACGGCAGCTACGGGACATCCGGCGCCTCCTACCTGCTGACCCAAACCGGCGGCAACCAGACGATAACATTCGCCTTCCCGACATCGCGGGCCATAGATCACATCCGGGTCTACCCATACACCCGGAGCGACGCGCGCTCCAACTACAAGATAGAGATCTCGACCGACGCCCTCTCCTGGACCCGGATCACGGAAGGCTACGTGAACACGTCGGGATACTCCAAGGGGCAGTACATCGACACTCAAGTCCGGAAGCTCATCCAGTTCGTGCGGTTCACCTTGTCCCAGGACGGCAGCTACGGCGTCACCCTCAACGAGATCGAGTTCTATACGCCCGACAGAGTCGGCGACGCCTGCGACAACTGCGTCGCGCTTCAGAATCCGGACCAGGACGATCTGGACGGCGACGGCCAGGGCGACGCCTGCGACGACGATTGGGACAACGACGGTTGGGACAACGGCCCCGAGCTGCTGTGCGGGACCGATCCTAGGGACGCGTCCGACGCCCCCACCGACACCGACGGGGACGGAGTGTGCCCGGCCGTCGACAACTGTCCGGAGACTGCCAACGCGGACCAAGCCAACAACGACTACGGCCTCGTGCCGCTCGGCGGCGGCACGGGCGGCCAGCCCGGAGGGACGACCTACACCGCCCCCGACGGCACCACCCTCACGGCCAGCGGGCAGAGCTATCCCAACGGAAGCGACTTCTACTACTCCTATCTTTTCAACGGGCCCCAGAAGGCCAACGGCGACTACAAGAATTCAGGCACCGATTACCTGCTCACGCAGACGGGCGGCGTCCAGACCATGGATATCACCTTCCCCGCGGCGCGGGGGATCGACTTTATCCGGATATATCCCTACACCCGCACCGACGCGCGCTCCGACTACAAGATCGAGGTCTCGCTCGACGGGCAGACGTGGCGCGAGGTCACCGGCGGCTACGTCGACACTTCCGGCACCGGGCCGGGCGGGTTCATCGACACCCAGGTGGACGAGCACATCCGCTATTCCCGGTTCACCCTCACCCAGGAAGGCCAATACGGCGTCACCATCAACGAGATCGAGTTCTACGAGCCCGACAGCCTGGGAGACGCCTGCGACAACTGCCCGCTGGCGGTCAACCCCGACCAGAGCGACGTGGACGGCGACGGAGCGGGCGACGCCTGCGACGCCGACGCGGACAACGACGGGTGGCTCAACGTGGACGAGACGCCCTGCGGCAAGGACCCGCTCAGCGCCCAGAGCACTCCCACGGACCCCGACGCGGACGGACTGTGCACGTTCCGGGACAACTGCCCGGACACGCCGAACCCGGACCAAGCCGACAGCGAAGCGGACATGATAAGCCTCGGCGGGGGGACCGGCGGCCAGCCGAACCAACGGGTCTACACCGCGCCCGACGGGACGCTGCTCGAGGCCACCGCCCCGAGCTATCCCAGTGGTCAGGATTTCTACTACGATTATCTCTTCGACGGCAGCTACGGAACCTCGGCCTCCGCATACCTCCTGACGCAGTCCGGCGGCGTCCAGTTCTCGACCATCACCTTCCCCGCTCTGAAGCCCATTAATTTCATCCGCGTCTATCCCTATACCCGCAGCGACGCCCGGTCCAACTACAGGATCGAGGTCTCCTCGGACTGGGTGTCATGGAAGGACATCACCGGAGGCTTCGTCAACACCTCGGGCATGGGACCGGGCGTGTACGTCGACACCCAGGTGGACATGCTGATCCGCTACGCCCGCTTCACTCTGACCCAGGAAGGCAGCCACGGCGTCACGCTCAACGAGATCGAGTTCTACGAGCCCGACGGAGTCGGCGACGTCTGCGACAACTGCCTTGAGACCGCCAACCCGGACCAGGGCGACGTGGACGGCGACGGCATCGGCGACAAGTGCGAGGAGGACGCCGACAACGACCTGTGGACGAACGCGGACGAGGAGGCCTGCGGCACGGATCCCTTGAGCGACCAGAGCGTGCCGGACGACTCGGACGGCGACGGCATCTGCTCCGCGATGGACAACTGCCCCGCCGCGGCCAACCCGAGGCAGGAGGACGGCGACGCGGAGCTCCTGGACCTGAGCGGCGCGACCCAGAGCAGCCCGACGTCCTACACCGCGCCGGACGGGACCACGATGGTTGCCAGCGCCCCCAGCTATCCCAGCGGGGACAGCTACCAGTACGGCTACCTGTTCGAGGGCACCTACACGACGGCCAGCGGCGCGTACCTGCTGACCCAGTCCGGCGGAAATCAGACGATGCTGTTCACGTTCCCGGCGATGCGGTCCATCGATTTCATCCGGGTCTACCCCCACACCCGGACGGACGCGCGCTCCAACTACAAGATCGAGATATCCACGGACTCCTTCTCATGGACCGACGTCAGCGGGGGCTTCGTCAATACGTCGGGCTACGGCCAGGGACAATACATCGACACGCAGGTCCAGGCCGCGATCCGGCACGTCCGGGTCACGATGTCGAGAGAAGGACAGCACGGCTCCACGCTCAACGAGATCGAGTTCTACGCGCGCGACGGCGTGGGCGACGCCTGCGACAACTGTCCCTCGGCCGCCAACCCGGGGCAGGAGGACGCGGACGGCGACGGCATCGGCGACGCCTGCGACGACGACCGCGACAACGACGGGTGGCCCGATCAGACCGAGGCCCTCTGCGGCACCGACGCCTCGAGCGCGTCCAGCTACCCGCCGGACGCGGACGGCGACGGCGCCTGCGACGCCTTCGACAACTGCGCGGGTTTCCCCAACCCGGACCAGGCCAACCAGGATGCCGGCTTCATCGACCTCAGCGGCGGCATCGGAGGCGCGACCGACCCCTGGCGCTACATCGCGCCGGACGGGACGCTTCTCGTCGGCAGCGCCCGGAGCTACCCCAGCGGCTCGAATTACCGTTATGATTACCTTTTCAACGGCTCTTTCGGGACCGGGTCCTCCGAATATCTGCTCACGCAGTCCGGCGGCGTCGAGACGCTCCTCTTCACCTTCCCGGCCCCGCGGGAGCTGGCCTACATCCGCGTCTACCCATACACCCGGACCGACGCGCGATCCAACTACAAGGTCGAAACCTCGGTGGACGGGCAGTCATGGACCGATGAGAGCGGCGGCTTCATCGACACCTCCGGCAAGGGCAAGTGGGATTTCATCGACACCCCTATCGGCGGGAAATACGTCCGGTACCTCCGCCTCAAGGTCAGCCAGGAAGGCCAGCACGGCGTCACCCTCAACGAGATCCAACTCTACAAGCCCGACCCGTTCGGCAGCGGGTGCGACAACTGCCCGCTGGCCTACAACCCGAGCCAAACGAACGTGGACGGCGACGGACCGGGCGACGCCTGCGACGCGGACGCGGACAACGACGGCTGGATCAACAACCTCGAGGACCTCTGCCGCACCGACGCCCTGAGCGCGTCCAGCACGCCCGTGGATCCCGACGGCGACGGCATCTGCTCGGCCGTGGACAACTGCCCCGACATCGCCAACGCGGACCAGGCGGACGCGGAGGCCCGGATCGTCGACATCAGCGGCGGGACCGGCATCCAGAGCGAACAGCGCTCCTACACCGCTCCGGACGGGACATCGGTCGAGAGCACCGCGCCCAGCTATCCCAACAGCAATTACCAATACAACATAGACCTCCTCTTCGATGGAAACTACGGAACCTGCAGCTCCTGTTATCTGCTGACCCAATCGGAAGGGAATCAGACGCTGACCATCAGGTTCCCCTCCGCCAAGCTGGTCAACTTCATCCGCGTCTACCCGTACACGCGGAGCGACGCCCGGTCCAACTACAAGATCGAGGTCTCCTCCGGAGCCCTGTCTTGGGACGAGGACGCCGGGACCTTCGTGGACTCCACCAACGCCGGGACCCAGATCTCCTGGCGGGAGCTCACGGACGGCTTCATCGACACCTCCGGCTACGGACAGGGACAGAAGATCGACACCCCGGTCGGCGGCTTCGTGCGGCTCGCCCGCTTCACTTTGACCCGGCAAGGCCAGCACGGGGTCACGCTCAACGAGATCGAGTTCCATGAGACGGACCGCGTGGGAGACGTCTGCGACCTGTGCCCCACGGGCTTCGACCCGACCAACGGGGACGCGGACGGCGACGGGACCGGCGACGCGTGCGAAGAGGACGACGACGACGACTCCTGGACCGACGCCCAAGAAAGGGCCTGCGGCACCGACCCATCGAGCGCCGAGAGCGTGCCCACGGACTCCGACGGCGACGGGATATGCGACGCCGACGACAACTGCCCGGATATCGTGAACGCGGACCAGAGCAACGGCGACGCCGAGCGCGTCGACCTCAGCGGCGGCACCGGCGGCGCGGTCGACCGCTGGCGCTACACGGCGCCGGACGGGACCCTCCTAGAAGGCACCGCCCCGAGCTACCCCAGCGGCTCGAATTATTATTATGACTACCTTTTCAACGGCTTGTACGGGACCGGCTCCCGAGACTATCTCCTGACGCAGTCCGGAGGCACCCAAAAATTCACCATCACCTTCCCTGAATCACGGCCCATCGAATTCATCCGCGTCTACCCCTATACCCGCTCCGACGCCCGATCGGACTACAGGATCGAGGTCTCCATCGACGGGCAGGCCTGGACCGACGCCACGAGCGGATTCATCGACACATCCCCCTACGGCCAAGGGCAGTACGTGGACACGCCGATCGGCGCGCGCGTCCGCTACAGCCGGTTCACGCTGACCCGGCAAGGGCAGCACGGCGTCACGCTCAACGAGGTCGAGTTCTTCGCGCCGGACGGCTACGGCGACGTCTGCGACAACTGCCCGCCGCTCGCCAACGCGGACCAGGCCGACCTCGACGGCGACGGGCTCGGCGACGTGTGCATCTCCCTCGACACGGCGCCTCCCCATGTCGAGATCGTCTCGCCCGAGCCGGGAGCCGTGTTCCCGTCCGCCACCGTCGATATCGCGCTCGAGTACGTTGACGACGGCTTCGGCGTCAACCGCAGCAGCTTCGCGGTGACGCTCGACGGCCAGCCGGCGTACGTGGCCTTCTCCGCGACCCCGGACTCCGCGACCGGGAGCCTGCCCGGCGTTGCGAACGGCGAGCACACTTTGTTGGTCGGCATCTGGGACCTCTCAGGGAACTACGCGGAGGCGGTCAGCTCCTTCACGGTCAACTCCGCCCTGGAGGGCTGCCCCGGCGGGCTGGTCAGCTACTGGCCCGCCGAAGGCGACGGGAGCGATATCGCGGCCCTCAACCCCGGGACTCCGGTCGGCGCGGTCTTCGCGGACGGCAAGGTCGGCCAGGCGTTCTCGTTCGACGGCGCCGACGACTACTTCGAGGTGCCCGACAGCGACAGCCTCGACATCACGGGCGAGCTGAGCCTGGAAGCGTGGATCAGGCTGGACACCCTCGACAACGGCAAGGGAAGCCGCCAGAGGCAGGCGCTCTTCAGCAAGTACTACGCGGGCGCCGGGAAGAGGAGCGTCGAGCTCAACTTCAACGACTACTCCAACAACTGGGCGCCGCACAAGCTGGAGTTCATAATCTCCGCGGCGGGCGGCTCCTTCTCGGGCGGGGTGTTGGTGAGCGATATCACTCTTGCGATCGATACCTGGTACCACGTCGCGGCGACCTTCGTCCCGGGCTCCTCCATGAAGATCTACGTCAACGGCGAGGACCACACCGGCGGTTTCGTCTTCGGAGGCCAGCCCGCGGGGATCTTCGTCAATGACCTGCCCCTGCGGATCGGCAAGGATTACGAGAGCGACGGGACGTTCGACGGCCTCATCGACGAGCCCGCGATCTACGACCGGGCGCTGAGCCTCGAGGAGGTCCACGCCCACTACATGTCGGGCCTCTACGCCAAGACCTACTGCCAGCCGCTGGTGCCGACCGTCCGGGTCCTCTCGCCCGAAGAGGGCGCCGCGCTCACGGCCGCGGACGTCCTGGTCGACTTCGAGGCCGACGATTGGACGCTGGGCGGGAAGGGCGACAGGCACGTCCGCTTCTACGTGGACGGGAGCGCCGAGCCGCTTTCGTTCTACAACGGCTCCGACAACGTCTTGGAATTCGGGGACGAGACCGGACCCACCCCCGCGGCCGCTTGGGTCGACGCCGACACCATCCGGCTCAAGAGCCTGGCGCCGGGCCAGCACGCCTTACGGGCCCGCCTGGCCGAGACGGACGGCTCCGTCCTCGGCAACCCGGAAGCCGACCTCACGGTCTCCTTCACGGTCGAAGCCCCGGCCTGCGTGAGCCCGCCGGCGGACATCGCCCATTGGTGGCCGGGCGACGGGAACGCCAACGAT
This sequence comes from Elusimicrobiota bacterium, assembly GCA_043819795.1. GTDB lineage: Bacteria > Elusimicrobiota > Elusimicrobia > UBA1565 > UBA1565 > JBDREN01. The sequence goes on from JBDREN010000015.1 coordinate 17,078, forward strand.
CTCTGGGATTCCAGCCACGGGACGCCGGTCAACGGCGCCTCCTACGGATCCGGCATGGTGGGCCAGGCGTTCGACCTGACCGGAGCGAACGACACGGTGGCCCTGGGCGCCGGGAACCTCGTGGGCTCCGGGGCGGAGGCGTTCACCGCCTCAATGTGGATCTACCCGACCGCCGACCCGTCTCCTTATTATTTCCCGATCCGCCTGACGCAGGACAGGCAGTTCTTCCTGGCCATCACCGAGACCGCGGCCCTGGCCGTATTCCGGGAGGCCAACGCGCAGTGGCTGACCCCGATCAATCCCGGCGGAATGACGAACCGTTGGAGCCACCTGGCGGTGGTCTTTAACGGAAGCGACAAGGACGCGGCGTCGAGCTACGAGATATACATGAACGGGGAGAAACTGCCGCCCGGCACCACCAACATGGGCGCGGTCGGCGGAACGTGCAACGACAACGCGCTCGGCAGCGACGCCGACAACTCCTGCGCGAGCAGCTTCGGGCAATTCCAGGGAAGGATAGACGAGGTGGCGCTGTTCACCCGCGGGCTCTCCGCCGCGGAGATCGCGTCCATCCAGGCCGCGGGCGGCGGCGGCATGTGCGTGCCTCCTCCCACCTTGAGCATCGCCTATCCGCAGGAAGGCCGGACCGTGACCGCATCGAACGTCCTCGTGGACTTCGACGCGGCGCACTGGATCGCGGGCGGCAAAGGCGAACGCCACGTCTATTTCCAGGTAGACGGAAGCCAGGACCGCCTGATGTTCTACAACGGGGCGGATGAGATCGTGGAGCTCAACGAGGTCCCGGGGATGACCCCGCTCGCCAGGCGGATCGACGCCGACACGATCCGGATCAACAACCTCTCCGACGGTCCGCACACGATCGAGGCCGCTCTGGCGGAAGCGGACCATACGCCGGTCGTAAATCCCGAAGGGCACGTCAGCGTCTCCTTCGCCGTGGACAGCACTCTGGGCGCCTGCGCTCCGGGGATCGCCGGCTACTGGCGCGGCGAGTACACGGCCTCCGACGTCCTGGGCCTGAGGGACGCCTCTCTGGCCGGAGGCGCGGGCTACGCCCCGGGCCAGGTCGGCCAGGCGTTCAGCCTGGACGGATCCAACGACTACCTGGACGTCCCCACGGACGGACTCTCCCCCTCCGCCATGACGATCGCCTTGTGGTTCAAGCCGTCGGCCTGGGCGGGCTACGACGACATCTTCCAGCACGCCACCGACGGCTACAACGTCAACCGCATCAGCCTGGAGCGCGGCAACGGCTACGGCGGCTGCGCGGGCGACCGGCTGTTCCTGGTCACCGGCGACGCCGCCAACAACACCAGCAACCTGTGCACCCAGACCTCGTTCGCCCCGGGCCAGTGGTACCACCTGGCCGCGAGCTTCGACTCCTCGGGGCAGACCCGCATCTACGTCAACGGCGTCCTCGAGAACAGCGGCTCCGCCCATGTCCCCTCGGCGCTGGCGCCGAGCATGTATTTTGGGAAGGCATGGGCCGGCGACTCCTCCCGGTTCTTCGCGGGCCTCATCGACGAGGCCGCGATCTACGACAGGGTCTTGGAGCCCGCCGAGGTCGCCGAGCACTACGACAAGACCTCGGCCGGCAAGAACTACTGCGCTCCTCCTCCGCCCGCGGCCCGCATCCTGTCGCCCCTGGCGGGCGCGACCGTGACGGCCTCCGACGTCCTGGTCGACTTCGAGACCGTGAACTGGGCGGTGGCGGGCAAGGCCGACACGCACATCCACTTCTACGTGGACGGCGGCGCCACCCCCCTCATGTTCTACAACGGCACCGACAACGTGGTCGAGCTCGACCTGCAGGCCGGCCCGACCCCCCTGGCCGCCTGGATGGACGAGGATACCATCAGGATCAATAGCCTCCTGGACGGGCCGCACAGCGTCCGGGCCGTGCTGGCCAAGTCGGACCACACGCCTCCCGACAACCCCGAGGCCGAGGTCACCGTCTCCTTCTCCGTCCTGACGCCGGACTGCGCCCAGATGCCGCAGAGCGCGGTCAGCTGGTGGCCGGGCGACGACAGCGCCGGCGACCTCGTGGGCGGCAACCACGGCACGCTGCAGAACGGGGCCGCCTACGCGGCCGGCATAGCGGGGCGGGCCTTCAGCCTGGACGGGACCGACGACTACGTGGACCTGGGCAGCCCGGCGAATCTGGTGCTCTCCGGGACCTCGTTCTCGCTCAGCGCCTGGGCCTATTTCAACGCGGACGCCGACGGGCTCAACGACGAGAGCATCGTCAACCGCTACCCGCGCACCGGCGGCGGATGGATCTTCGGCCGAGACCGCTTCGGCAAGCTCTGGTTCGGGCTCGACACCAACGGGACCTGGTCCCCCGAGCGGAACGTCAAGTCCGCCGCGCCCCCCTCCTCCGGCCGGTGGACCCACATGGCCGGCGTCTACGACCACGGCACCGGCGACCTGAAGCTCTACGTGGACGGCATCCTGGCGGACGCGTCATCCGGACCGCCCGTCACGGTCACGAACACGCAGAACCGCGCGGCGATCGGCGCCTGGTGGCGCTACGACGGCAGCGACGGAGCGCAGCCCATCGACGGCCTCGCCGACGAGGTGTCCGTATTCTCCGGCGCGCTCGGCGAGGGCGAGGTCAGGGCCATCTATAACGCGGGCCTCAACGGCAGGACGATGTGCCGGCCCATCGTGCCCACGGTCCGGATCCTCACGCCCTCCGACGGGAGCACCGTCGAGACCGCGGACGTGACCGTGGACTTCGAGGTCGAGGACTGGACGGCGGGCGGCAAGGGCGACACGCACCTCTACTTCCAGGTGGACGGCGGCGGCGACCGCCTGATGTTCTATAACGGCTCGAATGAAGTGGTCGAGCTGAACACGCAGTCCGGAGCGACCGCGCGGGCCACCTGGATCGACGCCGACACGGTCCGGATCAACGGCCTGCTCAACGGCGAGCATTCCATCTCGGCGCGGCTGGCCCAGGCCGACCACACGCCGCTCGAGAACCCCGAGGCCGAGGCCGCTTTGTCCTTCACGGTCGCGGTCCCCGACACCACGCCGCCCGACATCGCGATCGACGCGCCCGCGCAGGACGAGGTGCTCGTCTCGGCGGATGTCAACACCCGCGTCACCTTCTCCGATCCCGGCGCCCTGACCGGCGATCTGATCGCCTGGTGGCCTCTGGACGGGGACGCGGAAGACCTCGCGAGCGACAACGATGGGGCCGTCCACGGCGCCACCCCCGTCCCCGGCAAGGTGGGGCAGGCCATGAGCTTCGACGGGGACGACTACATCCAGATGCCGCAAGCCCCCGCGCTCGGCTCGCACGACTTCACCATCACCTTGTGGGCCAAGGACAACGCGCCCTCCGGGCTCGAGGGCATCCTCTCGAGCGCGGAAGGAAGCCCCTGGACGCAGGTCATGCTCTACAGCGGCAACGCCATCTACACGCACCTGCCGTCCGGCGCCATGTGCTGGACCGGCACCTTCGCCCGGACCGAGTGGAACCACATCGCCCTGCGAAGGACCGGGAACACCTTCCAGTGGTTCATCAACGGCGAGCCCAGCGGAGCGGCCTGCTCCTCCTCCGGCGCCTACGACTCCACCCATCCCGAAGCCGGCCTGCGCCTGGGCTCCTCGCGCAACGGCTGGGCGAACGAGACCTTCACCGGCGTGATGGACAACGTATCCGTGAACTACACGGCGCTCTCCGAGGCCCAGATCCGCTACGTCTACGAGTTCGGCGTGGGCGCCGGCGGGGTGGACACCGCGAGCCTCCAGATACTGCTTGACGACGCGGACGTCACCTCCCAGTTCTCCGTAAACGCGACCCAAGCCACGGCCCTGCTCCCCGGCGTCCAGGACGGCGAGCACACGCTGACCGCCTCCATCGACGACCAGTCGGGCAACGGATCCTCCGCCGCCGCGACCTTCACCATGCAGGCGGACCCCGTGCCGCCCACCATCGCCATTTCCGAGCCGGCGGACGGCGCCCTGTCCTGGAGCGGCAACGTGCCCGTGAGCGTCCAGTACGCGGACGCCGGGCCTCCCGACGGCAACGGCAGCGGGCTGGACCTGGCGACCCTGCGGATACTCCTCAACGACATGGACATCACCTCCCAGCTCAACGTCGCGGCCGCGCAGACCACTGGCCTGCTCTCGAGCCTCGCGGACGGCGAGTACACGCTGAGCGCGGCCATTTCCGACAGGGCCGGCAACGAGGTCTCCGCCGCCGCGAGCCTTACCGTGCTCGCGGACACCGTCGGGCCGGACGTCTCCGTGACCCAGCCGGCCGGCGGCTCCACGATCAACACCTCGGACGTGGACGTGACGATCGCCTACGCCGACCCGGAGGACCTCTCCGGGCTCGTCCTCCGCCTGCCCTTCGAGGAAGGCTCCGGGACCGTCATCGAGGACACGAGCGGACAAGACAACGACGGCTCGGTCGCGGGCTCGCTGAGCTGGGCGGCCGGGAAGTACGGCCTGGCAGGCGACTTCAACGGCGGCTACGCGGACTTCGGAAATCCCGCGAGCCTCAATCCGGCCGACGCCGTCACGCTGGAATCCTGGGTCTGGTCCAGCCCCTATGAGAGCTACTATCGCACCGTGATCTATAAGGGATACATGGAATACCCCTATGCCATGAGGTTCACGCGCGACAGCGAGGGAGGAGGACGGCCGATAGCCTTCTGCACGTTCGCCACCGACGGCGGCGCGTCCACGGCTTCCACAGGCTACATACCGGGCACAGGGAACGTCGACAATCAGGCGTGGACCCACTTGGTCTGCACCTATGACGGCCAGTCGGCAAAGATCTATATCGACGGTCAACTCTATGACTCGAAGCCGCTCACCGGGGCCTTGAGGCAGACGACGGATCCCGTCCGGGTCGGCCGCACCGCCTCGTCAAGCAAGCCCGAGTACTGGCGCGGCAAGCTCGACGAGGTCCGGATCTACGGCCGGGCGCTCACCGCCGCGGAGGTCCTGGCCCGCTACGAGGACAGGCCCATGAACGGGAGCGGGCTCGACATCTCGAGCCTGCGGGTCCTGCTCGACGAGGAGGATGTGACCGCCCAGTTCACCGTGGAAGACGCACAGGCCACCGCGACCTTGACCGGCGTGCTGGACGGGGACCACACGCTGACCGCCTCCCTGAGCGACCTGGCCGGCAATGAGGGCGGCGGCGAGTCAAGCTTTACCGTTGACACCTTGGTATCGATCGCCGTGCAGCCGGCCGAAGCCACCATCGAGCCGGGCGAGACGCAGCGGTTCACGGCCATCGGCACCTTCCTGGACGGCTCGAGCCGGGAGCTCGAGGCCCGGAGCGATACCATCTATTACCTCCAAGACTGGGAGGACGGCGTCGGCGGCTGGACCGGAGGAGTCGACCTCCTGGAGCTTCCCGACGCTCCCTCGCCGGCGACCGTCCAAAAGCTCTCGCGCTATTCGGGCGGCGGAGACGACTTCTCGCCGATATTCCCCGTGACGCCGGAGCAGACCTACTGCGTCGCCGGATGGATCAATTGGGTGGGCGGTGGCGTGCCGATGATCGGCATCGACCTCTACAACACGACCGGGGGAGTCAACGAGCATTGGCTCATCGGCCTTACCGATTACAACGACGGTTTCGGCGGGAAGGTGACCCCTGTCCCTGTCGTGGACGGTTGGCACTGGTACGGGAAGACGGTCACCATGCTCTCCAACTCGGCGCAGATCAGCCTCAAGAACGAGATCTACGGCGGATTCGCCCGCGACGGAGGCCCGCTGGCATACTTCGACAACCTGGCGGTCCTCAACGGTGCGTGCCCCTCGAGCGAGCCTTCCATGGGCCGCGACGACCTGGACTGGAGCTCGGACAGCCCGTCGGTCGCGAGCGTCGACCAGACCGGCCTCGCGACCGGTCTCGATCCCGGCACGGCGCAGATCACGGCCTCGGTCGGCGGAATCTCGGGCGGCGCGACCTTGAACAACTTCGACGTCACGGCCCCGGTGTTCTCGGGGATCCAGACCCTGCTCGATCCCGGCGAGGCGGGCGCGGACGTGAGCTGGGACACCGACGAGCCGGCGACCGGCCAGGTCGGCTGCGGCGCCCAGCCCGGCGCCACCGACTTCCTGACGCCCGCGACGGCGGACCACACCGATCCCGCCGAGCTCGCCGCGTCGCACGTCGTCACGCTGGGGGGCCTGACCCCTGATCAGGTCTACCACTGCTACCTGGTCTGCATCGACGCCTCGGGCAACGCGGGGACCTCCGACCCGTTCACGCTGATCACGGACACGCATCCCCCGACCATCGCGATCACCAGCCCGCAGGACGGGGACCGGCTCGCCGCGGACGTGACGGTGGAGTTCACTGTCGCGGACGACATGACCCCCGCCGAGTCCGTGCAGGTGCGCGACGCGCAAGGCGGCGCCCCGCCGTTCACGGTGACGGAGGAAGGCGTCCGCACGGTGACCCTGACGGCCGCCGACCAGGCCGGCAACGCGGCGAGCGCGTCGGTCAGCTTCACTTTGGACAAGACCGGACCGTCCGCGGCGGCCGGCCTCGAGGTGACGGAGCAGCGCGTGGCGGACGCCGAGGCCGACCTGGCCTGGACCGCCCCCGATGACTCCCTGAGCGACGTGACCGCCTACCTGCTGAGGACCTCGCCGGAGCCGGTCACCACCGCCAACTGGGACCAGGCGCAGGAAGTGGACATCTCCTCGCTGGCGCCCGGCGCGCCCGGGAGCGCGGAGACATTCACCGTTGCGGGCTTGAGCGCGGACACGAACTCCTATTTCGGCCTCCGGTCGGCCGACTCCTTGGGCAACCTATCGGAGGTATCGGACTCGCCCGTCTACGACCCGGTCGCGCCCACGGTCGCCTTCGCGGAGCCGTTGTCCGGGGACTTCGTGTCCCGGGCCGTGGAGGTGACGGCGACGACCACGCATGAGGATGTGGCGTACGTGGACTTCTTCGTGGACGCCGTGCCGGTGGCCACCGACGACTCCGCCCCCTACGGATTCCTCTTCGACACCCTGGACTACGCCGACGGCGCGCACACCCTGCGCGCCCGGGCGGTGGACGGCCACGCGAACGCGGGCGAAGCGTCGATCCCGGTCACGGTCAGCTACGCCCCGCCGGCCGCGCCCACCATCTTGACGCCGGAGAGCGGGTACACGACCTCGATCCCCACCATCCGGGTGACCGGGACCGCCGAGGCCGGCACGACGGTGCAGCTCCTGATCGACGGATTCCTGGCCACGGCGCCCGGGTACTGCGAGTCCGGCGACGTGGTCTTCGATCCCGTATTCTTCTTCGGCGAGGGCGAGCACTCCCTGACCATGATCGCCACCGACAAGAAGGGAGCCAGCGCGCCTTCGACTCCGGTCACGGCCACTCTGGACCAGGGCGCGCCCAACCCGCCGGCCGGGCTTTCGGCCGCCACGGTCGCGGACGGCGGGATCCGCCTGGACTGGTCCCTGCCGCAGGGCGAGGTGCCCACGGGCTACCGGGTCTTCCGCGGCGTGAACAGCGGCGATCTGCAGGCCGGAGAGGTCCCGCCCGCGTCCTTGCTCGTGGGAAGCGCGGGCCCCGTCCTCACGCACACGAATACGCCTCAAGAGGACGGTGTGTACTTCTACGCATTGAGTTCGGTGGACGCGGTGGGCAACGAAAGCCTGCTGTCCGGCGTGGTCTTCGCGGTCTCGGACCGCGCGGCCCCGTCAGCCTCGATCGCGCTTCCGGGAGCGACTCCCCCCTTGGGTCCGGGCGACTATCGGGTCGAAGTGTCGGTGTCGGAGACCCTCGTGGGCGCTCCGCTGCTCACCGTGACGCCTCAAGGGCAGGGGCCGACGGCGATCTCGCTGGCGGCGGAGAGCGCCACGCTGTACGCGGGCACGCTGAGCGTCACGCCCTCGATGGGCTCCGGCCCGGCGGCGTTCGCCTTCCAGGGGACCGACCTGGTCGGCAACGCCGGCACGGCGATCACGTCCGGCGCCTCGGTGGTCCTCGACACCCGCGGCCCCGTCGGAACGATCACGCTGCTCTCGCCGGCCGTGATGAAGGCCGGGACGCTGTCCTTGCGCCTGGACCTCGACGAGCCGGCCGCGCAGACGCCCACCCTGTCCTTCACGCCCGAAGGCAAGTCCCCCATGGCCTTGACGCTGAGCGCGGACGGCGCCCGGAGCTACGAGGCGAGCGCGACCGTCGACGAGACGACGGGCGACGGCCAAGCCGACTTCAGCTACTCCGCCGAGGACGAGCTCGGCAACGCCGGCACGGAGCTCTCCGGCGGAGCGGACCACTTCGTCATCGACACCGTACCGCCCGGAGCGCCGCAGTTCCTGCACGCAAACGCCCGGTCCGGCGGCAGGATAGAGTTGAGCTGGAGCTCGCCTATAGGGGAAAGCGCGGCGGTCTACCACGTCACGCGCGACGCGGGGCCGTTGGCCGACGTTCAGCCGGCGGGAGACGGCAGCGGCACCCATATGGATGACGTATCCGAAGGCCCGCACGACTACGCCGTGACGGCCGAGGACGCCGCGGGCAACGAGGGCCCGCCGTCCGCCCCGGCCTCGGCCGTGTCGGACGCCACCTCCCCGCCGGCGCCCCAGGACCTGCAGGCCGCGGTCAACGGCTTCGGCCAGATCGAGCTTACCTGGACGGCCGGACAAGGCGAGCCGGCGGCTCAGTTCCTCCTGTACCGCTCGCTCTCGCCCATCACGACGCTCGACGGCCTCACCCCGCGCACGGCGGCGGGCTCCCCGTTCGTGGACGCCCCGGCCCAGGACGGCATGTACTACTACGTCGTCACCGCGCTGGACACGGCGGGCAACGAAAGCGACCCGTCCGGAGAGGCTTCGGTGCTCTACGACAAGGCCGCTCCGGTGATCAGCGTCACGGGCGTGGAGGACGGCCAGTACGCCGCATCGGACCTCGCGATCAGCTACGGCGCGGCGGACGAGAACCTGGACCCGGCCAGCGTGCGGGCCACCCTCAACGGCGAGCCCTTCGCCTCCGGCTCGGCGGTGAGCGCCGAGGGCGACTACACGCTGATCGTGACGGCCTCGGACACCGAGGGACACGGCTCCGAAGGGACCGTCCGGTTCACCTTGGACAAGACCCCGCCCGCGATCACTCTCAGCGGCGTTGAGGACGGCTCCACGCGAAATACGCCGGTATCGGTCGCCATGGAGGTGGCGGACGCCAATATCGAGTCCTCCGGCTGCGTGCTGCACAACAACACCGTGGGCGGCTCCTCGGCGTACGCCCCGGGCACGCCGGTATCGGAGGACGGGGAGTACACGGTGAGCTGCGAGGCCGCGGACAAGGCGGGCAACAGCGCCGCCGCCGGCGTATCGTTCACTGTGGACGTGGCCCCGCAACCGCTCTCGAACCTGGCTTTCCTGACCGACGGCGGGACCGGCGCGAGCCTGACGTGGGAGGCCGGGGCCGCGGACGCGGACATCGCCGGTTACCGGGTCTACCGCGACGGCGTGCGGGTCAGCGCCAGCCTGCTGGGGACCCCCCATTTCGAAGACACGGGATACCGCAACGACGCGGCGCACGTCTACGAGGTGACCGCCATAGACCTGCAGGGCCAGGAAGGAACGGCGGCGACGCTCACCGTGATCCCGGCCGCTCTCGAGCTCTCAGGCTACGGCGTATCCATCGGCGGCCAGAATGCCCTCGCGCGCGGGTTCTTCGACGAGGTCCGTCTGCTGGCTACCAACCGGAGCTCTCAGCAGGTTGAGCTGGGGCCGCTGGAGCTGGACCAGGGCTCGGGCCCCAAGGCTTTCGGAGGAGCCGTGGTCGGGGCCGGCGCCACGAAGATGCTCGCGGGCTCGGTCGCGGCGCCTCCGGATGCCGGGGCCCAGGTGGCCGTGCGCGCCACCCTGCGCCTGCCCTCCGAGCCGGGCACGAGCGCGCGCTTCGCCCGCGACTTCGTCTTCCCCGTGCGCGATCCCCTGCAGCCCGTCGTCGAGGTGTTCCCTGACGCCCTGGTGCGAGGCGGCAGCGCGGGGGTACGCGTCAAGTTCAACAACCGCGGCTCGGCGCCCGTGGACATCAAGACGGCGCGCTACTCCGGAGGCGTGCCGGGACCCGTGGAGGACGTGAAGGTCCGCCTCAAGACGCCCGAAGGGACGCTCATCGCCGAGGCGGGGCTCGAGCAGAGCGGCGCGGGAACCAGCTCGGTGCTCATCGGCGGCCGGCAGTACTCGTTCGTGAGCGTGCCGGGCGGCTCGAGCCATCTCTTCGAGCCCGTGGAGGTGTACGTGCCCGAGGCGGCGTCGGGCGTGGTGATCGCGTCGGCCACCGTCTCCGAGATCGCCTACAGCCTGCCGATCGACCCCATCGTGAGGACGCGGAGCTTCAGCGGGACCAAGAGCGCGGGGACCGTGGCGGAGCCCGCCTACGACGCGAACGTGGTCCTGATCTCGACCAACGGCGTCGATTCGAGAGAGAACGTATTCGACCAGGGCTCGACGATCCTCATCGACGGCCAAGCGCTCGACGCGGACGGCGTGCCGGTCCTCCACGCGGAGGTGAAGCTGCGGATCACCTCGCGCGGGTTCGACCGCTACCTCAGCACGACGACGGACTTAACGGGCTCCTACCGGGCGGCCTTCACCCCGTCGGCCGCGGAGGCCGGCGTGTACGCGGTCAGCGCGACGCATCCGGACGTGGTGACCGGCGGCGTGGACGCCGAGTTCACGGTCCTCGGCTTCGACTTCCAGTACAGCCAGTTCACGGCGCGCCTGTCTCAGAACTCGGAGTTCGGGTTCACCGTGGACCTGATCAACACGGGCGAGACGCCGGTCAAGAACTTCGAGGTCGCTATCGTCCAGGAGACGGCGGCCACCGGTCTGACCCTGAACCTGGATGAAGGCACCCTGCCCTACGAGATCCCGGCCGGGTCCATGGCGACGCTGTACCTGGTGGCGAGCGCCGATCTCGACGGGACCCTGGACGTCACGGAGTACACGGTAACGGTCACCGAATACAATCCCGGATTCAGCCGCACCATGAGGGTCTACTTGGACGTCAGCCCGGCCGAGCCCATCGCGAAAGTCACGCCGCTTTCGTTCACGATCGGGATGCTGGCCGGGGAGACGCGCACGCAGATGATCGAGATCGAGAACGTGGGCTTCCGGGACTGGCGCGACATCACGCTGACTGAGCCGGACCTCTCCTTCGCGCGGATCGAGGGGAGCCCGAGCCTGGGGACCCTGCCGGTGGGCGGCGCGGCCGAGGTCAGGGTCGTTTTCGAGCCGCCGGCGGATACGCCGACGCAGGCGCTGGTGCGCAACCCGCTCTTCGAGATCCGGTCGGCGAACATGGACCCCGTCCCGGTCAACGCGGGCGTCACCATCACATCGTCTTTGAGCGGCTCGGTGGCGGTGGGCGTGATCAACGCGGACGAGCCTCGGAACGACGCCGGCGCGGGCGTGGGCGTGGGAGGGGCCAGGGTGACCCTCACCAGCCTGGACCTCATAGGCCTTTCGCTGCAGCAGACCGCGGACGCCAACGGCGGCGCGCTGTTCCCGGACGTGCCCGCGGGGCAGTACGCGCTGCGGGCGGAGGCCCCCGGCTTCCAGACCGCCAACCGCACGCTGACGGTGCAGCCGGGCTTGAGCGAGACCCTGGAGGTCCTGCTGCCCGGCGACTACGTCAGCTACGAGTGGACGGTCACGCCCACCTCGGTGGAGGACGAATACGAGGTCACGCTGGACATCACGGTGACCGCGGACGTCCCGGCGCCGGTCGTCGTGCTGGACCTGGCGGCCACCAGCCTGGCGCTGGAGGTGGGACAGGCCGGCTACCTGCAGTACACGCTGACCAACAGGGGCACTCTTTCGGCCAAGAACCTGAAGCTCACGTTCCCCGCCAATGTGGAGATCCCCTTCACGGTCATCTCGCAGCTGGCGCCCGGGGAGAGAATGGTCGTGCCGGTCAAGGTCACGGCGACCTCGGCGGGCTGCGATACCCCGAAGATCCTGCACGCCTACGTCTACGAGAGCATCGCGGGCGGCCTGGTCATGGCCGAGGCGGAAGCCCTCAAGATATCCGTCAACTGCGGGGTCACCGGCACCACCCCGACCGGAGGCAGCGGAGGGACGGGCGGCTCCGGCGGCACCGGAGGCATCGGTTCCGGCGGCGGCGGGACCAGCGGGTCTGGATCCATCGGCCAGCTCCTCGAGGACTCCCCCCTCGTCCCGTGCAAGGTCACGGCCATCGTGAGCGGCCCCGAGGCCGTCTCTCCCGGATGCGAGTACACCTACCGGGTCAACCTGAGCGGCAAGAACTGCGCCTGCCAGCCGACCTGCGGGACCGCGGAGTGGCAGGCGTCCGGCGGCACGGTGGTGAGCGTGAGCCCCAGCGGCTGCAGCGCGCGGGTGCGGCCCGACGGCTCGGTCCCCCTCGTCGTATCCGTGGGCGGAGCCGACAACCAGGCCGCCTACGGCGGGAGCTCCAGCCCCGCCATGGCGACGAGCTGCGGAGGCAACGGCAGCGGCGGCTGCGATCCCGATTTCCAAACGCTGCTCGACCGGTTCGCCGACGCGGTGGCCGCCCGGGACGGCGGCTCGAGTTGGACGTGCGGGCCCCTGGGCTCCCTCGAGCTGCCGGCGGACTTCATCTCGTCGCAGCTGGAGTCGCCGTCCACCGGCGGGGAGATGCTGTCCATCCATGAGACCGCGAGCGCGAATTGGTGGACCTTCATCAACGCCTCGCTGAGCCCGTACGCGGCCGGCGGCTGGCAGCTCGGCACGACCTCGCGCAGCTGCTCGTTCGGCACCGTTCCCTTCACGCACTACGGGGTGGAGGTCTCGAATCCGGGCAACGGCTGCACGCTCGTCCTCGATCCATGGCGGACCTGCTCCGCCTCGATTTTCGACGCGAATACCTGGGCCAACGCGGGCGCCGAAGCGGCCTGTCAGGCCATAGAAAGGTTGTGGGTGGAATACATTTTGTCCATGCAGTGAGCGAACGGGAGATGACGAAAGAGACGAGGATCGGACGAGGGACCTGCGGGGCGCTGGCGGCGGCCCTCACGCTCGCGGTCTGTCTCGCGGCGCAGGGAGCGGCGAAGCCCCGGCCCCTCACGCCCGAGCTCGTCGCGCCCGAGGCGGCCAAGAAGCTGATGGGGAAGTGGAGCCGAAAGAAGCGGCCCACGCTCATCGACGTGCGGACCCGGCAGCAGTACGAGACGAAGCACATACCCGGCGCCTATTCCCTGCCGTACGCCGATGTGGGAAGGCTCCAGCTGGAGAAGGACGACCATTTGATCCTGTATTGCTGGGGCGTCGGCTGCCGCCTGAGCGAGCACGCCGCCAAGAGGCTCCTGAAAATGGGCTATACGCGGGCTAAGGTCCTCGAGGGCGGCATGAAAGCCTGGATGGCGAGCGGCTTCAAGACCGAGTCGGGTTCCGGCCGAGAGCTCGCCCTTGCGCCGAAAGAAACCCCTCCCCGCCCGGAAATGATGGGGTCCAAGCCGCTCCTGCCGGTCTCATGGGAAGCGTTGAAGGCCCGGATAGACTCCGAGAAGGAGCCCGTGCTGGTGGACAGCCGCCCCCCCTCCGAGTACGCGGCGGGACACCTGCCGGGCGCGCTCAGCATGCCGCTCGAGAAGATGGACGCGCTGCTCGAGGACTTCAAGCCCGCGGGCGAGGTGGTGGTCTACGACCGGCAGGCGCGGCGGTCCCGGAGGGCGCGCTGGCTGATAGCCGGCAGGGTACTCGTGCCGGTCCGCGAGCTCGCCGGCGGGATCACCGCGTGGTCGATGAAGGGCTACCAGCTGGAAGTGGGGTGCTCCGACCCAAAGGGCGGGCCGGAGTCGGGTTGTGCCGGGGCCGAGACCGAGGCCGCTATCGAGGCCGAGGCCGAGGCGGAAAAAGATGAGGTCAAGACCGAGACGCGTGAATAGGCTCTGGCCGGCGGCGTTGCTGGCGGTTCTGTTCTGCTGGCAGGCGCCGCGCGCGTCCGCCCAGGGAGCGGGCTGCGAGGTGGCCGTGCAGCTGGAGATCCCGCGCAAGACGACCCTCGAGCGCGAGGCGTTCGATGCCAGCCTGACGCTGGTCAACAGCCAGCCGAGCCTGGCGCTGGAATACCTGAAGGTGGACATCCGGATCAAGCATCTGACCGGCGGATCCGCGGACGACAAGTTCTTCATCAAGGTCACGCAGCTGCAGAACGTGAACGCGGCGGACGGGACCGGGACCGTGCAGCCGAGCACGCAGGCGGACGTGCACTGGCTGATCATCCCCTCGACGGGAGCGGGCGGGACCAACCCGCTGGGGACGCACTACGCGGTGAACGCCCTGATCTCGTTCATCAACGCGGGCTCCCCGCGCACGGTGAAGACCTTCGACGCGTTCATCACGGTCAAGCCGCAGCCGGTCGTCCGGATGGAGTACATGCTCCCCTTCGAGGTGTTCGGCGACGAGCTCCTGACCGTCGACGCGGTGGAGGAAGTGGAGCCGTTCCTGATGGGCGTGCGGGTGACCAACGTGGGCTACGGGCCGGCGCATAACCTGGCCATAGACTCGGGCCAGACCGGAGTGGTGGGCAACGAAAGCGGGATGGCCGTGGACATCAGGCTTCTGGGGACCTATCTGCAGAGCGAGGAGATATCCAACACGCTGCAAGTCCCGTTCGGCGACATCCCCGCCGGCGAGGCGAAGACGGCGGCGTGGCTGATGTCGAGCAACGTTTCGGGCCGCGTGGAGCGGTTCGAGGCCAGCTTCACGCACAGCGCGGAGCTGGGAGGGGAGCTGACGTCCCTGGTGCAGGGCGTGGAGACCTACACGCTGATCAAGGACGTCCTCGTGGACCTCCCGGGGCGCGACGACCAGTTCGACTTCCTGATCAACACCACCACCGCGCGCGGGGACATCCAGGCGCTCCTGGACGGCGGCGGGGTGCTGGAGCCGGACCTCATCCTGGAGGCGGACCAGCCCAACCCGGTGGCGGTGGCGAACCTCCCCTCCTCCCTCGAAGGGGAGCTGACCGGGACGAACCCGACCTTGACCCTGCGGGTGCAGGGAGTGGTTCCGATGTACGTCAACAAATACGTCCACACGGCGGTGCCCGCGCCGCTGAACGGGGCGGCGGAGCTCCTCTCGGTACGCCGCGACGACGGCAGGCAGCTCGACCCGCGCAACTTCTGGATCTCGAAGCATTTCAACATCTCGACGCTGCAATACAGCCATCACCTCCATATCCTGGACTTCACCTCGACTTCGGACACATACCTCCTGAGCTTCGCGTCGGTCGGCGTGGACCTGCCCCCGGACGCGGTCGCGGACTTGGCCGCCCGGACGGGAGAAAGCGACGGCGAGCTCTTCCTCGATTGGACCGCGCCCGGCGAGGACGGTTCCGACGGGGACATCCTGGCCGGACAGATCCGCATCGAGCGCAGCTTGAACGCCGGCTTCGATCCGATAGGCGCCACGGTGGAGCTCGCGACGAACACTGCGGCCGGCGCTCCCCAGGAATACGCGCTCGCGGAGATCACGGGCAACGCCACCCATCATGTGCGCCTGTTCGTTGAGGACACGGGAGGCAACGCCTCCGAGGCGTCGAACATCGCCTCGGCCTACGCCCTCCCGAACCCGCCCGACGCCCTTGTGGCGGTGGCGAAGGGACACGACAGCCTGACGGTCGGCTGGAACGGCGGGGACAACGGCGAGCCCATCGTGTCCGAGGTCTCCATCATGGCCGCCGCGGACGGCCCGGCGCTCGCCGCGAGCGGGCCCAAGGACTTCGCGAGCCTCCAGCACGCCTTCACGGGCCTTACCCCCAATACCGAGCACTTCTTCAAGGGCGCGTCGAGCAACCCGGACACCGGCGTCAGCTCGTCGGAGGCCGGTCTGGGCTCTCTGGTCACGCTGGCCGCTCCGCCCGAGCCGGGCGCGCTCACGGACCCGACCGTGGAGAGCTTCCGCGCGTCGTGGGGAGCCGCCGGCAACCCGGCGGGTACCTGGTACGAGGCGCAGGCGTCGCTCTCGGAGCAGTTCACCTCGGTGGAGGTGGCGTCCGGGACCTACGAGGCGGGCGCGCTGTTCAGCGGGCTCACCCAGCGGACGACGTACTACGTGCGCGTGAAGGCCCGGAACAGCCTGGGCGAGGAGACGCCGTACACCTCGCTGGGCTACATCCTGACCAAGGACTTCGAGCCTCCGGCGCCCGGGGAGCCCGCGCTGGAGGCCACGGCCGCGGACACTCTGGTGGCGCGCTGGACGTCGAACGGAAACCTCCCCGGCGCTCTCTACCGGGCGGAGCTGTCCAAGTCCGAGGACTTCGCGACGGTGGAGCGCTCGAGCGAGACCCTCGACCTGAGCGCCTCCTTCGGAGGACTGGAAGTCAATACGCGCTATCACGCGCGCGTGTCGGTATATCTCGCCTCCATCTCGGAGTTCAGCGGGTTCACCTGGCTGGGCTCGAGCTACACGCTTCCCGCGCAGCCAGGCGTACGCGAGGACGGGACGACGTTCACGGACGTGACGCAGATGAGCTTCTGGATCCACTGGACTTCCGGCACCCCGTCGGAAGGCTACAACCCGCCGAATACCCAATACTGGATCGAGCTGTCCAGCACCACGGAGCCGTGGTGGGCGGGCGTCTCCTCGGGGACCTTTGAGCGGACCCAAGGATTCTCGGGTCTGGACCCGCAGTGGACCTATTACGCACGCGTGAAGGCAGTGAACGGCGACGGGGTCTCCAGCGCCTACACGCCGTTGGGCGGCGCGCCTCCCACGGTCTCGATCCTGAACGACATCGGCGGCGCGTACCTGATCTCGCCGTCCACGACCATAGCGGTGTCCTTCAGCGGGGCGGGCGCGAGGGAATCGCTGGCCTTCACCCTCGACGACGAGGCGCTGCAGGCCGAGTTCCTCCAAGACGGCGCCAGCTACCTATTGAGCGGCCTGTTCGACGGAGAGCATAGCATCAGGGTCGCGGTCGAGGACGAGACGGGCGCCACGGCGGAGGACTCGGCCGGATTCACCGTGGACACCGCCTCGCCGACGCTTACGGTGACGCAGCCCGCGGGCGGGTCCTACATCAGCGACCCGCGCCCCGAGGTACGCATCGATTTCTCCGACACAGACATCGTCACCGACACCTTCCATGCCGCGGTCGACGGCCAGGAGATCCCGGCGGAGATCATCGCGCTGGACCTCGCCGGCGCCTCGTTCACCGTGCCGTCCGACCTCGCTGACGGGGCTCACGCCATCACGGCAAGCATGAAGGACACTGCCGGCAACGAGGGCTCGGTGAGCTCCGGGTTCACGGTGGACACGGCGCCGCCCGAGATCGCGGTGGCCGAGCCCGGCGACGGCGCCTATGTGGGCACGGCCCGGCCCCCGGTGGCCATCGACTTCTCGGACCCGCACATCGTGACCGAGACCTTCCGGGCCGAGCTGGACGGAGAGACGATCCCGATCGAGATGGTGCAGCTGGAGCTGACCGGGGCGTCGTTCATCCCCGCGCAGGAGCTCGCGGACGGGGAGCACACGCTCACCGCGTCGATCAAGGACCTGGCGGGCAACGAAGGCGCCGCGGGATCGAGCTTCCGGGTGGACACCACCGCGCCGCTCTTGTTCGTTTCGAGCCCGGCGCCGAACGCCAACGGGTGGCACAACCGGGACATCACCTTCCGCTACACGGCCGAGGACCCGCCGTCGGCCGACGGCCTGCCCGGCTCGGGACTGGACGCCGAGGCGAGCAAGCTCGACGCGGACGTGCTGACGGACGAGAGCCCCAATCTGACCGCCGAGGCGTTGGCCGTCGACAACGTAGGCAACAGGACCCCGTTCAGCGAGACGGGGATCAAGCTGGACAAGACCCCTCCGGTCCTGACGATCACGAGCCCCGCGGGCGGGGAGTACGTGGCCACGCGCGACGAGATAGTGATCGACTTCACGGTGCTCGACAACTTCGACGCGGCTCCCGGACTCACCGCGCGACTCGAGCTCGTGGAGGAGAGAAACGGCGCCTCGGGCAAGCTGAGCGGGCCGGTGGAGGTGGAGTCCGGCCAGAAGCTCGAGCCCTTGGACCTGACGGCCGGGCTGTGGCGGCTCACCTTGAGCGCGACCGACCAGGCGGACAACCCGATGTACGCTGCCGGAGCCTCCTTCGAGATCATCCACGACATCACGCCGCCCCGCACCAGTGTCGCGGTGGGATCGCCGCGCCACCCGCCGGTACCCGGGGAAGGCGAGCCCGATCCGGAGCTCGTGTACCTGACGGGGACCACCCCGGTCACGGCTTCCTCCATAGACGACCTGGTGGCGGCGGAAGATGCGACGGGCCTTGGCGTGGCCACGCAGACGGTGAAGGTGAACGGCGATGACCCTCCGAGGTTCCTCTTCGAGAACCCGGAGCCCGCCATCGGCACGGCCTTCGAGAACACTTTCACGCTCGACGACCCGGACGGCGAGCTGACCCTGCTGGCGGAAGCGAGGGACACGCTGGACAACCAGGAGACGGGCCAGGCCTTGAGCCTGCAGATAGACAACACGCCGCCGACCCTCAGCCACGCGTTCAGCGCCGCGCCGGTGGTGCGGGCTCCCAAGAACGAGGAATGGTTCGCGGCTGACTTCCAGATCATCTGGTCCGCGTACGACGGCACGGGCTCGGGCGTGGCCTCGGTGGACGCGGCGACGAAGGTGACGAAGGAAGAGCAAGGAGGGTCCTACACGGGCCGGGCGATCGACAACGTGGAGAACGAGGGATCGCTTACGGTGACGGTGAACCTGGACAAGACCGCGCCCGTGGTGGACGCGGGGCCGGACCTGACCGTGGAGGAAGGCTCGGAGCTCGCCTTCTCGGCTACGGTGACGGACAACCTGGACGAGCAGGCGGTCTACGGCTGGACCTTCGGAGACGGCGAGACCGCGGGGCAGGAGCCGGCGCCGGCACACACCTACGCCGACGAAGGGATCTATGAGGCGGCTGTGTCGGCCACCGATCACGCGGGCCACCCCTCGTCGGACTCGCTCATCGTGACCGTCACGAACGCCTCGCCGATCGTGACGGCCGGCGCGGACCAGATCGCGGAAGAAGGCAGCGAGGTCGGGATCAGCGCTACCTTCACGGACGCGGGCGTACTGGACACCCACACGGCCGAGGTGGATTGGGGCGATGGGACCACATCACCGGCGGACCTGACTCAGGCGGAGGGTTCGGGCAGCCTAACGGCCCGGCACGTCTACGCCGATAACGACGTCTACACGGCAAAGATCACCGTAACGGACAACGACGACGATTCCGGCGAGGCGACCCTGGAAGTCACGGTGACCAACGTCGAGCCCACGATCGCCGCCGGCGAGGCCCGGACCGTCAGCGAGGGCGCCGTCATCAGCCTGGCGCCCGCGGCCTTCAACGACAAGGGCACGCTCGACACCCATACGGCGACGATCGATTGGGGCGACGGGACCGCGGTCGAGGCCGGCGCGGTGACGGAATCGCCCTTCGGTCCGCCGGGCAGCGTGGCCGGCGTTGATGGCAGCATCGCCCTCGGCTCGCACGTCTACGCGGACAACGGGCTCTACACCGCCGAGGTCTGCGTCACCGACGACGACAACGCGACTACCTGCGGCTCCTTCGCCGTCACGGTGACCAACGTCGCGCCCACGATCGCGGCCGGCGCGGACCAGACGGTCGACGAGGCCGCCACCATCGATCTCGACCCGGCGACCTTCAACGACAAGGGCACGCTCGACACCCATACCGCCACCGTCGATTGGGGCGACGGCACGGCGATGGAGGCGGGGACGGTCAGCGAATCGCCGTTCGGTCCTCCAGGCGACACCGCGGGCCAGGACGGGACCATCGCGAACTCGCACGTCTACTCCGACAACGGGAGCTATACCGTCAGGGTATGCGTCAAAGACGACGACGCGCATGAGACCTGCGACCACTTCACCGCCACGGTGGAGAACGCGGCGCCCACGGTGGCGGCGGGCGCGGACCAGACCGCGGCCGAGGGCGGCGTGATGCTCGTCGGAGGGATGTTTGACGTGCGGTTCTTCGAGGTCTACCTGCCCACCGACACCACCAAGCTCCACAGATTCCCGGCCGGACCACCGCCGCCCCTCTTCTACCCCGCGGCCACGTTCACCGACAACGGGGCGGATACGCATACCGCGACGATCAACTGGGGCGACGGAACGTCGGATGCGGGCATCGTGAGCGAGACGCCCCCCGGCCCGCCCGGCTCGTCCGCCGGCGTGAGCGGCGAGGTATCGGGGAGCCATACCTACGGCGAGAACGGCGTCTTCATCCTTTCGGTGACGGTGACCGACGACGACGGCGCCGCGCACTCGGACAGCCTGGATGTGACCGTCGACCGCGTGCCGCCTCTCACCGAGCCCTCATATCTTGGCAGCTACCTATTAGGGGCGGACCTTCCGGAGGGCGTACCTCAAGGCGTGGACGTGTTCCTGAGCACGGCCACCGAGATCGCGCTGATCGCCGAAGACGTCGAGTCCAACGGGATCGCGCTGGGCGTCGAGCGGACCTACTACCGCGACGGCACGACCGGGCCCTTCACGCTCTACACCGGGCCCTTCAGGCTCGCCGAGGGAGTCCACAGCGTCGAGTTCTTCAGCGTTGACGTGCGGGGCAACGAGGAGGAGCACAAGCAGGTCAGCTTGGCGGTGGACGGCACGACGCCGCAGACGACGCTGCACGTGGGCAAGCCGAGCAAGGAGGAGTTCGGCCAGATCTTCATAAGCCCCAGGACGCGGCTGGAGTTGAGCGCCTTCGACCCCGAATCCACGGCGGTGATGACGGGCCTCAAAGGGACGTACTACACCATAGACGACGGCGAGCCCATCCGGTACGACACAAACGTGGCGACCTCGGCCTTCACCGTGCAGGAAGGCACGCACACGGTGCGCTGCTGGAGCTTGGACAACGTGGACAACATCGAGGCCGTCCAGGCGCAGACCTTCAACGTCAGCAAGATCGTGAACCAGCGCCCCTCGGCCGGCGCGGGCAAGAAGAAGTCCATAGACTTCTCGGGCACGATGCGCTTCACGGGCGACGTCTTGAGCAACGGAGCGCTGACGGTCTCCGGGAACGTGGTGGTGGACGGCGACACGTTCGCTCCCGAGATAACGGTCGACGGCAACAGCGTCATCCTGGGCAGCCGGACGATCCAGGAGCAGCCGCTGTACCCCAATCCCTTCGACCTGGAGGCGATCAAGGCGGCCGTGGAGGCGAACGACCTGGCCAAGAGCACGATGAACCCGATCGCGGCCTACCTCAAAGACGGGGTGCTGGCGCTCAACGCGGGAGCGAGCCTGCGGCTGCCCTCCGGAGACTACCTGCTCAAGGAGATCCGCGTGACCGGCGACGCGGAGCTTCAGATCGAAGGAGACGTCGGGATATTGGTGGAAGGCCCGATCACGATCACGGGCGGGCTCGTGAACACGGAATCCACGACGACCGCCCTGTCGCTGTTCTGCAACCAGGAGACGGACATCCGGCTCACCGGCGGCCGAACGGGGGCCTTCATCTACGCTCCGGACGCGACGACCACGCTGAGCGGCAACGCGCAGTTCGGCGGGAAGATCTTCACCGGCCACATGGGCGGCCGGGGCACGTCGGTGGCGGTGTCGAGCGCGACCGTCCCCGGAGCCGAGCCGGAGGAGGAGCCCGAGGAGCCGAAGGGCAAGGGCAAGGGAGGCAAGACGGCCTCCGCCGGGGCCGCCTCCGGAGGCGCCGACCCGAGCTTCGTTCTTCGCGACCTCTACGTGTTCCCGAACCCCGCGGTAGGCGGGGCCGTGCCGACGATCCATGTCGCGGTCGGGATCGCGGACAAGGTGACGTTGCGGATCTACAACATCGCGGGCCAGCAGGTGCATCAGGCGACGCTGGAGGGGACGCCGCCCGTCATCGACGACGGCAGCGGGCCCAAGTACGCCTACGAGTACGCGTGGGACGGCCGCATCCCGAGCGGGGTCTATCTATACACGATCGTCGCAGAGAAATCAGGCGAGGCCGGCATCCGGAAAGCCGGGAAGTTCGCGGTCGTGCGATAAGGAAGGGAGCAAGTATCACCAGGCTTGTATCGCCGTAGCGCGAGACCTGGACGAATGACCGACGGCCGCGCAAAGAGCGGGATTTCAAAGCAGCGGCGCCTCGGCGCCGCTGCATGTTGTTAAAGGGGAAGGAGGAGCTATGACACGGTGCATGAGAGCCTTCTTGCGGACAGCCTGCGTATTCGCGGCGGCCGCCTTCATTCTCGAGGGAACGCGTGTCCACGCGGCGGACGTGCCGTCCGCCATGAACTTCCAAGGCCGGCTGCTCTCAGAAGGGCAGCCGGTCACGGGGACGCGGGACATGACCTTCCGCATCTACGGGACCTCGTCGGGCTCGGACGTTCTCTGGACCGAGACCCAGACCGGGATCTCCGTGGACGCGGGGGTGTTCTCTGTCCAGCTGGGCGCCGTGGGACCGCTGCCCTCCACGATCTTCGCGGGAGACCTCTATCTGGAGATCGAGGTGGGCGCAAAGACCTTCTCCCCCCGCGAGCGCCTCGTCACCAGCCCCTACGCCTTCAACGCCCAGCGGCTCCAGGGCAAGGACCTGAGCGACTTCGTCATAGCGGACTCCCTGGGCAACGTCGGCATCGGGACGTCGAGCCCGGACAGCAAGCTGTCGGTGGACGTCGCGGGAGACAACATCGGCTACGGCTGGAAGGTCGGCGCCGATACGTACGCGGGCGCGTCCATCTGGTCCAGCAACTCGCCCAACCGGCGACTACATTTCTCGGCCTACGACGGCTTCGATTTCGGCGTCGGCGCCAACAACCAAGGAGAGGCCGCATCCGCGGTCAGGATAGGCGCTCAAGGCTACGTCGGCATCGGGACGACGAGCCCGGCCTACGATCTCGACGTGGCCGGCTCCGTCAACGCCTCGGGGTACTGGGTTAACGGACAGCCGCTCGGCGGCGGCGGGAGCCTCTGGACCGAAAGCGGCTCGAACGTCTACCGGGACAGCGGCAACGTCGGCGTCGGCACGACGTCTCCCACGCAGAAGCTCCACGTCATGGGCAACATCACTTTGGGCACGGCGGGGGGCACAGCCCAGTACTGGGTAGGCACGGAGGGCTACAACCACACTTTCGGCGGCAACTCGGGCGCCATCGGAATGATGCTCAATCAGGCCAGCGGAAGCGGCGACATCCGCTTCATGACCCACCACAACGGCGTCAGCAACAGCGTGCGGATGGTCATCGACATCGACGGCAAGGTCGGCATCGGGACGACGAGCCCGTCGGAAGCGCTGCACGTGGCCGGGACGGTCAAGGCCAGCGCCTTCGACCTGAACGGCACCCCGATCACCTCCTGGCCCTCCGGCGGCAGCAGCCCCTGGTCGGAGGGCAGCGGCAACGTCTACCGGACCGGCGGCAGGCTCGGTCTCGGGACGGCAAGCCCTTCGTCGGACATACACATCCTCAGGACCAATACGAGCATCAACGTCAGCCTGGCCGCGGACACCGGCAACGCGGGACAGGGCTCGTTCATCAGGTTCGGGGCGGGCGGGACGAACACTTATAAGGGAAAGATAGGGCAGGTACGAGAAGGCAGCTACGGCATCGGAAGGCTCGCCTTCTTCACCTCCCCGGACAGCTCGGGATCCGAGGACAACACGATCGAGCGAATGTCCATCAAGAGCAACGGCAACGTGGGCATCGGGACGACGTCCCCCCAATATCTGTTGGAGATCAACGCCGCCAAACCCCAGGCGGAGAGCGCCCTCAAAATCACCTCCGGCCACAGCGCCACCGGGAGCGTGCTGACCATCAAGTCCAACGGGGGCTCCACGAACGTCATGGACATCCTGGGAAGCGGCAACGTCGGTCTGGGAACGACGGACCCGTCCTCCAAGCTGGACGTGGCCGGCACGGTCAAGGCCACCGCGTTCGACCTTAACGGCAGCGAGATCACCTCCTGGCCCTCAGGCGGCGGAGGCGGCCTCTGGACCGCCAGCGGCTCCAATATCTATCGGACAGGCGGCAGCGTGGGCATCGGGACCGCGTCCCCCCAGTATCTCCTGGAGATCAACGCCGCCAAACCCGACACCGAGAGCGCCCTAAAGCTCACCTCCGGCCATAGCGCCACCGGCAGCGTCATGTCCATCAAGTCCGCGGGCGGCTCCACGAACGTCATGGAAATACTGGGAAGCGGCAACGTCGGCATCGGCACGACGAACCCAACGGAGAAGCTGCACATACAAGGCGACATAGCGAAGATCGCGGTCCAGTCGACTCATGGCACGGGAAGCGCCGCCATCAGCGCGATCGAATTCTACGACAGCGCGGGCACGCTGAAGGCATGGCTGGGGGACGGTTCCGACACCAACGAGGACCTCTACATTCGCTCCTACTCGGGAGCGATCCACTTCGGAGACGGAGCCGGCTGGAGCGGATTGAACTTGACCAACGGCAACGCCGGCATCGGAACGACGAGCCCCACCGAGAAGCTCGATGTGGTAGGGACGGTCAAGGCCACGGCCTTCGTGGGCGACGGCTCGGGCCTGACCGGGGTCGCCGGCGGCAGCCCCTGGACCGAGAACAGCGGCAACGTTTATCGGACGAGCGGCGGGGTCGGCATCGGGACGTCGAGCCCGGACGCCGCCTTGTCGGTGGTCGCGGGAGGCGGGACCTCCGCGAACCCCGTCCTCACGGTCAAGGGGACGTCGGGGTCGGGGTATATCTCCATCACCGGGAACGGGGCCGGCACGGCCGCGGCGCTCCTGAGCGCCGCGCACGGACAGTCGTGGCGCTGGGGGCTCGGAGCGCAGAACGGGACGAGCCACATGGAGTTCTACGACGCGACCCAGGGCAAGATGCGGATGCTCCTGCGCAACGACGGCAACGTCGGCATCGGCACCGAGTCGCCCGAGGCGAGGCTTGAAGTCTACAGCGACGCGGCCGCCAGCGCGACCGGGCAGGAGGTCCTGCGCGTGTCGGCCGAGAACGACGGCGGCATCGCCGGGAGCGGGCCGTACCTGACCTTCGACAACGGCGTCGGCGACATCCTGACCGGGAAGATCGGCAACATCTCGGAGGGCTCCGGCAAGGTGGCCCTGTCGTTCCACACCTACGACAACGGCCTCTCCGAAACCATGCGGATCAACGCCGCCGGCAACGTCGGCATCGGGACGGCCAGCCCCTCGCAGAAGCTGGACGTGGCCGGGCAGATCCGCGCCTCGGGCGATATCTGCACAGACGCCGGCGGGGGGCTCTGCTTGAGCAGCGCCGGCGGCTCCAGCCCGTGGACAGAAGGCTCGGGGCTTGTCTACTACAACGGCGGCAATGTAGGCATCGGGATCGCGAGCCCCGGCAGGCTGGTCCATATCGACAAGTACCCATCGGGGACCACGATCGGAGACGGCGAGATCCTGCGCGTCGCCGCCGGAGGCCAGAACAACGACGTGGCGGAGATCGGCTTCTCCAACGCGACGAGGGGCTCGGCATATATGTCGCCCGCGCTCATCGGCTACCGCACCATCAGCAACGCGAGCTCCCAGAAAGGCGAGCTCTATTTCGCCACCAGGGACGTAACGACGGAGACCACCCCTCTGCAGAGGATGGTCATCACGACCGATGGAAAGGTCGGCATCGGGACGACGGATCCCTTGGCTATGCTGAACGTATACAGTGCCGCCGCCAATACTCCTATCTTGAGATTGCAGACCCCGGGCTTGATGGTCCTAAAGATCATCCCAGTAGACACGGCGACCGGCGGGCAACTGCTGCATCAGTTCAAGATGTCATCGAGCGAGGGATTGCATTTCATCACAAACGAAACGAAGAGCACTCTCGCGATGAACGACGGCAACGTCGGCATAGGGACCATAACGCCGGCGTACAAGCTGGACGTGGCCGGCTCGGCGCACGCCTCGAGCTTCCCCACCTCCTCGGACCGGAGGTTCAAGACGAACGTCCAGCCCCTCGAGAACGTGCTGGATAAGGTGAAGCGGATGCAGGGCGTCTCCTTCGAATGGAACGAGACCTACGAGAAGCTGGGCCGGTCCACCGGCCGCCGGGAGATCGGCGTGATCGCGCAGGATGTGGAGGATATCTTCCCGCAGCTGGTCTCCAAATGGGGAGAGGGCGAGTACCGCGCAGTGGACTACGGCAGGCTCGCCGTGGTCCTCATCGAGGCCATCAAGGAGCAGCAGAAGCAGATCGAGGAGCTCAAAGCCAGGCTGACGCCGCAGTAACCTCCGCAGCCTCCACCGTCCGGAGAAGTCCGGGGCATCCGGCATCCACAAGGCCGGCAAGTTCGCCGTGGTACGTTGAAGCCCGGCTCTCATCCTTCCCGAATATCCCGCGGCATTTGAACCGCCATTGAGAGAATCAGGAGCGTTCCCGTCATCTATTGACCGATGAGACCGGTATCGCGCCTGACCTGACTCTCCCGGCCCGGCAACTACTGACTATTTTCCTGACTTCCGCAGAGCCCGCCGGAACGAGGGCGCCGTCCCGCTCCGTGGGCAAATTCTCTAGCGTAGCCCCAATGGCGAGGAAAACATTGTAGTTTTTCTTTCCTCCTTATTTCTGCTCTGTGTCGTTGCCTCGCATTCCTCTCGTCTTGGTCAGGTTCAGGCTCCGAC
>JBDREN010000016.1:0-12442 GCA_043819795.1 Elusimicrobiota bacterium
TCTGCGGCTCCACCTCGACTGTCTGCTCAATCCGAGCGAGAATCTCGTCCGAAAATGTCCGGCCGCCAATCGTGAACATGCGGGCAGTTTAAGAAAATGAAGCGCTTGTGTCCAGTGAAATCTATGGGACATCCTCAGCCCGCGGGGGGAGAGGGAGACATCAGCCCCCTCTACGACCCGCATCCCTCCCCGCGGGGGAGGGGCGCGTGCATCCTCCGTGGGGGGGCTGCTATCGTGGCCGACGGCATCATCAGCGTGGCTCCGGGCCCTTCCGTCGGCGTCTTCGTGGCCGACTGCCTGCCGGTATTGCTCTGGGACGACACGGGGCGGGCCGTCGGCGCGGTTCACGCCGGCTGGCGCGGCCTCGCGGCGGGCGTGCTCCAGGCGGCCGTCGATTCCTTCGACGGGATCGGCGTCGCCCCCGGGAGCCTTCGGGCGGCGGTGGGTCCGCACATCGGGCCTTGCTGTTACCGCGTCGGCCCCGAGCTGCGGCCTCTGTTCCGGACAGGCAGCTTCAGCACAGGCAGCTTCAGCGAGTCGGGAGGGCTGCGCCTCGATCTCGGCGCCGAGGCGAGGTCCCGGCTGATCGAGGCGGGCGTTTCCGCCGGTTGCGTCGCCGTCTCGGAGGACTGCACCGCCTGCCGCGAGGAGGATTTCTTCTCGTTCCGCCGCGACAAGATCCGAAGGAGCATGCTCGCGCTGATCGCCCCTGTAGGGACGCGTCCGGGAGGCATGCGGGCATGAACGCCGCGCGGATGGCCCGACGCTGCCTGCGCGAGGTCACCCCGTATCTTCCGGGGAAGCCGATCGCCGAGGTCCGGCGGGAGCTCGGCCTCAGGAAGGTGGTCAAACTGGCGTCGAACGAGAACTTCCTGGGGCCCTCGCCGAAGGCGCTCGCCGTGCTCCGCCGGGCGGCCAAGGACGTCCACCTCTACCCGGAGGGCGCCAGCCCGCTCTTGCGCCGGGCCCTGGCCTCTCGCTACGGGGTCCGGGAGGGCCAGGTGGTCGTCGGCAACGGCTCCGATGAGGTCATCCGCATGCTTTGCGAGACGCTGCTCGAGCCCGGAGACGAGGTCGTGGTCTCCCGGTACGGCTTCATCCGGTTCAAGCAGCAGTCCATGCTGATGGGCGCGAAGGTCGTCGAAGTACCCATGTCGGGCTGGAGGCACGACCTCGAGAGGATGGGCCGGGCGGCGGGCCGCCGCACGAAGATGGTCTTCGTCGCGAGCCCCAACAACCCCACGGGTACCTATAACACGCGGGAGGAGGTCTCCCGACTCCTGGGGAGGCTGCCCTCGGACACGCTGCTCGTCCTCGACGAGGCTTACTACGAGTACGCCGCGGGCGAGGACGGCTACCCGGAGAGCCTGCCGGGCCTGGTGAGACGCCATCCGAACGTGGTCGTCCTGCGCACGTTCTCGAAGGCCTACGGTTTGGCCGGGCTGCGCGTGGGCGTGGGGGTGGGCTCCGCGGAGCTCATCAGCTGGCTCGACCGCGTCCGCATGCCGTTCAACGTGAGCCTGCTTTCCCAGCGGGCGGCCCACGCCGCCCTGGGGGACCCGGCCTTCGTGGGGAAGAGCGTCTCTCTCAACGCGAAGAACCGCGGCGCCTTGGCCGCCGAGCTGGGACGGCTGGGATTGATGACGTCCGCCTCCGCCGCCAATTTCCTGTTCGTGGAGAGCCCCCTGCCCGGACGCGAGCTGTTCAAGCGGCTCCTCCGGCGCGGGGTCGTCGTCCGGCCTTTGGGCGAGTACGGGCTGTCGAATCACGTCCGCATCTCGGTCGGCTCCGCCGCCGACAACAGGTTCCTGATCTCGGCGCTGGAGAAGGTCCTACGTCCGGCGCCGAGGCCGGCCCGGAGCGCGTCATGAGTCCAGGGCGGAAATCGACGCGCACGTCGCCCGGAGCGCGGAGAGCCTCGTGCCGGCCGCCAACGCCGCCCCGGAGGGCGCGCCGCGACGGCTGGATCATCGCGATAGACGGGCCCGCGGGGGTGGGCAAGTCCACGGTCGGGACGCTCGTCGCCAGGAAGCTCGGCTACCGGTTCATCAACACCGGGGAGATGTACCGCGCCCTGACCTGGAAGGCGCTGGAGGAGGGCCTGGACCTGCGCGACGGGAGGGCGCTCACGCGTCAGGCTCTGCGCCTCGACTGGGACTTCCGGACCAACGATGACGGGGTCATCATCCGGACCTTCCTCGACGGCCAGGGGGTCACGCTGCAGATCCGGGACGAGCGCGTCAGCCGCAACTCGAGCCTCGTGGCGGGGGTGCGGGGGGTGCGCCGGCACCTGCGGGACCTGCAGCGCCGCCTGGGCGAGCGGGGGGGCATCGTCATGGAGGGACGCGACATCACGACGAACGTGTTCCCGGACGCCGATTTCAAGTTCTTTCTAGACGGTTCGGTCGCCGAGCGCGCGAAGCGGCGGACCAAGCAGCTGCGCACGCAAGGCAAGAAGGCGAGCCTCGCCAAGATCCGGGAGGGGATCATGCAGCGCGACAATCAGGACGCGCAACGGCGCATCAACCCCTTGCGCCAGGCCAAGGACGCGGTCGTCATCGATTCCACCCGGCTGACGATGCGCGAGGTGGCCGACCGGATCCTGGCCCACATCCGGGGAGGAGAGCGCCGCCGGGCCCGCTCGTCGTGAGCGCCCCGGAGCCGGTATGGGACTATCGCATCCCCGTATGGACCATCCGGGCCGTCCTGGGAGCCATGCGCGGGATGGCGCGGGAGGGGATCGAGAACCTGCCGCGCCGCGGCCCGCTGATCGTGGCGGCGAACCACGTCTCGGTAATGGATCCGCCGCTCATCGGGGTCGTGGTCAACGAGGTGCGGTATCCGCATTTCGTCGGCAAGGAGGAGCTGTTTCGGACCCCGGTCTTCGGCGACCTGCTGCGGCGCTGGGGAGTGATCCCGCTCGGCCGCGGACGCGGGGATGTGAGGGCCGTCCGGGGAGCGCTCGGGGTGCTGAAGGCCGAGGGCTGCATGGTAGTGTTCCCGGAGGGGACGCGCTCCCGGACCGGACTTCCGGGCCGGCCCAAGCCCGGGATCGGGCTCCTGGCGCGCGAGTCGGGGGCCTTGGTGGTGCCGGCTCGCGTCCTGAACACCGAGCGCTGGTTCCGCCGCGGGCGCCTGACGGTGCGATTCGGAGCGCCGCTGCGCTACGAGGCCGCGTCGCCGGGCGGCGGCGAGACGGCGGACGGCGGACGGCGGGCCGACCGGCGGTTCGCCCAGAAGGTGATGGAGGAGATTTTGAGACTTTGAGCAGCGAGCCTTGCCCCGGAGACGCCGGGGCGGGGCATGGCGCCGCGTCCATCCGGGCATCGGGCGGCGGCGCGAGAGAGGAGAGTATCATGACGACCCACTTCGAAGAGATCGACGGGCAACAGGCGTCCGCGGCTTCCGCGGCGGAGCCCGAAGAGCAGACGATGGAGAGCTTGCTCAACGAGCAGTCCGAGTACCAGGACAAGCTCAAGAGCCGGGAAGTGGTGTGGGTGAAGATCGTCCAGATCGGCAAGGAGCAGATCCTCGTCGACATCGGCGAGAAGAGCGAGGCGGTCATCCCCGCCTCCGAGTTCCCCGAAGGCCAGGCTCCGGAGCCCGGACGCCGGATCCCGGCCGTCCTGGTCAGCCGCGGGCGGGGCGACCACCCCACGATGATGTCCACCGAGAAGGCCCGTTGGCGCATGGGGTGGGACGTGGTCGCCAAGGCTTTCGAGGAGAAGGTCCGAGTGAAGGGGAAGGTGACCTCCGCGATCAGGGGGGGCTTCCTGGTGGACGTCAACGGCGTGACCGGATTCATGCCCGCCTCCCAATCGGACCTGCGCCCCGTGCGCAAGCCCGACGCGATGGTCGGCACGGGGGTGCGCTGCTACGTCATCGAGCTCAATAAGGACAAGTCGCAGGTCATCCTCTCCCGCCGAGCCGTGCTGGAGGAGGACTCGCGCCAGCGCCGGGAGAAGCTGCTGTCCGATCTGAAGGTCGGCAGCGTCCGCATCGGGCGCGTCATGAGGGTCAACGAGCACGGCGTGTTCATCGATATCGGCGGCATCGACGGGCTCGTCCGCAACGAGGACGTGGCCTGGAAGGAGCCCGAGCAGGCCAAGGGGAAGCTCTCCCGCGGGCAGAAGCTGCGCGTGCGCGTGCTGAAGATCGATCAAGACGAGGCCAAGGTCGTGCTCGGCTTCAAGCAGCTGACGCCCCACCCGGCCGACGCGTTGCGGCGCAGGTATCCGGTCAAGTCGGTGGTTACGGGGAAGGTCTCCGAGATCCTCAAGGAGGGCGTGCGCATCAAGCTGAGCAGGGGGGATACGGCGTACTGCCCGGCCCGCGAGCTGCAGGTCGAGGGGGGCGACCCCACCCAAGGGCGCGCCGACCGGCGCGTGGAGCTTCCTCCGCTTTGGCCCGCCGAGGGCGAGAGCGTCTCGGGGATCGTCACGGGCATCCAGCAGGCGACCTTCGAGGTGTCCGTCTCGATCCGGCGCTACGAGTCCATCCAGGAGCGCAAGCGGGTCGCGCGCTACCTGAAGGGATCGCCGCCGCTGACTTTGGGGGATCTGCTCAACCCGGAAGGAGGCTGAGGGCGGACGTTCCGGCAAAGGCTGGCGGGCCATGTCCCCGTTCCATGGGCCATTCCTGCCGTCGTCGCGCGCGGCGATCAAGTCGGCCGCGCTGAGCGCGTGCCTGGCGCTGGCCCTCCCCGCGACGGGACCGGCCCAGGGCTTCGGGAGAAACCAGGTCCGGGTCCGGGGTTTCGACTGGAAGGTCGCGTCCACCGATCATTTCGACATCCACTACTATGAGGGCTCCGAGGCGCTCGTCCCGTTCACGGCCCGGGTCCTCGAGCGCTCCTATTCCCGCCTGAGCCGGGACCTCGACGCCGGCTTCGAGGAGCGCCGTCCGTTCTTCCTCTACGCGAACGTCAACGACATGCAGCAATCGAACATCGCCGTGGTCGGCGACGGGACCGGCGGCGTGACCGAGGCGTTCAAGGACCGGTTCATGGTCTTCAACGACGGGAGCCGGCAGTGGCTCGACACCGTCATCACCCACGAGCTGACGCACGTCTTTCAGTTCAGGATACTCATCTCCGGCTTCTGGAAATCGGCGCGCATCCTGAAGACCATCGTCTACCCCCTGTGGATGATGGAGGGCATGGCGGAGTTCTACTCGTGGGGCCTCGACGACGCGGCGGGCGAGGTGGTCATGCGCGACGCCGCCACCTCGGGCGGCCTGATCCCGCTCTGGAAGCTCCAGCACTTCAACCACCTGAAGCAGCACCAGGTCAGGCTCGGATACGAGAGCGGGGCGACGGTCCTCGAGTTCCTCGAGACCGAGTACGGCTCCGGCACGGTCGCGAAGATGATCAAGCTCTTCGAGTCCCGCTTCGAGTCGACCGCCGTCCTAGGCGAGCTCATCGGCCTCGACATCTTCGGTCTGGACAGGAAGTGGCAGGAGTACCTTAAGGAGAAGTACCGCCGGGTCGTCTGGCGGCACCACCTGCTGGAGCCGGAGGCCTACGGCAAGGCCCTGACCGAGGGGCCGGCGAAGTTCCCGGAGTTCAACACCTCCCCGGTGTTCACGCCCGACGGCAAGAAGATGGCCTACTTCACCACGCGCTTCGGGTTCCCTCCCACGCTCATGCTCCAGGACCTCGAGACCGAGAAGGCGCGCAAGCTCGTTTTCCACGACATGGAGATCGAGACCGTTCACCTTGGGAACTTCACCAACAAGTCCCGCGTGCTGGCCATCTCCGCGGACGGCCGCACCCTCGCGTTCTCCGGGACCAAGAACCACCTGGATTCGCTGTTCCTCTACGACCTCGAGACCGACCAACTCCGCCGGGTCCCGGTGGGGGGCTTCATGCGCGTGGGGCAGCCCGCCTTCTCGCCGGACGGGCGGACGATCGCCTTCTCGGGCATGAAGGGGAGCCTGACCGACATCTACCTGCTGGACCTGGAGACCAGCGAGGTGCGCCGGCTGACCGACGATCCCCAGGACGACCAGACGCCGAACTTCTCTCCGGACGGGGAGTCCGTAGTTTACAGCTCGGAGATCGAGGTTCCGGGCGATCCGATGCTTTATCAGCGGCGCCTCTACCGTGTGCGCCTGAGCGACGGCTCGAGGGAACGCCTGCTGGACCTCCCCGGCGCGGCGCGCGACCCGGTCCATTCCGCCGACGGCAAGCGGCTGCTCTTCTCGCTCGAGGCTGACGCCTTCTACGAGGTCTACGAGCTGGACCTGGAGACCCGGCAGGCCTACCGGATGACCCGGTCCGCGGGGGCGGCCTACACGCCGGCCTACACACCCTCCGGCGAGATCGCCTTCGCGGGCTATCGCAAGAACAGCATCCACATCTACAGCGGCGAGCGCAAGCGCTTCCTGGCCGAGAAGACGGGCGAGGGGATCGACCCGGCCGAGGAGGCGGCCCCGCGGATCGTGGCGGCCGCGCCCCCGCCGGCGATGAAGCCGGAGCGGAAGGCCCGCTCCCCGTTCACGACCGACCTGTTCCTGCCGGCGTTCTTTTACTCCTCGAACGGCGGGCTCTTCTGGACGAGCTATTGGCAGGGCTCGGACCTGCTCGGCAACCATCAGGGGCTGGCGTTCGTGAGCTACGCCTCGGGGCCCGGATTCCTCGACTATCAGAGCATGTACGGCTACAACCGCTTCCGGACGACGTTCCAGGGGGGGGTGATCGGCCGCGTCCGGGAGGACATCCTGGACGAGAGCTCGGGGCTCACGCTCGACGAGTCCGCCCACCTGCAGTTCGCGCGGGCCCTCTATCCGCTCGACCGCTTCCACCGCTTCGAGCTGGGGCTCACCTCGGTGAGCGACCAGCGCGAGTACCAGGAGACCATCCAGCTGTTCCACGGGGAGGCGCGCATGGCGAGCCTCACATTCGTGCGCGACGCGGTCCGGGGACCCTACGGCTCCCGGCTCCGGCTCGGCTATCTCGTGGCGCCGGAGCTCCTGGGAGGGGAGTTCCGGCAGCAGGCGGTCTTCGGCGAGGCGCACAAGTACTTCCGCACCGGCAAGCTCGGGAAGCT
Source organism: Elusimicrobiota bacterium (assembly GCA_043819795.1). GTDB lineage: Bacteria > Elusimicrobiota > Elusimicrobia > UBA1565 > UBA1565 > JBDREN01. The sequence goes on from JBDREN010000016.1 coordinate 7,050, forward strand.
CGTATTCCGGGGGCTCGGCATCCGCCAGTGGGGCAGGGACGCGCTGCAGTTCATCCTGGGCGGCATCGGCGGGGTGAGGGGCTACGGGCGCAGCACCGTCCGCGACTGGGGGGCGCGGGGGGTCATCACCAGCGCGGAGTGGCGGCTGCCGGTGATCCCCGACATGGACTACTACATGTGGTACATCTTCCCGGATTTCTACTTCAAGGCCGTGTCCATGGCGTTCTTCACCGACGCGGGCTACGTGTGGGACACGCGGGGCCAGCTCACGAGCGCCCAATGGCACGATGTCCGGCACTCCTACGGCGTCGGCCTGCGCCTGCACACGTTCATTATGCAGCTGTTCCCGCTCGTGCTGCACTTCGACTACGCCTGGCGCACCACTTCGAAGGGGGAGGTGTTCTACGTCTACCTCGGCCCTCTGTTCTGACCAATAGCCCATGAAACACGAGCCCGTCTCGTCGGAGACGTATTCGGAGGAGTACTTCCTCGAGTCCTGCGGGGGCGTCGAGTTCTTCCGCCTCTACGGACCGAAGGTGCCCAAGCCCACCATGACGCACGCGCTCAAGAGGGCCGCCCTCCGCCCCGGCCTCCGGGTGCTCGACATCGGCTGCGGCAGGGGGGAGATCCTCTACCAGGCGCGGGCCGCCGGGGCCCTGCCGGTGGGGACGGACTACGCCGAGGCGGCCCTGCGGGTGGCGGCGAAGACCTCGGGATGCCCGGTCGCTCTGTGCGACGCCAAGGCCCTGCCGTTCCGTTCGGGCCTCTTCGACCGGATATTCTTCATCGGGATCATCGACCATCTTCATGACTGGGAGCTCGAGCGGTGCTTCGCGGATATGGCGCGGGTGCTGCGCCCGGACGGGTTCGTCATCATCCACACGTGCACGAACCGCCACTATTTCAAGACTTTGACCTACGGACTGCGCCGGCGCCTGGCGCGCCTGGGACGCGCCGTGGGATTGCCCGCGCGCGATCCCAGGCCCCCGCGGACCGGGGAAGACGAGGTCATGCACATCAACGAGCATTCGGCCGGCGATCTGGCGAGGTTCTTCGGCGGCATCGGATGGCGGGCCGACGTCGAGCCGGTGCCGAACTACAAGTTCCTCCTGACGCGGCTCTACGGGCGGCAGCTGCCGGAGGGGTTCCCGCTGCGCCCCATGGCGGCCTGGAGATCGGCCCTTTACATGGGACTGCTGTTCCGTTTCCCTCTGGACCGCATCCTGGCGCGCGAGTTCCTCGTCGTCGCCCGGCCTCCGGCCCGGGAGACCCCCACCGGCGGGGGGAGACCATGATGCGAGACGTCTCGAGACCATCTTGGAAGCGTCCCCAAGACGCTTTGACAGGGGCGGGAACGCGTACTATAATGCTGCGCGATGGGTAAAAGGCACAGGAAGAGGGCCGCGGAAAAGGCGCGGGAGCGGAAAGGGGGGGAGGGGAAGCCTCTCTCCGAGGAGACGATCACGTCGCGGGGAAAGAAGACGATCGCGGCGGGGATCGCGCTGCTCGTCGTGGGCTTCTTTGTCCTGACCCTCACCGATCCCGAGGGACGCAACTGGGCTTCGCAGCTCTCGCCGCTCTTGATCCTCGGCGCCTATGCCGTCATCGCCGTGGGGATCTTCCTTCCCGAGTCCGATGCCGTCGCCCCCGACGTCGCGGAGCTGGCCGCCGAGGCGAAGGGCGACGACGTTTCCGCGCCTCCCGAACCTTAATATCCCCCCCAGCGGGCCTGAAAAGACCGCGAAAGGGCCGAATGCCCTGACGTAGTTTCCTTGTTTATTTCTCCGGATGGCCGGGCAGTCTCCCTTGGGTCGCCCCGGGGGGCGCGCGGCGGTCTCATGGTCTTCGGGGCGCCGCTGGGTCCTGATGCCGCTTTGTCCGTAAGCGGCCCCAAAAACCATGTAAGGCCGACGCGGTCCCTTGAAAATTGTCCCATGGTTTTTCCGAAACTACCCCCTCCCCCGTCCGAGTCTTTCGGAAAGTTGCCAATTTTCCGGGTTTCTCCCCGGGTCCCTTTCATGGTTCTTTTGGCGCTAGGTCCGCCCGGGCTCCCTATCCGGCCTCGCGGGCCCCGCTGGGCGCTCCGCGGGATCTCCAGGTCCCCTGGAATGCCCGAAAAGTAGCCGCCTTTCGGGGTATCCCTTAGATGGTCTTTTGCATCCTGGGCCTTTGCTGAGGATCTGCCGGAAAGTTGCCAACTTTCCGGGTGTCTTCGACCCGCCGTACCCAGGCTGCTGCCAAGATCCCGCAATATTTTTGACTTGCCGAGACTGCTGGTTTTGAAATATTGACACAAGATGTTAGCTTTAGCGAATTATTACTGTCATTCATGTCGGAAATCGATATAGTTTAAGACGGGTTGTAGGCCTGGCTGGCCAGGCCGGCGGGGGTGGTAAGGTAACATAATATACATTATCGTCAGTCAGGGGGGGCCAGGCGGCGGAGCCCCCCGGGCTTTGGTTTCGCGTTCTGGGATCTGCGGCGCGGCGCCGTTCTGGTTCTGCCGGCATCCGAGCGCTCGGCGTTTTTCGACTGGCGCGGTCGCCTTCCCGCGGATGCCCCCGAGAAGCCGAAGTGTTTCGCTGAGAGCCGTATCTCGGCGCGGGCTTGCGGCGCCTGGTCGAAGCCCCGATCATCAGCGTCGTGGACTCGGAGCGCGCGGCCGTCGTCCTGTGTCGTCGGAAGAAGCCCGCTTCGGAGGGATGATCCCGGCCATTTCGGCGGCGAGCCCGGCAGCGCGCATCCCGAGCGGGCGCGCCTTACATTATAGGCGCGTCTCTAGGCTGAGGGCTGGATGAAGGCGCTCAACTGGCTCGCGAGCGTGAACGCCTTGGCGAGGCCGGGGCCGCTGAGCTCGTAGCGCCGCGCCCTGCGGCTGCCGGATGCCAGGATCTCGCCGCGCTCCAGCGCGCTCTTGATGGCCCTATCCACCCGCAGGATCGGGTATCCTGAGGCTCGCAGCCACCGTGCCAGCTGAGCCGCGGTGGGCTTCGGGGTCCTCAGCACGATCTTGGATGCAGCCAGGAGGATCAGGCAGGCCTCTTTCTCCGCTTTATCCCCCCCCAGCTTGGCCCGGAGTTGTATGTTCGGTCCTCGGACCTCCAGGATGGTCTCCCAGAGCGCCTGCGAAGGGAGCGCGCCGGCCGACGCGATCGAGGCCTCTCCGGGCCTGCCCGGCCTTTGCAGGGCGATGAATTGCCCGCGCTCCTCGGCGATGAAAGCGGCGCTGCCCTCGGCCTCCAGCTCGGAGCCGTTGGCCAGTTTCAGGCGCAGCTTATGGGGATGCTGTTCGGGCATGGCTTTATTATGCCACGATTCCACAAATAAGTCAATTATGTGGGGATAAGATGTGCATTCGCGTTAAAATGTTTTCCAAGCTAGAAATAATGTCACAAACAAGACTTAAATAGTGACGCAAAAAGTGTGGCTAAGATTTTGATGTCTTGTTAATGACGGGGATATGTGGATAAGCCTGGGGATAGCGACGCCGGGATGGGCCGGACCGGGTCGCGGATGGGTGGGGCCCGAGCCCGGGACGGAGATACGGACGGACCTGCATGGAGCCCGCCTCTGCGCCGTGGCGGGAGGCCCGTCCCGGGAGGGCGCGGGGGGCGCTGAATAACCAGGCCGAGGCGTGGCGTTTTGGAGCTATGGAAATAGGGCTTGAAAAGGACTTTTTGGGGCTGGAAATAGCCCTGCGAGAAGGGCTAGAAGCGGCCCATGGCCTCGAACAAGTAGCGCCTGGAGGAGTTCTTGACCACGTTGCTGGCGTTCCCCGCGTTGAAGAGGGCCGCTGAGGCGCGCAGGGTGAACCGTTCCCGGATGTCGTAGCGGAGGCGGATATCGAACTCCGTTCCCAGGGTCCTGTCGGGGCCGAGGTTGCGGTCGGCCTGGAAGAGGTAGTAATCCAGGTCCATGACGATCCCCCGGTAGGCCGGGGGGGTCACCCCCATGCCCACGGCGATGATGCCGCTGACGCCCCTGTGGAGGCCGCTGGCGGTGGCCGTGGACTGGCCTCCGAAGGCGTCGTAAGGCGTGGCCCCGAAGAACTCGCCGATGCCGGCCCGCTCGAGGCCGTCGAAGCGGTGGCCGTTGGAGGGGAAGAAGGCCTCGTCGGTCGTCGGCGTGGTCGGGTCGTCGCCGGATCCCCGGGCCAGGGTGAAGCGGGCGATGCCCCGGACGTCCCGGTAGAAGCGCTGCTTCCACTTCGCCCGGAAGACCTGGGCGTTGCCGTCGTAGGTGACGTGGTTCTGGGCCGCCGCGACGCCGGGCGCGTCGGTCGGCGTGGCCGCGCCTTTCTGGAGAGCCGCTTCCCCGTCGAACACCAGGGGCCCGAAGGCGATCCGGTAGCGCAGGCTCGAGAACCATCGCGTGGCGCCGCTGACGAGGCATCCCGCGCCCCCGCAGCCGTTGGGGGCCGCGGTCTGGGTCGTGCGGTCCTTCTCGATGAGCTGGTGCAGCTGCCAGGTGCCTTCGGAGGGCACCTCGACGGTGAACCCGAAGACGTCCAGGTTGTTGGCGACCGCGCCCAACTGGCTGTTGCGCGCCTGGAACATGAATCCCTCGGTCTTGATCCCCCCCCAGGGCAGGTCGCCCTTGGCCGAGATCCCGGTCAGGCCCGCCCCGTTGTCGTCGAGGAGCAGCCCCGTGCCGAGGCGGAAGGTCTGGCGGCCCACGGTCAGGTCCCAGGGGACGCCGCCGAGGTGATGCGCGGCCAGATAGGCGTTCTCCAGGAAGGGGACGAAGCTCGTGTCGGGGTACTGGTCCGCCGCGCGGTCGAAGGGCGTTGCGAAGGGCGTCGTGGAGCCGGCCACCCCGAGGGCCCGGAGCTTGATCGCGATGTCGAGGGTCTCCGATTCGCCGCGGGCGTCGGTGAGGTGGATGTTCTTGAGCACGAAGCCGAGCCGGGCGCTCTGGGAGATGAACGAGTGGTTGTTCGGCTGCTCGGTGTTGAGGCTGAGGTTCGAATAGGCGAGCACCCGCATCCGGTACTCGGTGGTGAGGTCCAGGCTGGCCGCCTCGGCGCGCGGGGCGAAAGCCGCGGCCAGGGCGAACAACAAGAGCGGGACGCGGTTGTTCATGGTCGCTCCCCAACGGCCTCGGATGCGACCATTTCCTGCGCAGTATGCTCGGTCATGTCGAAAAATGCTAGCAAATATGCCGTCGTGAGGACACGGCTTTTCGGACCGGGCCGGCGTCCGGCCAAAGAAAATCCCCCGGCGGCCAGCGCCGGGGGTTTTCTTTGAGGAGTGCGCGCCTTAGAACTTCACGGAGAAGTCCGCGTAGGTCAAGACGGCGGGATTGTGGCCCTGGGCCGACGCGCCCCTGGCGTTGAATTCCCGGATGTACCCGCCGGGATGGAAGCGGGCGTAGCCCACGCCGATCTTCACGTT
>JBDREN010000017.1:0-11394 GCA_043819795.1 Elusimicrobiota bacterium
CCAAGGCCGCGGCCGAGCCCGCGGCCCCCTCTCGCGCGCGCAGGCGACGCAGGCGCTCGAACACGCGCGGGCGGCGCAAGCGCGCGCCCGTGAAGGCGAAGGCGGCCCCCGCCCCGGTCCCCAAGAATCGGCGCCTGGCTCCGGGCCGCTGGCGGCCGGAGGTCGTCGACGCGCTCGAGCTGCTGCTGGAGCGGGAGGGCCAGGGAACGCCGCTCTACGCGCCCGCGAACCCCCCGGTCGCCGTGGTCGCCTTCGACGACGTCGCCGCGACCCATCACGTGGGCGAGGCCGTCTTCCAGAGCCTGGTCGACCGGGCGCAATTCAAGTTCTCGGACGAGTTCTGGGAGCTGGTGCCCGTCCAGTACGGCCGCGCCCGCATCCGCGCCGGGTACGAAGGCTTCAGGGACCAGCCGCGGTCGGTCTGGGACCAGGACCCCTACTACCGCATGTACCGCAAGGGGTTCCACGGGTGCTACCGCTCCATCTGCCGGGAGGTGGGGATGAAAGCCTGCTCCCAGTGGATCGCCACCCTGCTGGCGGGTTTCGAGGAGGTGGAGGTGCGGCGCTATGTACGCGCCGTCATCCAGGAGGAGCTACGCCGCCCGGTCGGCGGGGAGGACGTCAAGGATGCCGTCGACGACCCGCGGCCCATACGCCTGCGCACCGGCCTGCGAAGGATCCCCGAGATGGAGGATCTGTTCCGGAAGCTCAAGGAGAAGGGCTTCGACGTGTGGGTGATGAGCACGGCCAACCATTGGGCCATCGAGGCGATCGCGCGCCTCTACGGGATCCATCCCACGAGGATCGTCGGCATCCGCTCAAAGGTCATAGACGGGCTGGTCACCAAGGAGGTCCTGCAGCCGATCCCGTGGGGGACCGGCAAGGCCGAGGCCATCACGATGTTCATCGGCCGCTCCCCGTCCCTCGCGGTGGGGGGGGGCGACGACGAGCCGCTCTTGAGCTACGGCGAGGGCCTGCGCGTCGCCGTGGTGGACCCGGACTCGGACCGATCGCAATGGGAGCGCCGGGCCTGGCTGATCCAGCCCCGGTTCAGCCCGGTACGCACCCCCCAACAGACCGTGGAACCCGAATAAGGGCCGTTGCGCCCCCTCGAATCATATTGGTAGAATCTATCATACCCACGTCAAGCATGCCGTCGAAAGAATAGACAGGAGGATCCACCGATGAAAACTAAACAGGAAGAGGTCGGGGATCTCTTTGTGACGCAGTCGATCTTGACGATCAAGCTGATGCCGAGCAGGAAGAGCGCCTCCAAGCCCATCCACTGGTTCGTCAACGGCGTGGTCGCCGACCATCGCACCGCCAGCAAGGACATTTCGTCTCTGGTGGGCCGCGTACAAGGGAAATCCAGGATCGTGCGGGGCCTGACGCTGATGACGGACCGCGGGACCGAAGAGGACATCCACCAGACCGGGCTGCCCCAGGTCGTCACCAGGGCTGGTTTCACCTGCATCAACTAAGGGCCGATCACTCCAAGCGAAAGAGGTCGCAGGCGTTACGGGTCGTAACGCGGGCGACCTCTTCGACTTCCCTGCCGAACACCTCCGCCAGCTTCGCCGCGATCTCGGGGACGGTCCGCGGCTCATTGCGCTTGCCGCGCAGGCTCTGGGGCGGCAGCCACGGGCTGTCGGTCTCGAGGACGATCGAGTCGAGCCCGGCCGCGCGCAGGGCCTCGCGCAGGCCGTCGTTCTTGGGGTAGGTGACGGGCCCGTCCGCGCCGAGCGCGAAGCCGAGCTCGACGGCCGCCGCCGCCTCTTGAAGCCCGCCCGAGAAGCAGTGGAGCACCCCGTGAAAGCGGCCCGCCGGCCGACGCCCGGCGAAGAAGTCCGTCAGGATCGGCATCACGTCCGAGTGGGCCCGCCGGCAGTGGATCACCACGGGCAGGCCCGCCTCCACGGACGCCTCGAGCATCCGCATCAGAGCGGCCTTCTGGGTCTCGGCGGGCACCTCGCACCGGGCGTAATCCAGCCCGATCTCCCCGGCCGCCACCACCTCGGGCAGTCTAGCCCTGCGCCCGAGCTCTTCGGCCAAAGACGGCGTCCAGCTCTCCGCGTGGTACGGGTGCAGGCCCAGCGCGCAGCGGACCGCCCCCGGGCGGGCTCGGCACAGGTCCAGGGCCCGGTCCCATTCGCCGGGAGCGTCCGCCACCTCGACGATGCGCGACACGCCCGCCGCCTCCGCGCGGTCCATCACCTCGTCGCGATCCGCGTCGAAGCGCGGATCGCCGAGATGGGTGTGTGTATCGATGAACATGGCTCCCCGCGCCGAATAAAGGCCGCCCTCCCGACGCCGGGAGGGCGGCAGCACGCGACTCGCGCCTTTATTTTCCGAAGTGCTTCCAGCGCCTCAGCTGATGGTCGCGCTCAGCGGGCTTCAGCCGCCACCGCTCCTCGACGGCGGTCCAATGGTCGCCGTCGCCGGGGTCGGGGTCGGGGTCGGGCGACGTCATCTCGTTCCAGACCCGCTCGCTCCTCTCCTCCGACTGAAGCTGGTCGAGCAGCGCGCCGACCTCTTCCTTTTTCAGCCGCGGCGCTCTCGGGGCGGCTGTCCTCCTCTTTACGGCTTTCTTTTTTGCGGCCTTCTTCCTCGCGACCTTCTTTTTGACGGCCTTCTTCGCGACTTTCCGGCTCACCGTCTTCCCGCGTGTGGGTCGCTTAGACGACGCGCGACGAGGCATGCACACCTCCAGGATAGGGAGTTGCGACGCCATAGTGTAGGGCGAGAACCCGTAAAATGCAAGGGCTGTCGGGGGGCAGTCGGCGGCCCCCCACGGGGGGCTGCATATGTCCGGGGGGCGAAGCGCCTTACTTCCCGGGCCGGGCGTGGGGGTCCGCCTCGACCAGGCTAGAGAGGACCTCGGTGAGCAGCTCGTCTTTGGGACCGCCCACGAGCATATAGCGCACCTTCTGGCCCACCACGTAAGCCCTCGTGTACTGGAAGGGCTTCTCCACATCGACGATGAAGGCCGGCTTGCCCTGGACGTTCAGAGAACGGACGTCGTAGGAGGCCTTGTCCGTTTCCAGCTTCCGGACGACCCAGGACTTGAGGGTATCGATCCCGACATACCCCTGCGGGACGCGCCGGGGCCTGACCTCGAGACGCAGTATCCCGAGATGCCCATAGAGCCCTTCGTGGATGAAATGGGCGGGATCGGTGCCGGTCTTGTAGATATAGACGACCTCGGCGGTCTTGGCCGGGTCCTCGAAGCCGCCGCGGGCCTCGTAGCCGGCGGGCAGCTTGAGGATGTAGCCGTAGTGCCCGCGGAACACGGCCCCCGAGGGGTCCCCTCCGGACGCGCCCTGGCGGCCGTCCTTGGGGGAAGGCTCCATGCTGAGCATGGCGGCCACAGCCATAAGGACAGCGCCTCCACAGAGCGCGACCAGCGCCAGCTTCCGCTTCGCGCGCGGCGTCAGCCTCGCCGCCTCCACGAAGGCGGCGTCTATCTCGGCTGCGGAGACGCCGTCGCGCGCCAGCTGCTCGCGGGTGGCCTTAGGCCCGAATTGCTTGAGGTTATCCCGGATATAGGCGATGAGTTCGGGGTCCGCCATAAAATCCTGGGCCCGGCAGGATTTGAACCTGCGACCTTCCCGTTATGAGCGGGTTGCTCTAACCGCTGAGCTACGAGCCCTTAAGCTTTATTTTACAGCATTTCTTGCATGGCGCAAGGGCCTGCAATCTGAGACTGTGCCAAAATTGTGCCAACCCGCGATTCGGACCGAGCCCAAAAGCCGGTTCCATGCCCCCAATACCCCTCGGTAAGAAAGGGCGCGATTGCGGGGCTGGATTGCATCTGGTATTGCATCTAAAGCAATCCTAGATGCAATAGGCAAAAAATACATTGTTTTATAAGGATTGTTTTGCTTCGGTATTTGCATCTATGTTCTTCCAGGATACCATCGTGCGGCCCGGGTGAAGCCCCTATAATGTATTTTTCCCTCTCGCTTCAATTCCCGAAGCAGACTCTGCACCTGGGCCCTGGAAAGTGCCGGCAGAATCTGCGTCAACTCCATCAGCCTGCTACCGTCGGCGGCGTTCTCCCGGATATGCTTAAGCAACAGCTCCTTGTTCGTCTCCCGGTCCAGACCGCGCTTCCTAGTGTAGACGCCCTTCTTGCCGATTCCCGCATAGTACCGCCGGGATAGAAGATACCGGGTCCCGCGCCCTTTCCCAGCGACCTCAATGACGCCGAGGTGGGCCAGAGCCGGGAGGCGGGCCCGCAGAGCCTTTGGGAGCGCCTGCTCCCGGTGGATGAGGTCCAAAATTAGGAAATCCTGTGTGGAGAAATTCTCCAGCTTCTCGGCGCCGACCTTCTCCAGATACCGCACGAACGCCGCATCCTGCACCGTCCCGTGGAGGGTGACCATTACGTGGTAGCGGTCCGTCCCAGAGAAGTCCGGTACGGGCTTGCCCTGCTGGATGCTCTCCTCGAACATCAGGTTCATGCCCTGCCCGGAACGTTCCACCAGTCCGCATCTGGCGAAGATGTCCGCGACGCGCCGGTTACGGGGGGACTGGCGGTCCAGGATGTTTCCAAGATCGACTCCCACCGGCAACCCACCCGGGCTCTCGATCCGTATGCGTCGTGGGTATTGGCGCACGAACACATTGCCCCCGAGTTGGTAATCCCGATGACTGACCGCGTTGAGCACGGCCTCACGGACCGACTTCTCAGCGAAAGTGGGTATGTCGCGGACGAACAGTCCGTCCTGGTAGTGCTGGAGGTCATTGCGGAGGTTGATCGTATCCCAGAGATCATCGTAGAAGCTGAAGAAGCCTTCCCGGTACTCCTTGCGCTGCTGCGCGGGACCGGACGCGTCGGAGGACCGGTACTCGAACACCACCTCCGACTGCGCCAAGTGGCGTCCAAGGGCTCCGCGGGTTCCAAACAGAATCAGCGCGGCGTAGGTCAGCCCGCCGTCAACGACCGCTTCGATGTCACCGAGCACCTGCTCGGTGGAGAGAGAGGCCGGGGCCCTGTTCCCGGACTTCTCGATCCACCGGCGACGGAAGGTCTCGACGGCCTCGGGGGAAAGGTCGGAAAATGAAGCGTCCGGGCAGATGTCCGCTGAGAAGTCGCGCCCGCTCTCCGCGAAGATCTCCCGCAAGCGGTCCTCGGACAGAGGGACCAAGCTTTCGCCTTTGCGCATCCAATAGACCCCGTCGACCTGGATGGTCGTCCCAACCGGCCGGGAGGGGACCTCAAAGACGAGCACCCGACCATCGGGATGGTGAACCTCGCTGACATCGATGCGGAGAGGGATCTTCTGCATCAGCCCCGCACGGGTCCTCTCCAGCTGTGTGAAAGCTAGGGTGCCGACCACCTTTCGTGGGCGTTTGTCGGTCACGCCCAGAATCATCTTACCGCCGCCCTCATTGGCCAACGCGGCACAGTATCGCGTCAACTCCTCGAAGTTGTAGCGGGCCTTGGCCTCCTTGAACTCGAGGTTCTCTCCCTCTATCCCGGCAAGTAATGACTCGAGTTGCTTGGGCGTCACGCTCATTTGTGCCTCGGCATCGTTCGCGCGCGGGTTTGTGATGCGTTCAAGCCCGATGGTATCAAATCGCAGACAAGCAGGGCTTGGGGCGTCTCTCGCCGCTGAGTTGCGGCTTCCCCAACCGATGTCATAAGGCTTTTTCCGGGCCGGCCGAAGGACCGGGAGGGGGGACTGGGCCCAGATTTGGCGCATCAACAGCCATCCCTGAGTCCAAAAGCTGGATTCCCATCCTTAGATGCCCCCTGGAGAGGTGGGCATACCTCTGCGTCATGGCGGGGGAATGGTGCCCAAGAAGCTTCTGCAGGGAGGGGAGGTCCCCCGTTTTCATGATGTAGTGCGATGCGAAGGTATGGCGTAGGTCATGGAAACGGAAACCCTCGATGCCGGCCGCCCTGAGCGCCTGGGCGAAGTAGCGCCTCACCGTGATCTCGGCCACGTCGAAGACGCTGCCCGAGCCCCTATTCGGCAAAGAAAGCAGTATCTCGCGCAGCGTGGGGGCTATCGGGATCTCTCGAGCCTCGCCGCTCTCAGTCTCCAGGATGTAGATGATCGACTGCTCCAGACTCACATTCTCCCACCTGAGATTCAGGATCTCGCCCTTCCTCATGCCGGTCAGAAGCGCGCAGGCCACAACGGGCATCAGGCGGGAATGGCATGCCGCCAACAGGCGGCGTATCTCGTCATGCGACAGGAAGCGAAGCCGGCGGTTCTTCTCCTTTTCCTGTTTGACCTTCGCCACGGGATTCTCTCCCATAAACTTGCCCCATTCGATGGCGCGGTTGAAGAGAGACCGGAAAACGTCATGGTGCCGGTTCGCGTTGGCGATGCTGGACTCATCCCTGACCTGATTCCTGTATCTCAGCACCATGGGCACGGTCACGCTGTCGAGGGGGAGAACCCCAAATTCCTTGTCTAGTCGTTTAAGAATGGGCCTATGTGCGTGGCCCCTCTTGTCCTTGGCGTACAGGTCCCAAAACAGGCGGATCATCTCCCGGACGGTGATGCAGCTGCGCTTCTTTTTGGGGAAAAAGCGGCCCTCGATGATCTCGACCTGGCGCTTCGCCAGAGCCCGGCTGGCTGCCGCCTTGCTGGGCCCCACCGGCTCGCGAAGCCTCCGGCCCTGTTGGCGATAGTCAATCCACCAGACCTTGCCCCTGCGGTAGACGCGACCCATATCTTAATGATACATCATATTCTGATGTATTGCAACAGACTGCATGATGCGGTATTCTGCTGCGTGATGAAGCCATACCGGTATATATCCTTCCTGATCCCCTCCGCCCTCGAGGCCGCCCTGCGCAAGGCGGCGCGGGAGCATGAGCGCAGCATGGCTTGGATCATCAAGAAAGCCCTGACGGAGCACCTCGTCAAGCTAGGGGCCTTGCCGAAGGCGCGTCGGCGCTGACCCACCGGTCGACCACATCCTTCTCGAACCTGAGCGCCCTCCCGATCCGCTTGATGCACGCCTCCGGGATCTTGCCCGTGCTGACATACGTGTAGATCGTGGCGACCGGCATGGACAGATACACCGACAGCTCCTGAACGTTCATCAGCCGTTTGTCCAAGGTTCCTTCCTCCGTACCTCCTGGGTTGCCCGGGCATCCCATCCCGGGACACGTCCCAAGCTCCCGCGCCCATCCCCTCATCATGCAATCGGGCGGGCCCGTCTCCTGCGTCCGCCGGCCCGATTTGCGAACGGTTGCCCCGCGCCGGGGCGCCGGCCAGGGTGCCCCGGAGGACTGCCGGCCAGCGCGGCAAGGCCGGGGTGAGGGCTGGGAAACTCACGCAAGCTCGCACTCCTCCCCGCGGAAATTGACGAAGCGGACCCGGCCGGCCGCGCGCCGGAACGACACGAGGTCGCTCGCGAAGAGGAACTCCGCCTCCCGCTTCCCGGCCAGCCGCAGCAGCCGGCGAGCCGAGGCCTCGGTGGCCGTCAAATAGATGAGCCGGTCGCTGCCGCGCAGGCGCTCCCCGTAGAAGTCCCAGATGGCGCGGTAGCGGCGCCGGGTCTTGAGGTGGAGCTCGATCTCCACCGGGAAGCGGCGGGACCGGCCGTGGACGATGAGGTCCGGCAGCCTGAACCCGACCAGGAAACGACCGCCGAAGTTGGCGCGGATCGAGTAGTAGGCCTCCCGCTCGCTGAGCACCCGGAGTCCCAGTATCCGGGAGATGGTGAGCCCGACCGCCGCGCACGCCAGCCTGTGCCCCTGCATTCCCGGGCTCACACTGCGGGAGGCTGCGGGAAGCGGCGAGCGGCCGGCCCTGGCGAGAAGTCTGTGCCCGTCCCGGGTGAGTCCGTAGAGCTGTTTAAAGTTGACCACCCGGTATTTTCGGACCAGACCGAGCCGTTCCAGCCGGCGCAGGCGGAGGTAGACCCCGCCCTCGTAGCGGAACGACTCGTTGAAAAAGTGGTCGATGTTCGGGCCGTCAGGCGGGCAGGTCGCGGGGCAGGCGCCGAGGATCTGGCCGAAGCCGAGCGCCCCCCAAGTGTCCAGGAGTTTGAGGATTGTCATGTGAGTTTCCCTCAGAGTATGGATCAATCCCGTGAGCATCGCGCCTCCTTTTCCGTTGTTGGTTTCAAAAAATCACCCATCACTTCTCACCCCCGCCGCCGTCCCAACCACCCCCTCGCTTAACACTACCTGTGCAGTCGTAGCGAGGGGGTGGTTGGGACGCGACTCCATCGCTAGATGGATCGAGGCGGGGGTGAGATGTGATGGGATAGTCAGCGAAAGCGAGTCCAAGACGGGCGGTCGGCCCGTCAACGAAGCCATCGTTGGACTCGAAGGCCCAACGACAATCTCTACGCCACCCATCACACCACTTTCCGCAGATTTTTCGGGCCGGGATCTGGCCTGGAAGCGAGCCGGAGCGGCCCTCCCAAGGAGCCGGCTCCGGCTCAAGTCCCGGCCGATTTTCATCCGCGGGATCCGCGTCTCTCCCGGGAAAATCTTTCGGCCGCAGCCCGCCGGCCGGGGCTTCCGGCCGCGACGGCCGGCCGAATCACAGTCCCATTCCAGGCTCGTTCCCATGGTCTCCCCCGCAAAGTACCCCCTCATTTCCTATTCCAATGGCGGGGGGTGTTTCGTTACCAGTCCGTCGTACCGGACGCGAAAATCGGTCCGCCTCCCTGCACTTCCCGCTCACCCTGTAATGCATTTGAGCGAGCCCATTTCCTACGCGCCCGGCTCCAAGTCGCTGCCTTTTCCCCGCGGGGCTGGCGATGTCGCGAGCCCTCCGGGTCCCCCGCCCGCGCCCACCAGCCGCCCAAACAGCGCCAGCCGTCACGCCCAAAGGGGACGTTCCGCCCTGCTCCGCTCGCTCAATCGCCTCACAAACCCCCTACACTTACTAATCCGGTAAGCCGGGCAATTCGTTGACACTTTGAGCCCCAATCCCACAGAAGAATTTCCGCGCCTTTCCCCGAAACGGCCAGCGTTTTCCGCCCGCCGCGAAGAATTTTTTCGCTCCTCTGAACAGAGGCCCCAAAATGGGGCGGTTCATGGGTCGAATGGATTCCTCCGCCAGGGTTCCCTCATCTCCTAATTCCGGCGGCCCGGGCTGCTTCGTACCAGGCCGACGGCACCGAGGCCGCGGGCCCGGCCGCAATTTCCCGCACAACCGGCGATGCCGCAGGCCGCTCTCGAGGTCCCCCAGCCCTGCCCGCAACCACCCCGACAGCCCTGTCCGCCGCGCCCGGAACGTACGTTTCGCCATGCTCCGCCCGCATGATCGCCTCCAATCCCCCTGCACTTACTAATCGGTTGAGCCGGTCAATTTAGTACCACTTTGGGCCCCGATCCCCCAGATAATTTTCCGCGGCTTTTGCCGAAACGGCCAGCACTTTCCGCCCGCTGCGAAAAAATTCTTTGCCCCTCTGAGCAGAGGGCCAAAAACAGGGGATTCCATGGGCCGAATGGATCCCTCCGCCAAAGCCCCCCTTCATTTCCTATTCCGGCGGACCAGGGTGTTTCGTTACCAGTCCGACGGCGCCGAGGCGCCGGATTGCGGGTCCAGCCGCAGTTTCCCATCCAGCCGGCGATGGCGTGGCCGTTCTTGAGGTCCCCCGGCCGGAGCCGGCAACGCCTTGAAAATCGACGGTCGCCACCGCCTATCCGAAATCGCTGGATTTCCACCCTTTGGGATCGTTGAATCTTCATCCCCCCTCACTTACTAATCGGTTGAGCCGGGCAATTCGTTGACACCTTGGGCCCCGATCCCGCAGAAGATTTTCCGCGACTTTTGCCGAAAGGGCCGAAGCTTTCTGGCCACCGAAAAGATTTTTTTCGCCCCTCTGACCAGATGCCGCCCGTCAAAATGATGACAGCGGCGCGCCGGCATACGATCCACGAGTGATGCTCAAGATCGTCCTGTACGCGTATTCTCGCGGCGTCGTTTCCAGCCGCGAGATTGAGACCGCCTGCAATCAGAACGTGGTGATGATGGCCCTCTCGGCGAACACGCGCCCGCATTTCACGACGATAGCCCAATTCGTCCGTGATCTCGATGGTGCGATCAAAGACTTGTTCGTCGACGTGCTCCTGTACTGCGACGAATTGAACCTGATCGGGAAAGAGATGTTCGCCATCGACGGCTGCAGGATCTCGTCGAATGCCTCCAAGGAGTGGAGCGGGACGCGGGAGGACTTCGAGAAGAAACGGGCCAAGTTCCGGGTCACCATTGATCGACTAGTGCGCAAGCACCGGGCCATGGACGAGGGCAACGAGACGGAGACTGTGCCCGGGATGCGCGCGCGCGAAGAGAAGGCGATCCAGGCTCTCGAAACGAGAGCCGCCAAAATAGACGCATGGCTGCGGGAAAACCCCGAGGACAGGCAAGGCGCCAAGGGGCGCGTGGTGAAGAGTTCGATGACGGACGCCGATTCAGCCAAGATGGTGTCGAGTCACGGCGTGATCCAGGGCTACAATGGCATCGCAGTGGCCGACGCCAAACACCAGGTCATCGTTGGAGCCGAGGCGATCGGCAATGCCAACGAGGCCGAAGCTCTGGGGCCCATGATGGATCAGGTACGGGAGACCTTCCGCAAGCTGGGTGATGAGGACATATATAGGGAAGCCAAGGTGACCGCCGATAGCGGTTTCCACTCTGAAGACAGCATGAAGACGCTCTCTGATCGCGGCATCGATGGGTATGTCCCCGACAAGGGCTTCCGGCGAAGGGACCCGGCGTTCCGGACGGCGCAAAGACACCGGTCCCTCAAGGCGCTCGTGGGCCGGAGCCAA
Organism: Elusimicrobiota bacterium; assembly: GCA_043819795.1. Classification (GTDB taxonomy): domain Bacteria; phylum Elusimicrobiota; class Elusimicrobia; order UBA1565; family UBA1565; genus JBDREN01. The sequence continues at coordinate 10,760 of JBDREN010000017.1, forward strand.
TACAAGCGCAAGTATTTCAGAGCGGCCGACTTCATCCTGAACCCAGACAGCGGAAAGCTGATCTGCCCGGCCGGCAAGGAACTTTACGTCAAGGACCGCAATTTCAAAACCCCGAACGGCTACTACGGGACCGCCTACATGGCAAAGAAGACGGACTGCCGGGTGTGCGAACTGAGGTCCCAATGCCTAAGGAATCCGGAAACGTCGGCCCGGCAGGTGCACAAATTTGATCGGCGGGAGATGCCTCCGCAGCAGGTGACTTTCTCCCAAAAGATGATTGAAAAAGTGGAGAGCGCGGCGGGCCGTTACCTATACGGCATGCGGATGGGGATCGTGGAGCCGGTGTTCGCAAACCTGCGCCATATGCTGGGCCTGGACCGGTTTACGTTACGGGGCAAGGCCAAGGTGAACATCCAATGGCAGCTTTTCGCAGTCGTCCACAATATCCACAAGGCCTATCGATACGGATGGGCGGGGCCGTGATGACCTTCCTCAGCCCGGGCGCTAACCAGATTTGACCCACCCCTGCTAACGAGAACTGACCCACCGAAAACGGCAGCCAACGGAGTGACCCTCGCGGTCACGGCATTCCTCGGGAATTAAGAGAACGGCAAACGGCCCAAAGGCGCCGGCCC
>JBDREN010000018.1:0-2597 GCA_043819795.1 Elusimicrobiota bacterium
CGTCTACCATCTGAAGATGGCGGACCTGGACGGAGACGGCAGAAACGAGCTGTATGTCAGCACGACGTACGGCCTGCTCGTCTACAAGCCGGGTTCGGCTGCGGAGGGGGTCCTGGCCAACGACAGCGACCCGGACGGGGACCCGATCTCGGCGGTGCTGGTGAGCGGGCCGTCGGACGGGGCGCTGAGCTTGAACCCGAACGGCGCCTTCACCTACACCCCCAATCCCGCCTTCAGCGGGACCGACGGCTTCACCTACAAGGCGACGGACGGCTTGGCGTACTCCGAGGCGGCGAACGTGAGCATCGCCGTGGCCCAGACCTGCTTGTGCACGGACCTGGACGGGGACGGATACGGCGCGGAGGGCGGGTGCTGCGGGCCGGCGGACTGCGACGATTCGGACGCCGAGAGGCATCCGGGAGCCGCCGAGATCTGCAACGGGACGGACGACGACTGCGACGGCGCGGCCGACTGCGCGCTGTGCGCCTACGGCGTGGCGGACTGCGCCGGCCCGGCGGGCTACTGGAAGTTCGACGAGGGGACCGGCTCGTCGGTGTGGGACTCCATCGGGGACAATCATGGGACGGCTATGGGACCGCAGTGGACGGCCGGGCAGGTCGCGGACGCGCTGAGCTTCGACGGATCGGACGATTACGTCAATATCACGGGCGCCGGCGCTCTGGAGCCCGCGGACCAGATGACGCTGGAGACCTGGATCTTCCCACGGGCGACCGGCTACTGGGCCAAGATCATCAGCAAGCCTTACAGGACCACTTCGTGGTACGAGCCTTTCTACTCCTACGGACTGACGTTCGCCGAAAACACCTCCAAACCGGGGTTCAACGTCACGACCGGCGGGGTGATATGGAACTGCTTCTCGGACGAGAACGTGGCGCTCAATCAATGGCACCATCTGGCCGGGACCTACGACGGCGCGAACATGAAGCTCTACGTCGACGGGGTCCTCAAGCAGACGGTCGCCGTATCCGGCGCGATAGGCTACGCGACCCCGGGGATCGATCTCATCATGGGGCAAAGAAGCCCGTACGCGTCGGGGGAGTACTTCAACGGCGTGATCGACGAGGTCGCGCTCTGGCACAGGGCCTTGGCCGCCGACGAGATCGCGCAGCACTATCTCGGCGGGTTGGATCATGCCCCCTACTTCGAGCCGCCCGAGGTCACGTGCACGGACGACGACGGCGACGCGTACGCCCAGGAGGGGGGCGTGTGCGGGCCCGCGGACTGCGACGACGCCGACGACTCCGTGAATCCCGGGGCGACCGAGATGTGCGATGGGATAGACAATAACTGCGACGGTCAGATTGACGAGGGCCTCATATTGGCGTTCTATCGCGATACGGACTCGGACGGCTACGGGGACGCGGCCTCGACCACGCAGGTGTGCGACGCGCCGGCGGGATACGTGGTCGACTCCACGGACTGCGACGACACCGACGGCGCCGTGAATCCCGCGGCGGTCGAGATGTGCGACGGGGTGGACAACGACTGCGACGGCGTCGTCGACTGCGGCCTGTGCGGCGCCGGCGGGGGCGCGCTGGCGTGCGACGGCGCGGTGAGCTACTGGAGGCTCGACGAAGGCTCCGGGCCGACCGCGGCCGATTCGACCGGCCTCAATCACGGGACGCTCGTGGGGCCGACATGGGCGGCGGGGCAGGCCGGAAACGCGTTGAGCTTCGACGGCTCGAACGACTATGTGCGGGTCCCCGGCGCCAGCTCCCTGGAGCCGACGGAGCAGATAACGGTGGAGACCTGGATCTTCCCGCGCGCGAACGGGTTCTGGGCCAAGATCGTGAGCAAGCCCTACAGGACCACGTCCTGGTACGAGCCTTTCTACTCCTACGGCCTCACGTTCTACAGCAGCACCTCCAGGCCCGGATTGAACCTCACGATCGGCGGAACGGTCAGGGACTGCTTCTCGGACCAGAGCGTGACGCTCAACGAGTGGCACCATCTCGCCGGGACCTATGACGGCGCCCAGATGAAGATCTACGTGGACGGGGTCCTGAAGCAGACGTTCGCCATATCGGGCGCGATAGACTACGCGACTCCGGGGATAGACCTGATCCTAGGCCAGAGAAGCCCTTATTCCAACGGCGAGTACTTCAACGGCTCGATGGACGAGGTCGCGGTCTGGGACAGGGCTTTGAGCGCCCAGGAGATCCTGCAGCACTTTAACAGCGGGTCGAACCATGAGCCATACTTCGATCCGGCCAATATCACGTGCACCGACAACGACGGCGACGGGTACGCCCAGGAAGGCGGCCCGTGCGGGATCATAGACTGCAATGACGCCAGCGCCGTCTCGTATCCCGGAGCGCCCGAGCTCTGCGACGGGCTGGACAATGACTGCGACGGCGCGGTGGACGAAGGCTTCGCGGACGCGGATGCGGACGGGCAGGCGGACTGCGGGGATTCCGACGCCGACGGGGACGGGACGCCGGATTACGCCGACGTCTGCGACAACGCCGCGGCGCCGGACGGTCTGGTGGGCTACTGGGCCTTCGATGAGGCGGGCGGGGCGACGGCGGCCGACTCTTTCGGCGGCAACGCCGGGGCGGTCTACGGCGCGGCGTGGA
>JBDREN010000019.1:0-32349 GCA_043819795.1 Elusimicrobiota bacterium
ATACCACCGAGTCGTTGAGCCCGTCCCCGTTGGGGGTGATGAGGCGGTTGGACACGCCCGCCGTATCGAAGGTGAACGCGCCCACGCGCTCGACCGCGCGCAGCTGATAGCGGCCCAGGTACTGCGTCCGGAGCACGATGAGCTGGTTGGTCTCATCGAGCTTCCCATAGAGCTGGACCCACTTGCTGCCGTTGTACCAGTACACGCTCAGGTTCTCTGGGACCGGAACGACGGCCGTGGGCCTGGAGGCCGCGCCCGCGCCCGAGGGCGCCACCAGCGTGCCCTGCCGCTGGTAGCGCAACCGCATGGTGGCCAGGGCCGCGAGCTTGAGGTTGGGGACCTCTTCCTTGCCGCCCCGCCGGGCCATGAAGGCGATGGACTTGAGCACCCGGCCGCCTAAGTCCTCAGGGTGGCTGGAGGAGCCGATCTGGTAGGCCGTGTCCGGGCCGCCGCCGGCGCCGCCCAGCGCGTCCATGACCGTAGAGGGAAGCTCGATCGTGCTCGTGCCGTCCGGGTCCGTGATGATGCCGGCGTCGGAGGCGTTGGACATGACGAGCGAGTCCGCCGAGATCTCGGTGAAGTTCACCGCTTTCAGGCGGTAGAAGTACGCCCGGGACGTGTCGTTCTCCGCCCAGGTAATGGTGCCGGTCGACGGCGCGACGGAGGCGACGTGCGTCCAGGACGCGCCTGTGGCGGCCGTGGCCCGGTACACGCGATACTCGGTGAGCTCGTCGAAGGTCGGAGCGTCCGGGTCGGCGAAGGCTTGGCCGTGGTCGTAGGCCCGCACCGGCAGCCAGGACAGGAATAGCTGGGACGGGGCCACGACGACGCTCAGCCCGAAGGGACGCCCGGGCGGCGCGGTCCGCACGAAGACCGAGGCCGGGCCCGCCTTGGGCAGCAGGAAGTCGGGGGACATCTCCGCGCTCGCCCAGTAGTAGTAGGTCGTGCCGACGACCACGCCGGTGTCGACGTAGACGGCGTCGAACGTCGAAGCGGTGAGCGGCGGGTCGGACACGATCCCGGTGGAGCGGTAGATCCGGTAGCCGAGGAAGGAGCCTCCCTTGGCGGCGTCGTCGAAGTCGGTCCAGGCGAGCCTCACCCGCCTGAACTCGGTGATCCCGGTGAAATCCGTGACCATGAACTCGGGCGGGACGGTGACGGTGGTCCCGACGAATACGTAGTTCGGCTCCGTCTGCCAGTTGAGGCTGCCGACGCGGAAGTAATAGGTGGTCGCGCCCCTCAGGCCCAGCACGCTCAGCGTGCTGCGCGTCACGTCCGCGGTCGAGGAGACGCGGACCGCGCCGCTGAAGTCCGGGGCCGTGGAGGCCTCCACGCGGTAGCCCTCGGCGGAGGCGGACTGCGGCGCGCCCGGCAGCGCGGTCCAGTCGAGCGTGACGCTCGTGAAGAGGACCTCGAAGACCCGCGCCGCGGCCACCTGCCCGGCCAAGGTGGAGCTCGAGGGGCCGGCGGCCACGTTGAGCGCCGAGTTCCAGTTGCGCGCGCCGACCCGGAGGTGGTACGTGGTGTTGGCCTCGAGGTCCTCGACGGTGAGCGATCCTAGGCCGCCCGCGATCGTGGAGGATGAGTAGATCGTCCCCGTCCCGTCGAAGGCGGTGGAGGAGGCCTCCACCAGGTATCCCTCCGACGCCACCGCGTCCCAGGAGACGGCGATCGAGCTTGCATGAACGGCCGCCACGCGGGGGCCGCCGGGGAGCTCGGCCAGCGTTGACGTCGAGCCCATGGCCGCGTACGCGCTCGGGACGCCGTTGTGGTTGACCGCCCGCACGAAAAGGTAATACGTGGTGTCGGGCGCGAGACCGGTCAGGTCGGCCGAGGGGGCGGCGGACGGCCGTGTGGATATCGTCACGTTGCCGCCGAGCCCGGGGACCAGCGGCGTCCGCGTGGAGACGACGGCCTCGTAAAGGGTGACGGCCGGATTGCCGCCCGCGGTCCACTGTCCCGACACCGACGAAACGAACACGCCGGCGAATACGGGCGAGGCCTGCGCCGGGTCGGCGACCAAGGTGGCCGTGGAGGCCGGCGTGGCCGGGGCGTAGAAGGTCTCTCCCGCCCACACCGCCCCCGCGCGGAGGTAGTACGTCGTGTTGAGGGCCAGGGACTCGACCGTCAGCGTATTCAGGCCGCCGTTGGGCGTGGCGGAGGAGAGCACGCCGCCGGTGAAGTCCGAGGCGGTGGAGGCGTCGAGCACGTAGCCGCCGTCGGGGGCCACGGGCCCGCTCCAGGAGACCGTGATCGAGGAGAAGAACACGGCGTCCACCGTCGGGGCGGCGGGCTCGGGCGCGAAGGTGAAGGCGGAGCCCGCGGGCACGAAGCGCGGCAGGCCCGCCCAGTTAAGCGAGCCGACTCGGAGGTAATAGGTCACGTTCCCGGTCAGGCCCGCGATGGCCAGGGTGGACACGGCCGCGCTCGGGGTGGCCGAGGAGAATACCGTCCCCGAGAAGCCGGGCGTGGTGGAGGCCTCCAGTAGGTAGCCCTCGGCCGTGGCGGAGGGCGGGGACGCCGGGAGCGGCTGCCAGTTGACCGTCACGCTCGTCGTGAAGACCGAGTGGACCTGCGCCCCGGCGACCGGCTCGGCCAGAGTGGAGCTCGAGCCGGCCGCGGCGAAGTTGGGCGCCGAATTCCAGTTCAGGGCCCCCACCCGGACCTGATAGGTCGTGTTGGACTCGAGGCCCGCGACGCCCAAGGTCCCGAGCCCGCCGGAGGCCGTCGAGGAGAGGTATACCGTCCCGGTCCCGTCGAAGGCCTTCGACGAGGCCTCCACGACATAGCCCTGGGACGTCACGCTGTCCCAGGCCACGGTCATGGAGCTGTTGTGGACCTCCGGCAGGTTCGCGTTCCCCGGCGGTTGGGCCAGCGTCGAGGTGGATCCGAGCGCGAGGTAGCCGCTGGGCGCGCCGCTGCGATTGACTGCGCGCGAACAGGTAGTAGGTCGTGTCGGGCGTCAGGCCGGCGAGGTCCGCCGACAGGCTCCCGAGCGGCCGGGTCGAAACCGTCACGTTGCCGCTGTTCGCGGCGACGAGCGGGGTCTCGGTGGACACGGTCGCCTCGTAGAGCGTGCCCGCCGGGTTGCCGCCGGCCGTCCATCGCACGGTGAGCGACGAGGCGGACACCGCCGTGAAGGCCGCGGCGGGCGCCGCGGGTTCGGCCGCGAGCGTCGCGGTCGACGCCGGCGTGGTGCGCAGGTAGGCGGTCGTGGCCGGCCAGAGCGCTCCCACCCGCAGATAGTAGGTCGTGTTCACCTCCAGGGCCTCGACCGTCAGGGCGGTCGTCCCGCCGTCCGCGGTGATCGACGACACGATGGTCCCGGTGAAGTCGCTCGCCGTGGAGGCCTCCAGGACGTAGCCGTCCGAGGAGTCCACGCTCGTCCAGGACGCCGTGATCGAGGACAGGAACACGGAGTCGACGACCGGGGCGGCGGGAGGCGGGGGCGCAGTGACGGTGGAGCCCGCGTCGACGAAGAGGGGGCGGCCGGCCCAGTTGAGGGAGCCGACGCGGAAATAGTACGTCGCGCTGCCGGTCAGGCCCGAGACGGTCAGCGTGGATCCGGTCACGACCGGCGTGGCCGAGGAGAGGACCGTCCCCGAGAAGTCGGGCGACGTGGAGGCCTCGACGCGGTATCCCTCGGCCGACGCGGCCTGCGGCGCGGTCGGCAGCGGCTGCCAGTTGAGCGTGACGCTCGCGTTGAAGACCGCGAAGACCTGTGCGCCGGAGACCGGCTCGCTCAGAGTGGAGCTCGATCCCGCCGACGCATAGTTGGGCGCCGAGTTCCAGTTCAGGGCGCCGACCCGGACGTGGTACGTGGTGTTGGCCTCCAGGGCGTCGAGCGTCAGGGACCCGAGCCCGGCGTTGGCCGTGGCCGAGGAGTAGAGGGTCCCGGACCCGTCGAAATCGGTCGAGGATGCCTCGACCAGATAACCGCGTGACGACACAGTGTCCCAGGCCACGGTCATCGTGCTGCGCTGCGCCTCCGTGACGCCGGCGTTGGCCGGGCGCTGGGTCAGCGTCGAGGTCGAGCCGAGAGCCGCGTATCCGCTCGGGATGGCGTCATGGTTGACCGCCCTCACGAAGAGGTAATAGGTGGTGTCGGGCGTCAAGCCGGGGAATCCCACGGACGGAGTCCCGGAAGGCCGGGTCGACACCGCGACGTCGCCGGAGTGCGTCCCGACCAGCGGGGCGCCGGTGGACGCCACCGCCTCGTAGAGCGTGCCGGCCGGGTTGCCCGCCGCGTCCCACTGCGCGGTGACCGAAGACACGAATATCTCGAGGAAGGTCGCGGCGGCCGCGGCCGGGTCGCCGGCCAAGGTCGCGGTCGAGGACGGCGTCGCGGGCTCGTAGGAGGGCGTCCCGGACCAGACCGCGCCCGCTCGGAGATAGTAGGTCGTGTTGAGGGCCAGGCTCTCCACGCTCAGGGTGGTCAAGGACGCGCTCGGGGTGGCCGAGGACAGGACCGTCCCGCTGAAGTCCGCGGCCGTGGACGCGTCGAGGACGTAGCCGCCGTCGGGATCCGCGCCGGCGCCGACGAAGGAGACCGTGATCGAGGAGTAGTGCACGGCGTCCACGGCGGGGGTCCCGGGCGCCGGGGCCCCCGTGAAGGCCGAGCCGGCCGCCGCGTAGTTGGGCAGGCCGGCCCAGTTGAGGCTTCCCACGCGGTAGTAGTAGCTCGCGCCGCCGGTCAGGCCCGTGACGGTCAGGGTACTCGGCTCGACGGCGGCGGTCGACGACGAGAGGACGGCGCCCGAGAAGTCGGGCGCGGTGGAGGCCTCGAGGACGTAGCCCTCGGCCGTGGCGGACTGCGGGGCCGCCGGGAGGGGCAGCCAGTTGACGGTCGCGCTGGTCGTGAAGACCGCGTGGACCCGCGCGCCGGCCGCCGCGTCGGCCAGGGTGGAGCTCGAGCCGCCCGAGGCGTAGTTCGGCTCCCCGCTCCAGTTCAGCGCCGCGACGCGGATGGCGTATGTGGTGTTGGCCTCGAGGCCTTCGACCGTCAGTCCGCCGAGCCCGCCGTCGGCCGTCGACGAGGAATAGACGGCGCCCGCCCCGTCGAAATCCGTCGAGGACGCCTCGACCCGATAGCCTTGCGACGTCACGGCGTCCCAGGATACGGTCATCGAGCTCGGGAGGACCGCCGCGACGTTCGCGTTCGGCGGACTCTGGGCCAGGGTGGAGCTGGAGCCGAGGGTCAGGTACGCGCTTGGGATGCCGTTGTGGTTGACGGCCCTTACGCGCAGCGTGTAGGTGGTGTCGGACGTCAGGCTTTCGACCGTCAGGGAGCCGGTCCAGCCGTCGGCGGTGGAAGAGGAGTGGACCGTTCCGGTCCCGTCGAAGCCCGTGGAGGAAGCCTGCACCAGATAGCCCGGAGCCCCCACGGTGTCCCAGGCCGCGGTGATCGAGCTCGCGTACACGGCCGCGACGCCGCCGCTGACGGGCGGCAGGGCCAGCGTCGAGGTGGAGCCGAGGGCGAGGTAGGCGCTCGGCACCCCGTTGCGGTTGACGGCCGTCACGCGCAGCTCATAGGTGGTGTCCTCCTGCAGGGACTCCACGAAGGCCGAAGTCTGGAGCGTCTCCGAGGAGGCCATCGTGGTGCTGGCCGCGAAGCCCGCCGATGAGGCCTGGAGCAGATAGCGGGTCCCCGCCGGATTGCCGCCGTCCGCCCACTGCGCCGAGATCGAGGACACGAAGACCTCCAGGACTCCCGGAGGGGGCGCTCCCGGCTCGTTGGCGAGGGTGGCCGTCGACGCGGGCGTGGTCGGCGTGTAGGACGTCACCCCGGCCCACACCGCGCCGGCGCGCAGATAGTAGGTCGTGTTGAGCGCCAAGCCCTCGACCGTCAGGCTGTTGAGCGCGCCGTTCGGGGTGGCAGACGAATAGAGCGTCCCGGTGAAGTCCGCCGCAGTCGAGGCGTCGAGCACGTAGCCGCCGTCCGGGTCCACCCCGCCCCAGGAGGCTGTGACCGACGACATGAACGCGGCGGCGACGGCCGGGCCGGCGGGCGTCGGGGCTCCGGCCAGGCTCGAGCCCACGGAGACGAAGTGAGGCTCCGAAGGCCAGTTGAGGCTGCCCACGCGGAAGTAGTACGTGACCCCCCCGCTCAGCCCCGTGACGGTCAGGGTGCTCGGCTCCACGCCGGCCGTCGAAGAGGAGAGGATCCCGGACGAGAAGTCCGGTATCGCGCACGCCTGCAGGAGGTAGCCTTCGGCCGAGGCGGACTGCGGGGCGGGGGGAAGCGGCCGCCAGTTGACGGCCGCGCTCGTCGTGAAGACCGCGAAGACCTGCGCCCCGCCGACGGGGTCGGCCAACGTGGAGCTCGAGCCGCCGAACGCGAAATTGGGGGCGCCGTTCCAGTTGAGCGCGCCGACGCGGACGTAGTAGGTGGTATTGGCCTCAAGGCCCTGGAGGCTCAGGGTCCCGATCCCGCTGTCGACGGTGGCCGAGGAATAGACCGTCCCCGCCCCGTCGAAATCCGTCGAGGAGGCCTCGACCAGATAGCCCTGCGAGGTCACCGTTGTCCAGGCGGCCGTCATCGAGCTGTGGTGGGCGGCGGCGATGCTGACGCCCGACGGCCGCGCGGCGAGCGTGGACGTCGAGCCCACGGCCAGGTAGGCGCTTTCCAGGCCGTTGTGATTGACCGCCTTCACGCGGAGCGCGTAGGTGGTATCCTCGAGCAGCGTCTCGACGAAGGCCGTCGTGTCCAACGTTTCGGAGGACACCAGGGCGGTGTCCGCGGCGAAACCGGCCGATGACGCTTCGAGGACGTAGCGCGTGCCCGCCGGGTTGCCGCCGTCGGTCCATTGCGCCGACATGGACGAGACGAATACCGCCGGGAAGGCGGGCGCCGCCGCCCCGGGCTCCCTCGCCAAAGTGGACGTGGAGGCCGGGACCGCCAAGGCGTAGAAGGTGGAGCCGGACCAGACCGCGCCGGCGCGCAGGTAATAGGTCGTGTTGAACGCCAGGCCCTCGACCGTCAGCGCGGTCAGGCTCCCGTTGGCGGTCGTCGAGGACAGGATGGCGCCGGTGAAGTCCGGGGCCGTGGACGCCTCGAGCGCGTAGCCGCCGTCGGGATCGAAGCCGCTCCAGGATGCCGCGATCGAGGAGCCGAAGACGGCGTCCAGGACCGGGTCGTCGGGCGCCGGGGTGTGGGTATAGGTCGAGCCCGCGGAGATGAAGTTCGGAGCGCCGGCCCAGTTGAGGCTGCCGGCTCGGAAGTAGAACGTCGTCCCGCCCGTCAGTCCGGTCACGGTCAAAGTGCTGGGCTCCACCCCGGCCGTCGAGGAGGATAGGATGCCGCCCGTGAAGCCGGAGGTGGTGGAGGCCTCCAGGAGGTAGCCTTCGGCCGTGGCCTCCTGCGGGGCGGCGGGCCGCGGCTGCCAGTTGACCGTGGCGCTCGTGGTGAAGACCTCGAGCACCTGAGGGCCGATCACCTCCTCGGCCAAGGTGGAGCTGGAGCCGCCCGCCGCGTAGTTGGGCACGCCGTTCCAGTTGACCGCGCCCACGCGCACCTGGTACGTCGTGTTCTCCTCCAGGCTTTGGACCGTCAAGGCGCCGAGCCCGCCGTTCGCGGTGGAGGAGGAATAGACCATGCCCGTGCCGTCGAAGTCCGTGGAGGAGGCCTCCACCAGGTAGCCCTGGGCGGTCACGGCGTTCCAGGTCACGGTCATCGAGCTCGGGTGGACGACGGCCACGCCGACGCTCCCCGGCGGCGAGGCCAGGGTCGAAGTGGAGCCCAGCGCCAGCGGCGCGGTCGGGACGCCGTTGCGGTTGACGGCCTTGACCCGCAGATAGTAGGTGGTGTCGGAGAGCAGGAGCCGGACCGTGGCCGAGAAGGCCAGGGTATCGGAGGAGACGAGCGCCCCGGACCCGTCGAAGCCGGTCGAGGAGGCTTCCAGGGCGTAGAGCGTGCCCGCCGGGTTCCCGCCGTCGGCCCACTGAGCAGCGAGGGAGAAGGAGGACACTCCAAGGATGGCGGGCGCGGCCGGCCCGGGCACGTCGGCGAGCGTGGCCGTGGAGGGCGGCGCGGTGAAGGCGTAGGATGTGGCTCCGCCCCGGACGGCGCCCGCGCGCAGATGGTAGGTGGTGTTCACCGCCAATCCCTCGACGGTCAGGGACGCGGCCGCGGCGCTCGGCGTGGCGGATGACAGCACCGTCCCGGAGAAGTCGGGGGCCGTGGAAGCGTCGAGCACGTAGCCCTCCTCGGGATAGACCGGAGTCCAGCTGACCGTGATCGACGAGAGGAAGGCGGAGTCGACCGCGGGGGCGACCGGAGCGGGGTTGTAGGTCAACGTGGAGCCGGCCGAGACGTAGTTGGCGACGCTCTCCCAGTTGATGCTGCCCACGCGGAAGTAGTAGGTGACGCCGCCGGTCAGGCCCGTGACGGTGAGGGTGCTGGGCTCCACCCCGGCCGTGGAGGAGGAGAATATCCCTCCCGAGAAGTCGGAGGCCGTGGACGCCTGCACGAGGTAGCTCTCCGCCGAGACGGATTGCGGGACGGGGGGCAGCGGCCGCCAGTTGAGCGTCACGCTGTCGGTGAACACCGAGTAGACCTGCGCCCCGGAGACCGGTTCGGCCAGGGTGGAGCTCGAACCGGCCGCGGCGTAGTCCGGCACCGAGTTCCAGTTGACGGCGCCCACGCGGAGGTAGTAGGTGGTGTTGGCTTCGAGGCTTTCGACCCTCAGCGCGCCCAGGGCCCCGTTCGCCGTGAAGGAGGCGTACACGACGCCCGCGCCGTCGAAGTCCGTGGAAGAGGCCTCGACCAGATAGCCCTGCGACGTCACCGTGCTCCAGGCCACGGTCATGGTGCTCAGATGCGCTCCCGCGATGTTCACGCCCGTGGGCGGGGACGCGAGCGTGGAGGTGGACCCGAACGCGCCGTATGCGGTCGGGATCGCGTTATAGTTGACGCCCCGGACGAACAGGTAATAGGTCGTGTCCGGGGTCAGGCCGGTGAAGTCCGCCGACGGGGGTCCGGAGGGCCGGGTGGACACCGTCACGTTGCCCGTATGCGCGATCACCAGCGGCGTCTCCGTGGACACGACCGCCTCGTAGAGGGTGCCGGCCGGGTTGCCGTTGGCTTCCCAGGCGCCGGTGAAGGACTGGTCCGCGACCGCGCTGAACGTGGCGGGGGCGCTCAGCGGCAGCGCGGCGAGCGTCGAGGTGGCGGCCGGGACGCTCAGGCCGTAGCTCGTCGTGGTCCGCCAGAGGGCGCCCATGCGCAGGTAGTAGGTGGTGTTCGGGGCCAGGCCGTAGGACGTCAGGGTGGACACTCCGAGCTCCGCGGTGGCCGATGAGAAGAGCACTCCGGTGAAGTCCGCGGCCGTGGACGCGTCCACGAAGTAGCCGCCGGCCGCGACCGTGGAATAGGAGACGCTGAGGCTGTGGGTGGAGACGTCCGTGACCGTACGGCTCGCGGGCGGCAGCTCCTTGTAGACGTATGAGCTGATCTCCACGCTCCAGGAGCTCCGGGCCAGGCCGAGGTCCACGGCCTGCAGGCGGAAGTAGTAGGTGGCGTCGCTCTTGAGGGCGTTTCCGAGCAGGTCGAGCCGGAGCGGGACCCCGTGCTTGGGCGAGGCGTCGCCCGGCCACACTCTGTAGGCCGGCCTCAGATAGTGGCCCAGGAGGGGGGTGCCGTTGGCCCAGGGCAGGACGAAGCTCGACGGCCCGGTGATGCGCCGCCCGTCGGCGGATACCGAGATGGGCTGCGTGGCCATGGCCAGGGCGTAGTAGACGGTCGTGGTCGCGCCGTTTCCGTCGTAGTCTCCCGCGTCCCACTTGACGGTCAGCGTGCTCGTGTCCGTGCCGTACTCCAGGCCGAGGTCCGAGGCCGAGAGGGACGGCGAGGAGGGCGCCGCGTTCACCGTGCCCGTGTCGTTGCGCACGATGAAGTCGTCGGCCCCCGACTCGCCCACCGCCAGGTCCGGGTCGCCGTCCCCGTCGAGGTCTCCCCAGGCCGCGGCGAAGGAGTCGCCGCCCGTCTCCCTCAGGGCGAGCTTCGCGAACGTGCCGTCGCCGTTGTTGTAGGCGATGTAGTCGAGCTCGAAGTTGTTGGCCACGACCAGGTCCAGGTCCCCGTCCGAGTCGTGGTCCGCGCAGGCGATATCGAAGGAGAAGCCGCCGGTCCCGGCGATAGCCACCTTCGTGAACGTCCCGCCGCCGTCATTGCGCGCCACGTATTCGTCCTGGTTGTTCGTGTTGGCCACGGCCAGGTCCAGGTCCCCGTCGTTGTCGTAGTCGCCCCAGGCGAGCGCGGTCGAGTTGTCGCCCGTCCCGTCCAGCGACGTGGTCTTCGTGAAGGTGCCGTCCCCGTTGTTGCGGGCTATGTACTCGTCCTGGTTGCCGTCGCCGTTGGCCACCGCGAGGTCGAGGTCCCCGTCGTTGTCGTAGTCTGCCCAGGCCAGGTCCTTGGAGTTCCCGCCGGTGCCGGTCAGGGTGATCTTCGTGAAGGTCCCGCCGCCCTCGTTGCGGGCGAGATACTCGTCCTCTCCGAGGGCGTTGGCCACGGCTAGGTCCAGGTCCCCGTCGTTGTCGTAGTCGCCCCAGGCCACGGCTTTGGAGTTGCCGCCGAACCCGGTCAGAGCAATCTTCGTGAACGCGCCGCCGTCGTTGCGGAGCAGGTAGTTGTCCTGGCCTCCGGCCTCGGCCACCGCCAGGTCCGGGTCGCCGTCGTTGTCGTAGTCGCCCCAGGCCAGGCCCGAGGAGAACACGTCGGTGCCGGCCACGGTGAAGGTCGAGAAGAAGCCGCCCCCGTCGTTGCGGGCGATGTAGTCCTCCCGGCTGTTCGTGTTGGCCACCGCGAAGTCCAGGTCGCCGTCGTTGTCGTAGTCCGCCCAGGCGACGTCGTAGGCGTCGCCGCTCGAGCCGAAGAGCGCCTGGATGTAGCTCTGGGCCGTGGCCGGGTTGGATAGCGAGGACCGGACGCCCATGCCGTCGGTGGTCGTGATGCCGAAATAGTAGGTGGCGGCGGCGTCGAAGAACTCGAAGGTGTACGCCTGCGGATCGCCGGGGCTGACGGAGGTGGCGATGACCACGCTGACCGGAGCGTTCGCGAAGGCGCCGGTGCTCGTCATCGGCGTGAAGGTCGAGTAGCGGATGTCGAACGCTCCGGCGGTGATCGCGCCCGCGCGGCCGCTGTCCCCGGGGGCCGTCCAGGTGAGCGTGACCGTCATCGAGCTCGCCCCGAGGCCGGTGGAGACGATGGCGCTGACCCTGAGGTCCGTGACCCCCGCGGGCGCCACGACCTCGGTCGTCTGCTCGGCCGATTCGGGGCTGCGCCGCAGCTCGCCGTCCTCGGTCGCGACCGCCCAGTAGGCCGTGGTCTCTTTTTGGAGGACTATCTTCATCCCGCGTTGTGAGGAGGAGATCTTCGTGCTGTAGAGGAAGGAGCCGCCGGAGAGGCCGTCGTGTCCGTGGCGGGCCGGGAGCTTCAGCGTCGTGCTGCTTCCCGCCACCGTCGTGCCCACCCGAACCAGGTAGCGCAGCGAGGCGGTGGAGTTCTCCACGTCGGAGCCGTCGCCCCAGCCGAGAGTCAGGACGCCGGAGCTGGAGAACTCGGAGTACTCGCTGAAGGAGTCGGAGAACCCGGAGGAGGGGGCGGCGGGATCGTTGTGGGCCAGGTCCGCGTCGTTGCGCGCGAGGTATTCGTCGTCGCTGTTCGTGTTGGCCACGGCGAGGTCCAGGTCCCCATCGTCGTCGTAGTCGCCCCAGGAGATGCCGACCGAGTTTCCGCCCGTTCCCGTCAGCGTGAGCTTCGAGAAGGCGCCGTCGCCGTTGTTGCGCGCGAGGTAACCGTCGTCGCCGTAGTTGGCCACGGCGAGATCCAAGTCCCCGTCGTTGTCGTAATCGCCCCAGGACACGCCCTGGGAGTAGCCGCCCGTTCCGCTCAAGACGACGCGGGTGAAGGTCCCGCCGCCGTCGTTGCGCGCGACGTATTCGTCCTCCGTCCCGGCGTTGGCCACGGCCAGATCCAGGTCCCCGTCGTTGTCGTAATCGCCCCATGCCAGGCCCACCGAGTCCCCGCCCGTCCCGCTCAGGACGATCCGCGTGAAGGTCCCGCTCCCGTCGTTGCGCGCGATGTATTCGTTCTCGCCGGCCTGGTTCGCCACCGCCAGGTCCAGGTCTCCGTCGTTGTCGTAGTCGCCCCAGGCGACTCCCATGGAGTCGCCGCCCGTCCCGGTCAAGGTGAACGTCGAGAACGTCCCGTCCCCGTTGTTGCGAGCGATGAATTCGTCCTCCGTGCCTCGGTTGGCCACGGCCAGGTCCGGGTCCCCGTCGTTGTCGTAGTCGCCCCAGGCGATGCCCGCGGAGTTCCCTCCCGAGCCCGACAGGCTTATCCGGGTGAAGGCTCCGCCTCCGTCGTTGCGGGCGACGTATCCGTCCTCGCCGTTCGTGTTGGAAACGGCCAGGTCGAGGTCTCCATCGTTGTCGAAGTCGCCCCAGGCGATGCCGTAGGAGTCTCCGCCCATGCCCGCCAGGGTGAACGTCGAGAACGTGCCGTCCCCGTTGTTGTGTGCGATGTATTCGTCCTGGCCGTTGCGGTTCGCCACGGCCGGGTCCAGGTCCCCGTCGGCGTCGTAGTCGCCCCAGGCGGCCCCCATCGAGTTCCCGACGGTGCCGGCCAGGACCCGGATGTAGCTCTGCGCGGTGGCGGCGTTGGAGAGCGCGGAGCGCACGCCGAGGCCGTCTTTGGTCGTGATCGCGAAGTAGTGGGTCGTCGTGTAGTCCAGGCCCGTCAGCGTATGGACCTGCCCGTCGCCCGGGCTCACGGAGGTGGCCAAGACCACCGCGTACGACGCGTTGACGAAGGCGCCCGCGCTGGTCATCGGGGTGAACGTCGAGTAGCGGATCTCGAACGCGCCGCCCGTGATGGCGCCCAGGTAGCCGCTGTCGCCCGGAGCGGTCCACGTGAGGGTCACGGACATGGTGCTGAAGCCCAGCCCTCCCTCGGTGATCGTCGCATGGAGGTCGGTGACCGCGTCGGGCGCGGCGACCTCGGTCGTCTGCTCCGCGGACTCGGGGCTGCGCAGCGACTCCCCGTCCTCGGTGAGCACGGCCCAGTAGGCGGTCGTCTCTTTCTGGAAGATGAGCTTCATTCCCCGCTGGGAGGAGGAGATCTTCGTGCTGTAGAGGAAAGAGCCGCCGGAGTAGCCGTCGGTGCTGTAGCGGGCCGGGAGCTTGAACGTTGTGCTGCTCCCCGCGACCGTGGTCCCCAACCTCACGAAGTACCGCAAAGAACCGGTGGAGTTCTCGACGTCCGAGCCGTCGTCCCACTGCACGCTCAATACGCCGGAGCTGGAGAATTCGGAGTACTCGCTGA
The DNA here is from genome assembly GCA_043819795.1 of Elusimicrobiota bacterium. GTDB lineage: Bacteria > Elusimicrobiota > Elusimicrobia > UBA1565 > UBA1565 > JBDREN01. Next base: position 13,322 of record JBDREN010000019.1, read on the forward strand.
ACGAGGCCGAGAACCCTGATCCGGGCGCGCTCGGACTGTTGTGCGCGATCACGATATCGTTGCGCGCGAGATACTGATCCTCGGCGAAGTTGGCGACCGCCAAGTCCAGGTCCCCGTCGTCGTCGTAGTCTCCCCAGGAGATGCCCACCGACTCCCCGCCCGCGTTGATCAGCGTGAATGTCGAGAACGTCCCGCTGCCGTCGTTGCGCGCGACGTATCCATCCTGGCCGCTGCCGTTGGCCACGGCCAGGTCCAGGTCCCCGTCGTTGTCGTAGTCGCCCCAGACGATGCCAAGCGAGTCCCCGCCCGTGCCGGTGAGCGTGACCTTCGTGAAAGTCCCGCCGCCGTCGTTTCTCGCGATGTACTCGTCCTCGCCGCCGTGATTGGCCACGGCCAGGTCCAGGTCCCCGTCGTCGTCGTAGTCGCCCCAGGCCAGGCCGTAGGAGCTTCCGCCGGTGCCGGTCAGCGTGAAGGTGGAGAACGTGCCGTCCCCGTTGTTCTGCGCGATGTACTCGTCCTGGCCGCCGTCGTTGGCCACGGCGAGGTCGAGGTCCCCGTCGTTGTCGTAGTCGCCCCAGGCGATGCCCGCGGAGTTCCCTCCCGAGCCCGTCAGAGTGAATGTGGAGAACGAGCCGTCTCCGTCGTTACGGGCGATGAACGTGTCCTGGCCGCCGTCGTTGGCCACGGCGAGGTCCAGGTCCCCGTCGTTGTCGTAGTCGCCCCAGGCGATGCCGCTGGAGTTTCCGCCGGATCCGTTCAGAACGAGTTTCGTGAAGACCCCGGCCCCGTCGTTGCGGGCGACGTATTCGTCCTCCGTCCCGGCGTTGGCCACCGCGAGGTCCAGGTCCCCGTCGTTGTCGAAGTCGCCCCAGGCGATCGCTGCGGAATCTCCGGCCGTCCCGGTCAACGTGAAGGTCGAGAAGGTCCCGTCCCCGTTGTTCTCCGCGATGTACTCGTCCTGGCCGGAGGCGTTGGCCGCCACGAGGTCGAGGTCGCCGTCGTTGTCGAAGTCGCCCCAAGCCGCGCCCATCGAGTCCCCGCTCATGCCGGCCAAGACCTCGATGTAGCTTTCCGCCGTCGTGGCGTTGGAAAGCGGGGATCGCACGCCGAGGCCGTCTTTGGTCGTGATGGCGAAGTAGTGGGTCGCGCTGTAGTCCAGGCCGGTCAACGTGTGGACCTGGGCATCGCCGGGGCTGACGGAGGTGGCGATGGCGACTCTGTACGACGCGTTCGCGAAGGCGGCCGTGCTGGTCATCGGGGTGAACGTCGAGTAGCGGATGTCATACTCGCCGCCGGTGATGGCGCCGGCGTAGACGGCGTCGCCGGGCGCGGTCCAGGTGAGGGTCACCGACATGGTGCTGGCGCCGAGCCCGTCGGCGGAAAGCGCCGCGTACAGGTCGGTTACGGCCGCGGGCGCGACGAGCGAGGTCGTCTGCTCGGCCGATTCGGGGCTGCGCAACGATTCGCCGTCTTCCGTCACCACGGCCCAGTAGGCGGTGGACTCCTTTTGGAGGATCACCTCCAGACCGCGCTGGGAGGGGGAGACCTTCGTGCTATAGAGGAAAGAGCCGCCTCCCGAGAGGCCGTCCGTGCCGTAGAGCGGGGGGATTTTGATGGTCGTGCTGCTTCCCGCGACCGTGGTCCCTACCCGGACGAAATACCGCAGGGAGGCGGTGGAGTTCTCCACGTCGGAGCCGTCGTCCCACTGGACCCGCAGGACCCCGGAGCTCGAGAACTCGGAGTATTCGCTGAACGACGCCGCGAAGCCCGCGGCGGGCGCGCTGGGGCTGTTGTGCGCGATGACGGCGTCGTTGCGGGCGATGTAGGTGTCCTGGCCGGAGTAGTTCGCCACGGCCAGGTCCAGGTCCCCGTCGCCGTCGTAGTCTCCCCAGGAGAGGGCCACGGAGTTCCTTCCCGTGCTCTGCAGCGTGAACCGGGTGAAGGTCCCGCCTCCGTCGTTGCGCGCTACGTACTCGTCGGCCCCGCCGTATTTGGCCACGGCGAGGTCCAGGTCGCCGTCGTTGTCGTAGTCTCCCCAGGCGATGGCGAAGGAGTTGCCGCCGCTGCCCGCCAGGGTGAACGTCGAGAACGTCCCGCCCCCGTCGTTGCGCGCGATGTATTCGTCTCCGTTGCTGACCGCCGCGGCCAAGTCCAGGTCCCCGTCGTTGTCGTAGTCGCCCCAGGCGATGCCGCGGGAGTCCACATCCGTCCCGGTCAGCGTGAAGGTCGAGAACGTGCCGCCGCCTTCGTTCCGGGCGATAGCGTCCTCATCCCCGTTGTAGTTCGCCACGGCCAGGTCCAGGTCCCCGTCGTTGTCGTAGTCTCCCCAGGCCACGCCGTAGGAGTTCCCGCCGGTGCCGGTCAGCGTGAAGGTCGAGAACGTCCCGTCGCCGTTGTTTCGCGCGAGGGTCTCGTCCTGGCCGCTCTTGTTTGCCACGGCGAGGTCCAGGTCCCCGTCGTTGTCGTAGTCGCCCCAAGCCACGCCGTAGGAGTCCCCGCCGATGCCGGTCAGATCGAACCGCGTGAAGGAGCCGCCCCCGTCGTTGCGGGCTATGTATTCGTCCTGGCCTGAGAGGTTGGCCACCGCGAGGTCCAGGTCCCCGTCGCCGTCGTAGTCGGCCCAGGCCACGCCCGCCGAGTCGCCGGCCGTCCCGGTCAGCGTGAACGTGGAGAACGTGCCGTCGCCGTTGTTGCGCGCGATGAGTTCGTCCGCGCCGCTCCGGTTGGCCACGGCGAGGTCCAGGTCCCCGTCGCCGTCGTAGTCGCCCCACGCGAGCCCTTGGGAGTCCCCGCCCGAGCCGAGCAGGTCCACAACCTTGAAGACGCTGGGCGTGGTGGCTCCCAGGACCGTGAAGTGCGGCGCCCCGTTCCAGTTCAGGCTCCCGATGCGGAAGTGATACGGGACGTACGGCTCCAGGCCCGAGACGGTCAGGGTGCTGAGCTCCACGTTGGGCGTGGCCGAGGAGAAGAGCGCGCCCGTGAAGTCGGGCGCGGTGGACGCCTCCACCAGGTAGCCTTCGGCGGTGCTCGAGGAGCCTTCCTGGGCCGCCGTGGGCAGGGGCTCCCAGTTGACCGTCACGCTGGTGACGAAGATCCCGAAGAACTGGTCGCTCGTGACGAGGTCGGCGAGCGTGGAGGTGGACGCCGGGGCGGCGTCGGTATAGGTGGTCACGTCCACCCACAGGGCCCCGGCCCGGATGTAGTAGGTCGTGTTCGGGGCCAGGCCCTGAGTCGTGAGCGTGGTCAAGGCCACGACGAAGGTGGCCGACGAGAGGATCGCGCCGGAGAAGTCGGGCGCGGTCGAGGCATCCACCGAGTAGCCGTCGGAGAATACCTGGCCCCAGGTCACCGTGATGCTCGATAGGTGGACCGCCGCCACGGCGGGGCCGTCCGGCGGCCGGTCGGACCAGATGACGCTGACGCCTCCGCCGAGCTCGTCGTCATGGTCCTCGCCCCAGAGGGGCCCGTTCTCGCCCCGGAAGCGCCATTCCAGGTTCGAGTCGCCGGTTTCCACGCGCACGTTGTGGGCCGAGTCGAAGCCGTGCGAGGAGCGGGAGAGGCCGAAGGTCACGCTGTAGAAGGTGGCCGAGGAGGTAAGGTCCCGGGCGGTGATGTAGGCGTTGGTCCCGGAGGCGAAGCCGAGGTAGTCGAACACGGACGACGAGATGGCGACGCCGCCCGAGCCCGTGAGCTGCATGCCGCCGGGGTCCATGTTCGTCATGGACGAGTACTCGGCGGTGAAGGCCCCGGAGTCCACGAAGGTGTAGTACGTGCTTCCGGCCATCATGTCCACCAGCGTGTGCGTTCCCTTGATGCCGCGCAGGACGACGCCCGCGTCCGAGGCGAGCGCCAGCTTGGAGCGTCCGCCGCGGAAGGAGGCGGCCGCGGGTCCGAACAGCAGCCGCTTCTGGACGCTCGCGTCCCGCGAGGCGGCGAGCAGGGCGAAGTCGAGGCGGTCGCCCTCCTCGGGGGAGCCGCCGGGGGTGAAGTCCAGGCGGAACTGGGGGCTGCCGGGGGGGATGTCGCGGCCGGCCACGCTGCCCGGGAAGCCGTCCATGTCCACGCCCGACGAGGAGCCGTCCACGTGCCACTGGCCGCCGCGGTACTCGATGGTGATGAGCTGGCTCAGGGCTTGCGCGTCGTAGGTCTGGTCCAGGCTCGCCGAGTGGCCGCTTCCGCGCATGAGCTTGGGCACGGTCGTCGTGGACGCGTAGATCTGGGCGGAGTGGTCGAGGGTCAGCGTCTGTCCGGAGAGCGCGCAGTCTCCCCAGACGCGCACCGTGCCCGTGTCGAGGTCCTGGTTGTAGGTGAGCAGGCAGTCGCCTCCCCGGTTGAACCCCTCGGTGGAGATGCCCACGGCCGGGTTGACGCGCGCGGCTTTGACGGTGAGGCTTTCGCTGTCCGAGGCGTCGAAGAATATCTCGGCGGAGGCGTTGGGCGCCGATGGCCCCGCCGGGTCGTAGCCGAGGCTCCCTTCGATGAAGACGGTGTCCAGGGAGCCGCGCGTGGAGAGCCCGTATCCCGAGTTGGAGTAGACGTCGTTGGACACGAAGACGTTATCGTTGGAGTTGTAGAGATGGATGCCGCGGTCGGCGTTGGAGTGGACGCGGTTGGCGACGAACAGGTTGCCGTCCGAGGATCCGGAGGGATAGACGCCGAAGCTCGCGTTGGAGAAGAGGTCGTTGGACGCGAAGGTGTTGTCGTCGCAGCTGTTGAGGTAGACGCTCCAGTTCGAGTTGGAGTAGACCTTGTTGTGTGTCAGGAAGTTGTTGTCGGACGAGCTCTGCAGGAAGACGCCGTACCCGGCGTTCACGAACGAATGGTTGTATGAAACGGCGTTGCCGTTCGCCGCGTTGTCGAGGAAGACGCCGTGGCTCGCGTTGTTGTATAGGAGGTTGTGGGAGAACGTGTTCGCGTCCGCGCCGTTGACATAGATCCCGATATAGCCCTCCCGCATGGTGGAGCTCGAGATCGAGCCCTCCACCGCCGCGCCGTCGAAGGTGATCCCGTACTTGCCGGAGGCGTTGGCTCCCAGGTACTCGAACTCGCCGTAGGACAGGCTGAAGCTGGTCGCGTTGCGGGCCAGGTTGCGGATATAGGCGGTGTCGCCGGCCGTGTCGGTGCCCGAGGACCGGACCAGGACGTTGCGGGTGAGGTCGGACACGAGCGCGGCGCCCGTCGCGTAATGGACGGCCGAGAAGTTCGAGTCCACTGTTAGGAAGTTGGCCAAGGTGCCGCTGATCGTCTTCTTCTCGGTCGCGGAGGGGCCGCTGCCCTGGGTCGGCGCGAAGGTGGCGAGGTCGCCGGTCTCCCAGCCGAGCGAGGCGATGGTCTCGGCCAGGATCGCGGTGGTCTGGCCGGCCGAGATGTCGCTCGAGGGCGCGGCCGTCGGGGTCTTCGTGGCGCCGCGGACCGTGAAGTCGCCGCCGTCCTGGATGATCAGGCCGTACTGGCCGGCCGTCCGGCCCAGGGCCAGAACGAGGTGCGCGTCGATGCCCGTCGGGATCGGGTCCGCTTCGGTGCCCAAGTCCAGGTGGCCGCCCGCCTCCACCGTGAGGTCGCCCTCGACCATGGTCAGGCTCGAGTGGCTCACGCGGCTGAACTTCAAGGTCCCCTGGACGGTCATGGTGGACGCTGTCGCGGCCGTGTCGTCCACCGTCACGGTATCTCCCGCCGCCACCGTGACCGCGTTGCAGTCGGTGGGCACGAAGCCCAGCTCCCAGGTCGAGCCCGAGGACCACGCTCCGTCCTGGGCGCTGACCAGCGACCGGCAGCCCCAGCCCACCTTGTTGGCCGGCTCCTCGTCGAAGTCCTCGCCCCACAGCGTGCCGACCCTGCCGACGAAGAGCCACTGGAGATTGGAGTCGTCTCCCTCCACCCGGACGTTATAGGCGGAGTCGAAGCCGTGCGAGGAGCGCGAGAGCTTGAAGCCGACCTGATCGAGGGTGATCTGGGACGAGAGGTCGCGCGCCGTGATGTACGCGTTGGTGCCGGAGGCCAGGCCCATGTAGTCGAACACCGTCGTCGAGATGAATACCCCGGCCGAGCCGGAGAGCTGCAGGCCGCGGGGGTCCATGTTCGTCATCGAGGAGTAGTCGGCGGTGAAGGCGCCCGAGTCCACGAAGGTGTAGTAGGTGCTTCCGGAGAGCATGTCCACCAGGGTATGCGCGCCGTCCACCCCTCTGAGCACGATCCCGCCGTCGGCGGCCACGGTGAGCTGGGAGCGGCCCTCGCGGAAGGAGGACGCTCCGGGCCCGAAGAGCAGGCGCTTCTGCGCGCTCTGGTCCTGCGAGGCGGCGATCAGGGCGAAGTCCACGCGGTCGCCCTCCGCCGCCGAGCCGCCGTCCGTGAAGTCCAGGCGGAACTGGGAGTTCGCCGCGGGGATGTCCTGGTCCGTCACGCTTCCCGGGAAGCTCTCCATATCGGCTCCGGAGACCGAGCCGTCCACGTGCCACAGCCCGGCGCGGTGCTCGATGGTGATGAGCTGGCTCACGGCCTCGGCGTCGTAGCTCAGGACCACGCCGGCCGAGTGGCCGCTTCCCCGCATGAGCCTGGGCGCCGCGGCCGTGGAGGCGTATAGCCGGGTAGCGTAGTCCAAGGTCAGGGTGCTTCCCGAGATCGCGTAGTCGCCCCAGAGTCGGATCGTGCCCGTGTCCGAGTCCTGGGCGTAGGAGATGACGTAGTTGCCTTCCTTGTTGAAGCCGTCGGCGGACACGCCGGTCGCCGGATTCACGCGGACGTCTTTGAGGGTGAGCTCGCCCGTGTCCGCGGCGTTGATCAGGATTTCTGCCGAGGAGTTGGGAGCGGGAGTCCCCGACGCGTCGTAGCCGAAACTGCCTCCGACGACGACGGTGTCGAAGGCGTCCAGGATGATGATGCCGTAGTCCGTGTTCGAGAAGGAGTCGTTCGAGATCAACGTGTTGCCGATAGCCCAGTCGGCCAGGTAGAAACCGTAGCTCAGGTTGGCGTATGCGTTGTTCGAGACAAACGTGTTGGTGGACGCGGCCGAGCCATGGATGTAGTAGCCATAGCCTAGGTTGGAGTGAGAGTCGTTGGAGGACAAGGTGTTATGGGACGAATTATCGATATCGAAGCCGATCCCCGCGTTCGAGTAGGAGCTGTTGGAGTCGATGATGTTATGGTTGGATTCGTTGAGACAGACGCCGCAGTTCGAGCCCGCGTTCGAGTAGGAATAGTTGCCGGCGACAGTGTTGTTGGATGCGACATTGAGCCGGATGCCGTAGAGCGAGTTCGAGACCAGGTTATTGTAGGCGAAGGTGTTGTTGGACGAGTTCTCCGCATAGATGCCGTCCAACGCGTTCTCATAGGCCAGGTTATGCGTGAAGGTGTTGCTGGACGCTCCCATCACGACGATGCCGCCGTATCCCTGGCGGACGGTGCAGCTGGAGACCGAGCCTCGGACGCCCGCCCCGTCGAAGGTGATCCCGTATTTTGACGCCGCCATGGTCCCGAGGTGGGCGAACTCGCCGTAGGCGAGGCTGAAGCTGGTCGCGTTCGCGGTGAGGTTCCGGATGTACGCGGTATCGCCGCTGGTATCGGTGCCCGAGGACCGGACCAGGACGTTCCGCGTCAGGTTGGCCACGACGATGGGACTCGTGCCGGTGAGCACGCGTGCGTTCGTGAGCCCGCCGCTCCAATCGATGGTCAGCGTGCCGCCGCCGCTGATGCCGGTGATGATCCTTTCTTCGGTGCTGGAGGCGCCGTTGCCGCTTGTCGGCCCGATGGTGATGGTGTCGCCCACCGTCCAGCCGGTGGCGCCGTCGATCGAGACCGTGAGGCTCGTCCCGCCGGCGGAGATGCTTCCCAGGGCGAAGCCGTAAGGCGACTTGGTTGACCCTCGGACCGTGAAGTTCCCGCCGTCCTGGACGATGAGGCCGTACTGGCCGGCCACCGTGCCCGAAGCAAGGACGAGATGGGCGGTGGTCCCCGCCGGGATCGGATCGGCCTCGGTTCCCATATCCAGGTGGCCGCCCGGCTCGATGGTGAGGTCGCTCTCGGCGATGGTCAGGCTCGAATGAGCCACGCGGCTGAAGGCGAGCGTTCCCGAGACCGTGGTCGTGGACGCGGTCGCCGTGGTGATGTCCACCGTCACCGTATGGGCGGGCGCCACGGTGACGCTCGTGCAGTCCGTGGGCACGAAGTCGAGGTCCCAGGTCGAGGCCGAGGACCATGGCCCGCTTTGCGCGCTGGTCAGCGGCCGGCACTCCCAGGTGACCTTATCGTTGGGATCGTCGTCGTGCTTCTCGCCCCACAGGGGGCCGTGCCTGCCCACGAAGCTCCACTGGAGGTTCGCGTCGCTTCCCTCCACGCGGACGTTATCGGCGGAGGCGAACCCGTGCGACGAGCGCGAGAGCCCGAAGCCCACGCCGTGGAGGGTGAGCGCGGACGTGAGGTCGCGGGCCGTGATGTAGGCGTTCGCCGCGGAGGCGAACCCCATGTAGTCGAAGGACGTGGTCGCAATCGAGACGCCGGCGGAGCCCGAGAGCTGCAGGCCGCCGGGGTCCATGTTCGTCATGGAGGAGTATTCGGCGGTGAAGGCGCCCGAGTCCACGAAGGTGTAGTAGGTGCTGGCGGCGAGCATGTCCACCACCGTGAGCGTGCCGTCCACTCCCTTGAGGACGATCCCGGCGTCCGCGGCCGCGGTCAGCTTGGAGCGGCCCTCGCGGAAGGAGGAGGCACCGGGCCCGAAAAGGAGGCGCTTCTGCACGTTCTGGTCGCCCGAGGCGGCGATGAGAACGAAGTCGAGTCGGTCGCCCTCGGCCGGCGAGCCCCCGGCGGTGAAGTCCAGACGGAACTGGGAACTCGACGCCGGAATGTTCTGGTCCGTCACGTTGCCCGGGAAGCTGTCCATGTCCGCCCCGGAGGAGGAGCCGTCCACGTGCCACTGGCCGCCGCGGTACTCGATGGTGATGAGCTGGCTCAAGGCGTCGGCGTCGTAGGTCTGGTCCACCGCGGCCGAGTGGCCGGTCCCGCGCACGAGGATGGGGAGGCTGGCGGCGGAGGCGTGGAGCTGGGCGGCGTAGTCCACGGTCAGGGTGCTTCCCGACACCGCGTAATCGCCCCAGAGGCGGATGGTGCCCGTGTCCGAGCTCTGGTCGTAGGAGATGACGTGGTTGCCTTCCCTGTTGAAGCCGTCGGGGGAGACGCCGTTCGCGGGATTGACGCGGACCTGTTTGAGGGTGAGGTCCGAGCTGGTTCCGGTGTCGAGCTGGAACTCGCCCGTGGCGTTTGGGGAGGACTCTCCTGACGGGGTGTAGCCGAGGCTCCCTCCCACCAACGAGTCGCCTGAGGCGTTCCGGACATAGATGCCGAGCGAGTTGTTGAAGGAGTTGTTCGAGATCAAAGCGCTGTCCGAGAAGCTGTCTAGATAGATGCCGAAGCTCGAGTTGGCGTAGACGTTGTTCAGGGCCAACGTGTCGTCCGACGAGTTCGAGATGTAGACGCCGTAGCCCGCGTTCGAATAGACGTCGTTGGACTCCAGGGCGCTGCTCGAGGAGCTGACCAGATACATTCCGTGGGTCGAGTTGCAGTACGAGGCGTTCGAGACGAAGATGTTGTTGTTCGAGTTGCCGGACAGGTAGATGCTGCGGTTGGTGTTCGAGTAGGAACGGTTCCCGGTCAGGATGCTGTCGGAGGCGCCTGAGAACCGGATGCCGTAGTTCCAGTTGGCGTAGGAGTTGTTCGCATCGAGGGTGTTGCCGGAAGAGGTCCGGATATAGATCCCGTCGAGCGCGTTCTTGTAGACGAGGTTCCGCGCGAGATCGGCGGCCCCTTCCGTCACGTAGACGCCGGTGTATCCTTCCCGGATGGTCGAGCTCGAAATGGAGCCCCGCACGCCCGCGCCGTCGAAGGTGATGCCGTACTTGGACGAGGCCAAGGCGCCCAGGTAGGCGAACTCGCCGTATGCGAGGCTGAAGCTCGTGGCGTTCCGGGCCAGGTTCTGGATATACGAGCTGTTGGCCGCGGTATCGGTGCCGGAGGAGCGCACCAGCGCGTTCCGCGTCAGGTTGGCGACGACGATGGGGCTCGTGTCCGTCAGGATGTGATCGCTCAAGAGCGCGTCGGACCAAGAGACGGTCAGCGGATCGGTCCCCGAGATGCCGGTGACGATCCTCTCCTCGGTGGCGTCCGGGCCGGCGCCGCTGGTCGGGCCGATGGTGATGGCGTCGCCCGCCTGCCAGCCGGCGGCGCTGGAGGCCGGGATCGTGAGGCTCGTTACTCCCGCCGAGATGCTGCTCAGCGCCAGGCCGTAGGGAGACTTGGTGGATCCGCGGACCGTGAAGTCGCCGCCGTCCTCCACGATGAGGCCGTACTGGCCCGCCGAGCTCCCGTAGGCCAGGACGAGGTGGGCGGTCGTCCCCGACGGGATGGGGGCGGCCTCCGTGCCCATGTCCAGATGGCCGCCGGCCTCGACCGTCAGGTCGCCGCCCACGAGCGTCAGGCTGGAGTGGCTCACCCGGCTGAACTTCAGGGTCCCCCGTACGGTCGTCGCGGCCGCGGTGGCGTCCGTGTCGTCCACCGTCACCGTATGGCCGGAGGCGACGGTGACCGGGTTGCAGGCTTGCGGCTTGAGGCCCAGGTCCCAGGTGGTGCCCGCCGACCAATCCCCGGTCTGCGCGCTCGCGGTCGGGCCGCAGGTCTGCCACACGACCTTGTTGTTCGCGTCATCGTCATAGTCCTCGCCCCAGAGCGCGCCGCCCGCGGTGTTGAACGCCCATCCGAGACCCGAGTCGGTCCCCTCCACGCGGACGTTGTAGGCGGAGTCGAAGCCGTGCGAGCTGCGGCTGAGCCCGAATGTCACGCTGCTCATCGCGACGCTTGAAGTGAGGCTTCGTGCCGTTATGTAGGCGTTGGTGCCCGATGCGAAGCCGAGGTAGTCGAAGGTCGAATCGGACAGGCTCACGCCCCCGCTGCCCGAGAGCTGCATGCCGCCGGGGTCCATGTTCGTCATCGAGGAGTACTGGGCGGTGAACGCGCCCGAATCCACGAAGGTGTAGTAGGTGCTTCCGGCGAGCATGTCCACCAAGGTGTGGGCGCCGTCGACGCCCTGCAGCACGATGCCGGCGTCGGGCGCGATGGTCAGCTTGGAGCGGCCGTCGTGGAACGGGGAGACCGAGGGCCCGAAGAGAAGCTGCTTCTGAACGTTCTGGTCCTCGGAGGCCGCGAGCAGGGCGAAGTCCAGCCTGTCGCCGTCCTCCGGCGAGCCGCCTTGGCTCAGGGCCAGCTCGAACTGGGTGAAGTCCGTGGGAGAGGCGCAGGTGCCGGGCGTGATGGCGCCGAGGACGCCGGAGGATGAGCCGAGCACCCGCCAGGCCCCGGCCGCGCGCTCGATGGTGATGACCTGGCCGAGGGCCTCGGCGTCGCTTGTCGAGCAGACCTCGGCCGAGTGGCCGGTCCCGCGCATGAGCCTGGGCGCGGTGGCGGTGGACGCGTAGAGCCGGTTCGCGTAGGCGAGGGTCAAGGTCTCGCCCGAAAGCGTGCAGTCGCCCCAGACGCGGACCGTGCCCGTGTCCAGGTGATGGTTGTAGGAGAGCAGGCAGTTGCCCTCCCGGTTGAAGCCGTCCATAGAAAGGCCCGCGGCCGGGTTGACGCGGACGCCCTCCAGGGTGAGGCTCTCGCTGTTCGAGGTGTTGAAGTAGATCTCGGCGGTGGCGTCGGGAAGGCCCGCGCCGGAGGCGTCGTAGCCGAGGCCGTCTCCGGCCAGAAGGTTCGCCATGGAGCTGTCGGGGTAGACGCCGTAGCCCGAGTTGGCGTACACGTTGTTGGATACGAGGGTGTTGCTCGAGGAGCCGGAAAGATAGGCCCCATGGCTCGAGTTGTAGTAGAGGCTGTTGCCGGCGAGCGTGTTGCTCGAGGAGTCCGTCAAGGAGACTCCTTCGGTCAGGTTCAGGTAGGACTCGTTCGATGTCAACGTGTTTCGTGACGAGCCGTTGAGGTCTATGCCGGCGTCCGAGTTGCAGTAGGAGCCGTTGGATTCCAGGGTATTGTCCGGCGCGTTGAGAAGAGCGATCCCCTCGGCCGCGTTGGAGAAGGCCTTGTTTGAGCTTAGGACGTTGCCGGAGGAGCCCGAGGAGGCCAGGTAGAAGCCGCCGGCCGAGTTGGCGTAGGAGTCGTTCGACGTGAGGTCGTTGCCGGAGGCGCCGTCGAGATGGACGCCATGGCTCGCGTTGTCGTAAACGAGGTTGCGCGCGAGGGTGTTGCCCGAGGCCCCGGAGAGATATATCCCCCGGTACCCTTGCCTCACGGTCGAGCTGGAGATCGAGCCTTGGACGCCCGCCCCGTCGAACGCGATGCCGTATCTGCCGGAAGCGTTCGCTCCCAGGTGGGCGAACTCGCCGTAGGTGAGGCTGAAGCTGGTCGCGTTTTGGGCCAGGTTGCGGATATAGGCGGTGTCGCCGCCCGTATCCGTCCCCGAGGAGCGCACGAGGACGTTCCGGGTCAGATTGCCCGCGCGGATCGTGCTCGTCGTGTAGTGGTCGTCTGAGAAGTTCAGATTCACCGTCACCACGGCGCCCGCGATCCCCGTTATCGTGCGCTCTTCGGTCGTGCCCGCGCCGTCGCCCTGCGTGGGCCCGATGGTGATGACGTCGCCGACTTCCCACGCGGTGGGCGCGGCGGACAGGGTGAGCTGATTGTCCGACGTTGTGAGGTCGCCGATGGCGACGGAGGCCGGGGTCTTGGTCGCTCCCCGCACCGTGAAGTCGCCTCCGTCCTGGACGATGAGGCCGTATTGTCCGGCCACCGTGCCTGAGGCGAGGATCAGGTGCGCCGTCGTGCCGGAGGGTATGGGATCGGCCTCGGTGCCCATGTCCAGGTGTCCGCCGGCCTCGACCGTGAGGTCGCCGCCCACCAGCGTCAGGCTGGAGTGGCTCACGCGGCTGAAAGCGAGCACTCCCTGGACGGTCGTCGTGGAAGCCGTGGCCGTCGTGACGGCCACGGTGACCGTATGGCCGGCCGCGACCACGGCGCCGTTGCAGGCGGCGGGCGCGAAGCCGTGGTCCCAGGTGGAGGCCGAGGACCATGCTCCGCTCTGCACGCTGGTCAGCGTCTTGCACTCCCAGAGCACCTTGTTGTTCGGGTCGTCGTCGCGCTCCTCGCCCCATATCGGGCCGAGTCTGCCCCAGAAGAGCCACTGGAGGCTCGAATCGGGTTGCTCCACGCGCACGTTGTGGGCGGAGTCGAAGCCGTGCGAGGAGCGCGACAGCCCGAAGGTGACGTCATAGAACGTGCCGACCGAGGCCAGGTCCCGGGCCGTGATGTAGGCGTTGGTCCCGGAGGCGAAGCCCAGGTAGTCGAAGGTCGAGGTCGTTATGGAGACGCCGGCCGTGCCCGAAAGCTGTATGCCGCCCGGGTCCATGTTCGTCATGGAGGAGTACTCGGCCGTGAACGCTCCCGAGTCCACGAAGGCGTAGTAGGTGCTCCCGGCGAGCATGTCCACCAAAGTGTGCGCGCCGTCCACGCCCTTGAGAACGACGCCGGCGTCGGCGGCGACCGTGAGCTTGGAGCGCCCGTCGCGATAGGAGGCGGCGGATGGCCCGAAGAGGAGCTGTTTTTGGACGTTCTGGTCCTGCGAGGCGGCGACAAGGACGAAGTCCACGCGGTCTCCTTCCTGGGGCGAGCCGCCGTCGGTGAAGTCCACGGTGACCTGGGCATTGGAGCTCGGGATGGCGAGGTCGGTCGGCGAGCCCGTGAAGGGGCTGATCATATCCACTCCCGAGGATGAGCCGTCCACGTGCCACTCGCCGGAGCGGAACTCGAAGGTGATGAGCTGGCTCAGGGCGTTCGCGTCGCCTGTCGAGTCGATGGAGACCGAATGTCCGGTCCCGCGCATGAGCCGGGGGGTGGTGGCCGTGGAGGCGTAGAGCCGCGTCGAGTGATCCAACGCCAAGGTGCTCCCGTAGAGCAGGTAGTCTCCCCAAACGCGGACCGTTCCCGTGTCGAGGTCCTGGTTATAGGAAACCAGGTAGTTGCCCTCCTTGTTGAAGCCGCTTATGGAAAGGCCGGCCGCGGGGTTGATCCGCGCGCCCTTGATCGTCAGGTCCTCGGCGCCGGAAGGGTCGAAGTAGAGCTCGGCCGTGGCGTTCGGCCGGTCGGCCCCGGTATCGTCGTAGCCGAGCCGGTCCTCAATGAGGATGTTGCCGCCGGAGTCCTTGAGGTCGATGCCGTAGGAGGAGTTGGCGTAGATGTTGTTGGCTATGAAGGTGTTGTGGTCGGAGGAGCTGTCCAGGAAGGCGCCCTGGAGCGTGTTGGAATACACGGCGTTGGAAGCCAAGGTATTGCTTGACGACTGGGAGAGATATAGTCCGCGGGAGCCGTTGGAGTACGCGCTGTTGGCGCTGAGGGTGTTGTCGTCCGAGGACGAGTCCAGATGGACTCCGTTCGCGTTCGAGTATAAACGGTTGTCCGAGAGCGTGTTGTTGGAGGATCCGGTGAGGAAGACTCCGTCGCCCTGGTTGGAGAAGGACCTGTTCGACGCGAGGGTGTTGCCCGATGAGCCCGAGAGGTAGAAGCCGTATGACTCGTTGGCCTGGACGCAGTTCTCTGTGTACGTATTGCCGGACGAGTTCGAGAGAAAGACGCCGTGCGCGGAGCTCTTGTGGATCAGGTTGCGCTCGAACGCGTTGGCGCCGGTCGCGGAGGTATGGATCCCCCTGTATCCATGCCTGAGCGTCGAGCTCGAGATCGATCCCTTCACGCCGGTCCCGTCGAACGTGACGCCGTACTTGCCGGAGGCGTTCGCGCCCAGGTAGGCGAGTTCGCCGTATGCTAGGTCGAAGCTCGTGGTGTTCTGGGCCAGGTTCCTGATGTAGGCGCTGTTGGCCCCCGCCCCGTCCACGATCGCGCCGGAGGAGCGCACCAGCACGTTGCGCGTGAGATTGGCCACGATGATGGGGCTGGTGTCGGTCAGGACGCGGGCGCTGGCGAGCGTGCCGCTCCAGGCCACGGTGAGCGTGGCGCCGCCGCTGATGTCCGTGATGATCTTCTCTTCGGTGGCGCCCGTGCCGCTGCCGCCGGTCGGGCCGATGGTGATGGCGTCGCCCACAGCCCAGGCCGTGGCGCTGGAGGCGGCGATGTCCAGCTGAGTCGCGCTCGCCCCGATGCCGGCCAGCGCGAATCCGTAGGGCGACTTGGTCGCTCCGCGGACCGTGAAGTCGCCGCCGTCCTGGACGATGAGGCCGTATTGTCCGGCCACCGTGCCCGAGGCTAGGATGAGGTGCGCCGTCGTGCCGGAGGGTATGGGGTCGGCCTCGGTCCCCATGTCCAAGTGGCCGCCCGCCTCCACCGTGATGTCTCCGCCGACCAACGTGAGGCTCGACTGCGCGACGCGGCTGAACGTGAGCGTTCCCGAGACGGTCGTCGTGGAGGCCGTCGCCGTGGTGGTGCCCACGGTGACCGTGTGGCCGGCCGTGATCGTGACCGCGTTGCAGCCGGTGGGGACGAAACCCGAGTCCCATAGCAAAGCCGCCGACCAGTCGCCGCTCTGGACGCTGGCGGGCGCGAAGTCGCAGATATCGTCCGTCCAGCTCACCTTGCCGTTGGGATCATCGTCGTAGACCCCGCCCCACCGGTCTCCCAGAAGGGCGCTCGTGCCCGTGAAGGTCCAGTCCAGCCCCGCGTCGCCGCCCTCCACCCGGACATTGTGGGCCGAGTCGAATCCCTGAGAGCTGCGGCTCAGGCCGAAGCTCACCCTAGGGAAGATGGCCGTGGAAGTGATGTCCCGGGCCGTGATGTAGGCGTTGGTGCCCGAGGCGAAGCCCAGGTAGTCGAAGCTCGACGTCGATATCCATACCCCGTCCGAGCCCGAGAGCTGTATGCCTCCGGGGTCCATGTTCGTCATCGAGGAGTGTCCGGCGGTGAACGCCCCCGAGTCCACGAAGGTGTAATAGGTCCCGCCGGCGAGCATGTTCGTCACCGTATAGGCTGTCTCCATGCCCTGGAGCACGACGCCTCCGTCGGCCTCCACGCGAAGCCTGGAGCGGCCGTCCCGGAAAGAGGACGCGGACGGTCCGAAAAGGAGCTGTTTCTGTAGGTTCTGCACTGGCGAGGCGGCTAGCAAGGCGAAATCGAGCCTGTCGCCGTCTTGCGGCGAGCCGCCCTGGCTCAAGGCCAGGCCGAACTGCGTGAAGTCGGTAGGGCCGGCGCAGGTGCCCGGGGAGATGGCGCCCAGGGCGCCCGATGAGGAGCCGCGCACCTGCCAGGAGCCGGACACGCGCTCGATGGTGATCAGTTGGCTCAGGGCGTCGGCGTCGCTCGTGGAGCAGACCTCGGCCGAATGGCCGGAGCCGCGCATGAGCTTGGGCGTCGTGGCCGTGGAGGCGTAGAGCCGGGTGGCGTAGTCGAGCGTCAGCGTGCTCGCCGAGACCAGGTAGTCGCCCCAGAGCCTCAGCGTGCCCGTGTCGAGGTCCTGGTCGTAGGACAGGAGATAGTTGCCCTCGCGGTTGAAGCCCGCCGTGGAGATGCCCACTGCCGGATTGACCCGGACGCCCTTGAGGACGAGGTCCTCGCTCTCGGCGGTGTCGAAGTAGATTTCGGAGGTGGCGTTGGCGGCGGTCGCGCCCGCCTGGTCGTAGCCGAAGCCTCCTCCCGCGACCGTGGTGGTGGACGCCCCGTCAACGTAGAGGCCGTAGCGGGAGTTGGAGTAGAAGCGGTTGGAGACCAGAGTGCTGTTCGAGGTGCCGCTCGACCAGAAGCCATCGAAAGAGTTCGAGTGGACGTCGTTCGAGGCGAACGCGTTGCCGTCGGAGTCGAAGGCGGCGATGCCGGAGCCGGAGTTGTCGTGGACGCCGTTGGCGACGAAGCTGTTGTCATCGGAGGATGCGCTGAGCACGATGCCGTAGGCGGTGTTGGAGTGGGCCTCGTTCCCGTCCAGCGTGTTGTTCGATGAGCCGCCGAGCCCGATGCCGGAGTCGTTGTCGTAGGCCGCGTTTCCGGCCACCGTGTTCTTGGAGCTCCCGTTCAGCCAGATGCCCCTGGAAGCGTTCAGATAGACGGTGTTGGAGGTCAGCGTGACCTCCGAGGAGGAGCCGATCTCGATGCCGTCGTCCGCGTTCAGGTAGGCTGTGTTGGAGCTCAAGGTCACGTCCGAGGAGGAGTTGAGCTCGATCCCGTCGGCCATGCTCGAGTGGGAGAGGTTGGCTGTCAAAGTGTTGAAGGGGGAGTTCTCGATGTACAAGCCGCTGTCAGTATTGTTGTGTGTCTCATTGCCGGTCAAGGTGTTGCTGGAGGAGGCGCTCATCAGATTGATGCCCCGGTCGTCGTTGCCGTAGGTCTCGTTGTCGGCCAATCCGTTGTCGGAAGAGCCGGACATATAGATGCCTTGGAAGTGATTGGCGTAGCTATGGTTCGACTCCACGACGTTCGCGGAAGAGGTGTTGAGTTCTATGCCGTCGTCCTTGTTGGCATGCGTGCTGTTGGCGCTCAGCGTGCTGTGGGACACGTCGTGCAGGTGGATGCCGTCATACTCGCTGAGATAGACGTTGTTCTCGGTCAACGTGATGTTGTCGGAGCCGTCGATGTAGACGCCGTAGGAGCCGGCGCGGATGGCGCAGCTCGAGATGGAGCCCCGGACTTCGGCGCCGTCGAAGGTGATGCCGTACTTGGAGGCGGCGTTGGCGCCCAGGTAGGCGAACTCGCCGTGGGCGAGGCTGAAGCTGGTGGCGTTGCGGGCGAGGTTGCGGATGTAGGCCGAATCGCCGGTGGTGGCGGTCCCCGACGAGCGGACGAGCACGTTGCGGGTCAGGTTGGCCACGACGACGGGGGTCGTGGCGGTCAACGTGCGCGCAACGGATATCCCGCCGGTCCAGTCGATGGTGAGCGTGCCGCCGCCGCTGATGCCCGTGATGACCTTGCTCTCGACAGCGTTCGTATCGGTGCCGGTCGTGGGGCCGATGGTGAAGAGGTCGCCCTCGGCCCAGGCCGTGGCGCTGGAGGCGGCGATGGTCAACTGGATCCCGCTCGCCGAGATGCCGGCTAAAGCGAAGCCGTAGGGTGTTTTGGTGGCTCCGCGGACCGTGAAGTCGGCTCCGTCCTGCACGATCAGGCCGTACTGCCCGGCCGTCTGGCCGTAGGCCAGCACCAGATGCGCGGTCGTGCCCGTGGGGATGGGATCGGCCTCGGTGCCCATGTCCAGGTGCCCGCCCGCCTCCACCGTGAGGTCGCCCTGGACCACAGTGAAGCTCGACTGCCCGACGCGGCTGAACTTGAGCGTCCCCGAGACGGTGGTAGTCGAGGCCGTGGCCGCGGTGTCGTCCAACGTCACCGTATGTCCGGCCGCGACCGTGACCTCGTTGCAGGCGGCGGGCGCGAAGCCCAGGTTCCAGGTGGAGGCCGAGGACCAGTCGCCGGTCTGCGTGCTCGTCAGCGCCTTGCATCCCCAGATCACCTTGTGGTTCGGGTCGTTGTCGTGGTCCTCGCCCCAAAGATCGCCGAGAGCGGCGTTCACACCGCGGAACGCCCAATCCAGCCCCGAGTCGGTTCCCGTCACGCGCACGTTGTAGGCCGAGTCGAAGCCGTGCGAGGAGCGGTTCAGGCCGAAGGTCACGTCGTAAAAGGTGGCCGCAGAGGTCAGGTCCCGGGCGGTGATGTAAGCATTGGTGCCCGAGGCGAAGCCCAGGTAGTCGAACGTGGACGTCGAGATGGAGATGCCGGCCGAGCCCGAGAACTGGAAGCCGCCCGGGTCCATGTTCGTCATTGATGAATAGCCGGCGGTGAAGGCCCCAGAGTCCACGAAGGTGTAATAGGTCCCGCCCGAAAGCATGTCCACGAGCGTGTGTCTGCTGGCGATCCCCTGAAGCACGACGCCGGCGTCCGTGCCCACGATGAGCTTGGAGCGTCCGTCCCTGAAAGACGGTTCGGACGGCCCGAAAAGCAGCTGCTTCTGCCGGTTCTGCACCGGCGAGGCGGCGATGAGCGCGAAATCGAGCGCGTCGCCCTCAACCGCCGAGCCGCCCTGGATCAAGGCCAGGCCGAACTGCGTGAAGTCGGTGGGACCGGCGCAGGTGCCCGGG
>JBDREN010000020.1:0-21749 GCA_043819795.1 Elusimicrobiota bacterium
GCGTGCCCGAACGACGCGGCTAACGATGCTGACGGCGACGGGGTGTGCGGCGACGTGGACCAGTGCCCGGGCCACGACGATAACGCGGACGCGGACGGCGATGGGACCGCGGACGGGTGCGACGCGTGCCCGAACGACGCGGCCAACGACGCTGACGGCGACGGGGTGTGCGGCGACGTGGACCAGTGCCCCGGCCACGACGACAACGCGGACGCGGACGGCGACGGGACCGCGGACGGGTGCGACGCGTGCCCGAACGACGCGGCCAACGACATCGACGGGGACGGCGTGTGCGGCGACATCGACAACTGCCCGACGACGGCCAATACGAGCCAAGCGAACGCCGACGGGGACGGGATGGGCGACGCGTGCGACGCCTGCGCTAACGACGCGGCCAACGACATCGACGGGGACGGCGTGTGCGGCGACATCGACAACTGCCCCGGGACGGCCAACGCGGACCAGGCGGATTTCGACCAGGACGGCCTGGGCGACGTCTGCGATCCGGACCAGGACGCTGACGGGATTGCGAACGCCTTCGACGCCTGCCCCAGCACGCCGCTGGGGGTGAAGGTAGGCGCGGACGGATGCAGCAGGGGACAGAAGGCGGAGGAGCAGGCGCAGGAGAAGGCGCAGAAGGCGGAGGAGCAGGCGCAGAAGCAGACGCAGAGGGCGCGGGAGAAGGCGCAGGAGAAGCAGCGGAAGACGGAGGAGCAGGCGCAGGAGCGGGCGCAGCAGGCGGAGAAGAAGGCGCAGGAGCAGTCGGAGAGGGCGGAGACGAAGGCGCAGGAGAAGGGACAGAAGGCGCTGGACAAGGCGCAGGACAAGGGGCCGAAGGCGATAGAGAGGGCGCAGGAAAGGGCGGGGAAGGCGGCCGAGCAGGCGCAGAAGCAGGCGCAGATGGCGAAGAAGAGGGCGCAGCAGCAGGCGCAGAGGGCGGAGAAGCAGGCGCAGGTGAAGGGGCAGAAGGCGGAGAAGCAGGCGCAGGAGAAGGCTCAGAAGGCAGAGAAGAAGGCGCAGGTGAAGCGGCAGAAGGCGGAGGAGCAGGCGGAGAAGAAGGCGGCGAGGGACGAGGGGAAGGCACAGAAGAAGAAGTAGGCTTCGGCGTCAGGTGTTAGCTTTGTTAACTAACCTGGGGTGGGGACGCCGAGGGCGACGCCTGCGACGCGTGCCCGGCCGACCCGGCCAACGACGCGGACGGCGACGGCGCGTGCGGCGGTGCTGCGATCGTCCCGGATGGCTCGAATATTGAGAGAATTTGGGAAGGATCCCCCGGGGGGGGATTCGCCGTGAGAGAGAAAATTGCCGTGAAATAGAGTTGCGGGCCCGTACCGCGCCGGAGGCGCGGCACCGGCCCGCCGGATTAGGGCAATACTCAACTTGATAGCGGGCCTGCAACTCGGCTAGTCGAGCGCCTGCACGGGATGCATGCGCCGTTCTTTCTTGACCCGGCTTGATCCTGTCCGTCGGAGTCCGATTCCCGAAGGCAATACCCGCCTCAATCCTTTTCCCTGGAGCCGGCGAGGTCTACGCTTGATCGACGACGGCTTGCTGGCCGGCGAATCCGAGAATCGTCCGCTTCGCCTTAGGACGGTCTCCTCAGCCGCCCGACGGGTCGCCGCCCGAATCGTGATCGGTCATGTCGATGACCTCCTTGACCTCCGGGATCTGCGACCGGATCGCTTTTTCGATCCCGTTCTTCATGGTCGCCTTCGCTCCGGCGCAGCCCTGGCAGCCCCCTCCCAGCCTTACGTAGAGCTTGAAGTCATCGACCCTGAGCAGCTTCACGCTCCCGCCGTGGGAGGCCAGGGCGGGATTGATCTCGTCGGTGATCAGCTTCTGCACCTTGGCCCAAAGTTCGTCATTGGCTTGCTTCCTTGGATCGTTCTCCATCTAAGCCCTCCCGTTCAATTGATGTTCCTTTCGCGTCGGCATCCCCGAACGATCGCGGGGCCGCTCATGCATGATCACGTTGTTATGATCCAGAGGATATTGTAGCTCTCCCGACGCCGATTCGCCAGCGCCTGAGCCTTTCCCCCGTGACATACTGCCAGGGTGCCTCGGGGTGATTCATGGTGATAAACTCCAGCTAAAATTCCAACACCCGACCTGCGTAGGGTAGCGGATCGAGGAGTCATGCACCAATGCCCTGTTCAGGGTCCGCAGAGGTCTTTCACCTCCTATCCTAGACAGTGCGCCCTGCCGGGCGCACCAAAAAACGGGGCCTGACCCCTCGTAAAGAGTCAGGCCCCGGGGAATGCGGACGCCGCCGCGCCTAATGCTGGTCGAGCGCCCCGTTGTCGGCCCAGTCCTCCATCACGCTGATCGAGCAGCCGAACTTGCGATGCCCCTCCATCTCGTCCGCCGAGGCGGCCAGGATCTGCTCGCAGCTGCACCCGTAGGTGTCGGCCGTGGTGAAGCTCTTGCGCGGGCCCTTGCCCTTGGGCGCCGCGGTGTCGAACGCGTAGGCGCCGTTCTCGCGCGTGTCCGTCACGATCGCGAACCGGTTGACGCCCAGGCGCTCGGTCGGGACCTCTTCGGGCGCCCGGGTGGCGCCGCATTGGTCGCTGGCGTTCCCGACCGAGGAGTCATGCACCAATGCCCCTCTCGTGGGGGTACGAGCGAAGAATAGCGAGTGTTCATTGACGATACGGCGGCGACGTGTTACCCTCAGAGGACCGGTGACTCTTCTCTGCGCGCTGCTGATCCTGCTCGGGAGCCAGCCCCTCCACGCCGGGGCGCAGGCCTGCCGCAAGCTCAGGCCGCTCGCGGACAGGATGCGATTCGCGTTTCCGACCTCGACGCCCGTCCATATGAACTGCGGGCCGGGCGACCTGCGGTCCTCGAACTACGTCCTGCCCACCGACGCCGAGTCCCCCTACGAAATGCACGTGATCGGCGTCTACGAGGGCAGCTACCCGCCGGATGGCGCGGGGAAGTGGTCCGAGGCGACGGCGCGCGCGGTTCACGTCCTCGTCTTCAAGACGCGCAAGCCGGCGATCATCGTCGTGAGCGCCCACAAACCGGTGTTGTGGAACTTCATCGTGAACCAGGACGCGGACCTCGAACTCGTCGTGCTCCAGGGCCGCGGCCCGCAGAGCGTCCGGGGCCTGCCGGCCGACGTCGCGGTGCTGCGCCGGACCTATGAGGAGGCCTGCGGCCACGGCTACGGCTGGGAAAGACACTACAACCTCCGCGGAGGACATTTCGGCAGGATGATCATGAGCCTCCGGTGCGCGACGGGACTGCGGGAGACCTCCTTCCAGGGATGCATGTCGGGCGCCGTCTTCAAGGTGCCCCACTACGAGCAGGAGCCAGCGTCCTATGCCGACCGGCTGCGGGAGCCGCCGTGCCCTCTGCCGCTGCGGCCCGATATCCCGCTGGCAAGGGCCGGAAAGCCCGCCCAGGGCGCTCCCGCGCTCCCTCCGGACGATCGGCCGGAGGCTCCATCGAAAACCCGCGCCGCGCGCAGGCCCCCCGCGCGCCGCCGGGAACGCCCCGCATGGCTTTCGATGCCGGAGGATCGGACGCCCTCGGTCGAGGAACCCCGTCTGCCGGGGACAGCCAAGGGCGGTCCCGGCATGGCGGCATGGCCGCCGGAGCCGGCGGATCGGAAGCCCCGGACGTCAGGGCCCCGCCGGCAAGGGCTGGCGGGGCGCGAGCTCCCCGAGGGAGCGCTCCCGCGCGAACGGCGCCCCTCTCCCGAAGCCCTCCAGGCTCCCGGCAAGCCCGCAGGCGCCCCGGAGAGGCCCGTGCGGGCCGACGCCGAGCGGGAGCCCGCGTCGCGGACGGCTCCCGAGGCCGGCGTGAAGGCCCTGCACCGCGACGGAGAGCCGGAGGCCCTACGCCCTCCCGAGGGCGTGCCGATGCGCGGCGACCTATCCGTGCGGGCCCTCGCCATCCTGCTCGAGGGGGACGGCGCGCTTCTGACCCATGACGCGGTCCCCGACCTCATCGAGGCGCTGGAGAAGGGCAACACGCTCCTTCGCTGGCGCGCGGCCGACGCCCTGGGCATGCTGGTCCCGCCCGCGGAGAGGGCCGTGAAGCCTCTCATGCGCGCGCTCAAGGACCCCAACCAGCGCGTGCGCTCGAGCGCGGCCCTGGCCCTCGGGAACATCGGCCCGGCCGCCGAGAGGGCGACGCGCCTGCTCAATAAGGCCCTCAAGGACGCGAACGCCGACGTCCGCTACAGCGCCAAGACGGCCCTGGAGCGCATCGGCACGAAAAAGGCGCTGGAGATCCTGCGCCGCCACCGGAGAAGGTAAGGGGAAAGGCTGCTCCCGGAAGTGGGCCACGAAGGAGCGCTCGGACTCCTCGAGGCCCTTCTTCTTGAGGAAGAACACGGCGTTGTCGGCGAAGCAGCCGAGGTGGACGACGGCGTTGAGGGTCGCGTCCTCGCTGCAGATGTCGTAGAGGCGCTCGCAAAAGCTCCGGTTCACCATCCGGAGGTCATCGAGCGGCTTGATGAGTCCCGTCATCTGCCAGTCCGGCGTCTTGCCCCGCTTCGCCTGGATAACCCGCGCCCGCGGCAACTTATGGGCGGCGTCTATCTGTGAATCTGCCGACAGATGGGGATGTGTTGTCCAGCCGGAAGGCTCCCAGCGACGGTTTCGTTTAGCAACTGGCTTCAAAATGGAAAGGATTTGGAAAGCCTGCCCGTCTGAGACTATGGCGGCCAGGAAAAAAGTGTTGTAAAATAACACATCGGGCCCGCACCGCGCCGGAGGCGCGGCACCGGCCCACCACTGAGGTAACACTCAGCCCATTGTGGGCCTGTAGCTCAGCTGGGAGAGCGCCTGCATGGCATGCAGGAGGTCCGGGGTTCGATTCCCCGCAGGTCCACCACTCGACATGATGAGGGACCCCGCCTTCGGGCGGGGTCCCTCTCGATTCGGCCGGTCGAGTGGCGGCCTTTGTGCCGGAGGCTCAGCACGCGCCGCATCCGGCCGGCCGCCTTTTCGCGCCGGCCTCCCTCGCCGGGCCGGCGCCGGTCAGCGCGTCGGCCGCCTCCTTCACGATGCCGGCGGCCCTGTCCTTCACGCATTGGCCGGCCTCGACGGCGCTCCGGATGTCGGATTCCTCCACGCCGGCCTCGATCAGCATGGGGACGACCTGGTTCAGGCAGGGCTCGCAGTTGGCCGCCATGGCCGCGCCCGCGGCGACCAGCATCGGCACACGCAGGTCGGCGTCCGGCTCCGCATCATCGAGCGGACAGCCGCGGGCTTTCTTTTCGGCGAGGTCCGTCCCGGTGAGCACGTCCGCCGCCTCCTTCAGGATGGCGGCCGGCTTGCCCTTCACGGTCTGCCCGACGTCAATCGCGGCGCGGATGTGGGCTTCTGCCACGCCGGCCTCGAGCAAGTCCCGAAGGGACTCCTTGAGCACGGATTCGCTGTTGGCGGCCACGGCCTCGCCGGCCGCGATCAGCAGCGACACGTTTCCGTCCACCAAGCCGGAGCCGTCCTTCGAGCCGTTCGCCGGCCCAAGGCACGCTCCTCTCCCGTTTCCATCGCTCTCGCATCCCGTGACATTCTTTCTTATGACTCTCCTCCCGATTTATCTGTTTCTGAACGGCGCATCCAGACTCCGGCCAGGGGACATCCCACGACCGAGGCGGGACATGTCAGGCAGCGGCAGAATCCGAAGCAGAGGACCTCTTTGCCGGTGGCCGCTTCATGGCGGCGGATCCTCTCTCGGAGCGTCTCTTTGGTTTTTGGCATTTCTCCACCTTCATCGCGTACGTTCGGCATTCTCAAGCGCGAGGCTTGAACGCCTCGATGGTCGCGGAGACCACGTGGTCCGCGATATCGGTGCCCGGCGTCATCGTCCGGATCGCTTCACGGCTTTCCTCCTTGGGCCGGATGCGGATGTCCTGGAACCCGATGGCCGTCAGGATCTTGCGCAGGTCATCGATGAGGGCCGCGCCCGCGACGCAGCCCGCCCATTTCGCCATGTCCTCGCGGACCGCATCGGGCAGCTCCTTGGTCGCCACGATGTCCGATATGGCGAGGCGCCCTCCCGGCTTGAGGACCCTGAAGGCTTCCCCATATACGGCGGGCTTGTCCGGGGAGAGGTTGATGACGCAGTTGGACAGGATCACGTCCGCGCTGTGGTCGGCCGCGGGCAGGTGCTCTATCTCGCCGAGCCGGAACTCCACGTTGAGGTAGCCGCTTTTGGCGGCGTTTGCCCGGGCCTTGCCGATCATCTCGGGCGTCATGTCCACGCCGATCACCTTGCCCTCGGGCCCGACCCGCTTGGCCGCCAGGAAGCAGTCCAGGCCGCCGCCGCTTCCCAGGTCGAGGACCGTTTCCCCTGCCTTGAGGGCCGCGATGGCCGTGGGGTTCCCGCATCCAAGGCCCAGGTCGGCGCCGTCCGGTACCGCGCCGAGCTCCTTCTCCGAGTAGCCCACGGCTTTGGAGATGCTTGAGGCTTCCTTCGTCCCGCACCCGCAGCCCGGAGCCGCTGACGCCGGGCCGCAGCACCCGCTCGATTCACGGGCGATCCGGGCGTAGCTCTCGCGGACCGATGCTCGGATGTCGTCGTCTTTTGTCTTGCTCATCTTCCGCCTCCTTTTATTGATATATCGATAAATATCTATACGTAACGGCAAAAAAAAGCTCTCATTTCCCCGCCTGCGTCGCGCCCGTCTGTCCGTCTCCCGGAAATTGCTTCATGAAGTCCGCGCAGCAGGAGGAGACGCAACAGGCGTTGAGCCGGTAGTAGACTTCCTTCCCTTCTTTCCGGGACTCCACGATCTTGGCGTTCTTTAGGATCCCCAGGTGATGCGATATCGAGGGCTGCTTCATGTCGAAGTGCTTGCAGATGTCCGAGACGGACATCTCCTTGCGCCGCCGCAGGAGCGACATGATCTTGACCCGGTTCGGGTCGGAAACCGCCTTGAAGAAGCTGCCGCAGTCGAAGTCCATGAGGTCTCTTATATACGTATCGAAATCTGTCTATATTATATCCCAAGTCCTTCCACCTGTCAAGAACCAATTCGAAGCGGGTCCGTAAAACTGGCTCGTGAGCTCATGGAGCGCTATAATAGGGCACATTCGCCGGGAGGGATGCCATGAAAGTCGTCGCGTTCAACGGGAGCGCCCAGAAAGACGGGAATACGGCGATCCTCATCAACTACGTGCTCGAAGAGCTGCGCAAGGAGGGGATCGAGACGGAGATGATCCAGCTCGCGGGCGTGCGCATCCGGGGATGTCTGTCCTGCTTCAAGTGCTTCGAGAACCAGGACCACCTCTGCGCCAACAAGACCGACGAGATCAACTTCTACGTGAACAAGATGCGCAATGCCGACGGGATCATCCTCGGTTCGCCCACCTATTTCGCGAACGTGAGCAGCGAGCTGAAGGCCCTCATCGACCGGGCGGGCATGGTGGCCAAGGCCAACGGGGACATGTTCAAACGGAAGGTGGGCGCCGCGGTGGTCGCCGTGAGGCGCGCGGGCAGCATCCACGTGTTCAATTCCATCAACCACTTCTTCTTCATCAGCCAGATGGTCGTTCCCGGCTCGAGCTACTGGAACCTGGGCATCGGGCTCAAGAAGGGCGACGTCGAGAAGGACGACGAGGGCATCAAGACCATGAAGGACCTGGGCGCGAACATGGCCTGGGTTCTCAAGAGGCTCCAGGGATAGGAGATTTCCATGCCGACGCGCTACCAGATCTTCTCGGAGACGATCCCCTCTCTTCTGCCCCGGACCACGGCCGAGGTCTACGAGGAGCTCCGCAAACGCTTCCCCGAGCTCTGCGACGACGAGCCCTGCAGCCACACCAAGAGCAAGGGTGTGCTCGAGTGGCAGCACGAGGCCCGGGCCGCCCAGCAGGGCCTCAAGCAGTCGGGGATCGCCCGGTTCCAGAAGGAGAGCGGAAGGTGGGAGCTGGTGCGCGGGGCGAGCTTCCAGCTCCACTTCGAGGGCCTGGCGCGAAGAGGCGTCGGCGCGGGAAGGAAGGCCATGATCCCCTTCGCGCCGGGCAAGGAGTATGTCCGGCGCGAGGTCCATCATGCCTTGGGGGGGCAGGCGCAGTACGGGATCAGCACGCCCGCCCGCCATCCGGTGATCCTGCTCTTCTCCGGTCCGTCGGGCGGGAAGCACGGCTGGTTCGACCGCTGGACCGAGGACGGGTTCTATCTCTTCGCCGGCGAGGGCCAAAAAGGGGAGGCGGGCCTGGCCAAGGGGAACCTCGCCGTCGAGAACCACTGGAAGGACGGCAAGGACCTGCACCTTTTCGAGCAGCTCGGCAGGGGCCGGGTCAAGTACGTCGGGCAGATGGCCTTCGTGGGGCGGCACACGCAGTACGGACGCGATTCGCGCGGCAAGACGCGCAAGGACATCGTTTTCGAGCTGGCGCCCATCCAGGATATCGTGGGGGTCGAGGAGGATCCGGCCTCGAGGAGCCGGATCGAGCAGCTCTGGAAGGAGTCGCCCGATACCTTGAGGAGCGAGGCCCTTGGGGACGGACCGGACGCCCGCACCCCGCCGGAGCGCAAGGCGCGCGTGTGCCAGCGCAGCGAGCGGATCAAGATCTACGCGCGAAAAAGGGCCGGCGGCCGCTGCGAGGGCTGCGGAGCGGCCGCCCCATTCGCGGACCGGAGGGGCCGCCCCTATTTGGAGGTCCACCACATGCGGCGGCTTTCCGACGGGGGGCCCGATCATCCGCGCTACCTCGCGGCCCTGTGCCCGAACTGCCATCGGCGGGCCCACCTTTCCAAGGAAGCTCCCGAGCTCAACAGGGTCCTTCTCGAACGCGTAGCCGTCAAGGAAGAGGAGCCCGCTCTCCCTCCAGGGGATTGATCATGCAGCGCAGCACCCCTGAAAGACGTTGTTGTAGGTGATGATGGGGTTCCTCTTGACCCTGCCCCTGAGCAGGGGCAGGCGGACGACCCCGTAGCCCATGGCCGCGAGCCGCTCCGCGATCTCGTCGAGTTTCCCGGCGTCCAGTTCGCTGATCCGGATCAGCCCGTTGACGCCGAGCCCGCCCGTGTAGACCGTGTCGGGATGCCGCGAGCCCGTGCGCCGCTAATGCGTTCGTGGATCGACCGCGATATGATACATTACCGCGCGGGCGGCCGGTGCGGTCTCTCAGGAGGGACGCAATGAGATACCCTTTCCGAGGTTCAGCGTGCGTCTTGGCATTCGGGCTTCTGCTCGGCTGCGGGATGTCCATGGACGAGATGAAGGGCGCGATCCACAAGGCGTGCGCCGACGGCGACATGGGGACGGTCCGCGCGATCCTCAAGAAGGCTCCCTCGCTCATCGAGCATCCCAACGCCAAGCGCGGCGGGAGGACTCCCCTGCACTTCGCCGGCGCCGCGGAAATCGCCGAGTTCCTGATAGAGCAAGGCGCGGACGCGACGGCCACCGACAGGCTGGGATGGACGCCTCTGCACACGGCGGCGAGCGAGGGCGTCGCCAGGATACTCCTCGACAATGGCGCGGACGTCCGGGCGAAGGCTCAGCGCGACCTGACTCCCCTGCACACCGCGGCCAACGAGGAGGTCGCGCGGCTGCTGATCAGCCGCGGGGCGAACGTGCGGGGAGAGCCCGACCCCTCGCGCAACTACGGCAAGTACGGCGACAGGGACACTCCCCTGTACTGGGCCATCCTGGACCACCGCGCCGACGTGGCGCGCGTCCTGCTCGAGAGCGGGGCGGACGCGGACCAGATGCTCGTCGGCGACAAGAACCTGCTCCACTTCGCGGCCTCCATGGGAGCGGCCGACTGCATCGGAGCCCTGGTCCAGCACGGGCTGCGCGTCTACCGGACGGACAGGCTCGGCGCCACGCCGCTGCATGAGGCCGTGGTCAAGGACCAGGTGAAGGCGGCGGAAAAGCTTCTTGAGCTGGGCGCGGACGCGAACGCCCGGCTGTCCCGGCACGTGGCCATCCAAACCAACAACCCCAACCGCGTCGGGCCCCACGCCGGGACCTGGGGCACGGGCCTGGACCTGAAGGCCGCCGGCGGGAAGACGCCCCTGGCGATCGCCCAGTCGGACGCCATGAAGGAGCTGCTGCGGAAGTACGGGGGTTCCGAATAGCGGGAAGGACCGGTCAGTCCGTCTGGCTCCATACCCTGCGGATATCGTCCTCGAGGACGGCCTGCATGCCCCACGAGCCGTAGGGATCGGGGAGCTCGAAGGTCTCGATCGCCTTCTCCAAAGAGTCCCCGCGGTCCTTATGCTTCTTGACCGCGGCCTGGAAGTCCGTCAGGAAACGGCGGAACCTCTCGATGCCCTCCGCGTCCGTCAGCGGGCCGTGGCCGGGCACGACCGTCCCGGGCGCGAGCGCGCTCAGCTGGCCCAGGGCCTGGGCCCACTGCCAGACGTAGGCCTCCTTCATATACCCGATGGACCCGTTGAAGAGCAGGTCGCCGGCGATCAGGATCTTCTCCTTGGGGAGCCAGACGTACAGGTTGTCGTCGGTATGAGCCTTCCCCGGGAACCGGATCTGGACCTCGCGGCCGCGGATCAACGTGATCCCGTCGCGTATGACCGCGCTCGGCGGGACGGCCGGCGGGTCTTTCCGGAGCAGGGACTGGCGCGTCCGGACATGGGCGATGATCTCGGTCCCTTCGGGGAAGGCGGACGCTCCGCCCACATGGTCGCCGTGGGAGTGCGTGTACACGAGGTAGCGCACCGGCTTCTTGGTGATCTTGCCGATCTCCTTGAGCAGGGCTTTTGCGGCCTCCGGCGTCTTGTGGCTGTCGACCACCAGAACGCTGTCGGAGAGCTCGATGAAGGCGGAGTTGGAGACCGCGGGCGTCCGGGGCTCCGGGGTGACGGCCGCGTAGACGCCTTCGGCCAGCTTCCGGACCTCGAAGAGGACTTGGCCGCCGCTTTGGACCTCCTTGGCGCGTATCGGGACCGCGGCGCCCAGCAGGGCGCAGCAAAGCAGGATGGCTTGGGTTCTCATGGGTTCCTCCTCCGGTTATACTACCTGATTTCGGACCGGCCCGGCGAGACGGGTTTTTGTATGATTTGCGCGTGAGCTTCGCCACTTGGGCGGTCCTCCCCGCGGCCGCGTATCTGGCCGCCGCGGTGTCGGGGATGCTGGGAATGGCGGGGGGGATCTCGCTCTTGGGCGTGATGACGGCCGTCCTCCCGGCCGGCCATGTCGTCCCGATCCATGGCGCCGTCCAGCTCGTATCGAACATCACGCGGACGCTCGTCTATCTGCGCCATGTCTACTGGAGGGTGTTCTTTACCTTCGCCCCCACGGTCCTGCTCGGCGCCGCCGCGGCGGCGGCCGTGTGGTCGGGCGGGAAGCTGGCCTGGTTCCGCCCCGGCATCGGTGTATTCATCCTCGCGTTCCTGGTCTGGAGGCGCCGCGCGCCCAAGCTGCGCAACCTCCCGCTGTGGACCTACCTCCCTCTCGGCCTGGTCACGGGCTTCCTGGCGATCTTCGTCGGGGCGATCGGGCCGTTCATCGCGCCGTTCTTCCTCCGCGACGATTTCCCGAAGGAGCGGGTGATCGCCACGAAGGCCGTGTGCCAGGCCTGGACGCACGTCTTGAAGATCCCCGCGTTCCTGGCGCTAGGCTTCGACTATTTCGCCCACGGGAAGCTGACCGCGGTCCTGCTGGCCTGCGTCGTTTTCGGCACCCTGACCGGGAGGTGGCTGCTCTCCCGCCTCAAGCAGGAGACTTTCGTCGTGCTCTACGAGGCGGTGCTGGGGGCCATCGCGCTCTACCTCATCGTCTCGGGGAGGCCCGGCGCATGACGGAGCTTTCCGCGAGCGGCCCGGAGCGGCCGGACGGACGGCCCGCTCCTTGGGGCCTATGGGCGACGCTGGCTCTGGCCGCCGCTGTGGCGGCCGCCTTCCTCGGGGCGCAGGGCGTCGTCTTCGGCGGCTACGCGGCCTTCCGGACTCTTCGGGATCCGGGGCTCGACGTGCTCGCCTTGGCGGCCGAGCTGCAGACCGACGGCACTCTCCTGGCCGCCGCTCTTTGCGTGTCCGCGCCGATCGGCATCGCGCTGAGCGCGTTGTGCGGATGGTCGAGGGGGGGATGGTCGGCGGCCGGCTACCTGGCGCTCGTCCGCATCGAGCTGCCGACGCTCTTGCGCTGGCTGGGCTGCGCGGTCCTCTTCGCCGCCGCGTCCGACGGGCTCACGCTGCTTCTGGGACGTCCGGTCGTCCCGGAGTTCGTGGCGAAGGCCTACGCCACGGCCGCGGTCGCGCCCCTGCTGTGGTTCGCCTTCGTCGTCGCCGCACCGGCCTTCGAGGAAGTGTTCTTCCGCGGGTTCCTGTTCCGCGGGCTGGAGGCATCGCGACTCGGCGGCCGCGGGGCCGTGGCCGGCACGGCCCTGGCCTTCGGCGTGATGCACCTGCAATACGATCTCTATGGGATGGCGACGGCCGTGGCGATCGGAGTCCTGCTGGGAGTGGCGCGCCTGCGGACGGGCTCGACGCTCGCGAGCTTCGCGATGCACGCCTTCATGAACCTCATCGCCACGCTGGAGGCCGGACTGCTGGGGTAAGGGGCCGCCGCCCGCGGACCTCAGCCCGAGTTCTTGATCCGGGAGAGCTCGTCGAAGAGGTGGATGGATCCCCGGATGGCCTTCTGGAAATCGCCGAGGTGCAGGCTTTCGTTCTCGGAGTGCGGGTTCGAGAACGGGTCCTCCACGCCGATGAGGAGCGCCGGCGCGCCGCCGAGCGCTTTCGAGAAGGGCCCGACGAACGGGATCGAGCCGCCCGAACCGAGGAAGACCGCGTCGCGCTTGTATCCATTGCTCAGCGCCCGCTTGGCCGCTTGAAACACGGGTCCCGACGGGTCGGTCAGCCACCACGGGGCCAACGTCGGAGGGCCGAACTCCACCTTCACCCCCCACGGGGCCTCCCTCTTGAGGTGGCTCATGAGGAGCTTGGCGGTCCGGGCCGGCTCCATATTCGGGACGATGCGGATGCCGATGTGGCACCAGGCGCTCTCGTGGATGATGTTCGGGACCTCCCCGCGGGAGCCGGCCTGGATCGCGTTGACCGAGACCGAGGGCTCGCGCCACATCTTGACGGCGGGAGCGCTCTTGCCGCCCACCAGGGAGACGCCGGGCAGGACCTGCGCCTGCTTGCGGAAGTCGCGGTCCGAGTAGCGCAGCGACGAGTAGTTCCTGCGTTCCAGCGCGGTGAGGGGCCGCACGTTCTTGTATATCCCCGGGATCGCCAGGCGTCCGTCGCGGTCGGTCATAGACGCTATCATCTTCGAGAGCGCCATGACCGGGTCGGGAAGCGGGCCGCCCCAGCAGCCGGAGTGCAGCGGGTGGTCGGCGGTCCGCACGGTCACGTCCATGGCCACCAGTCCGCGAAGGCTCGTCGTGATGCCGGGGACGCCGGTGTCGTAGTTCCCGGTGTCGGCCAGCACCATCACGTCCGCGCGCGTGAGGCGCGCGTACTTCTTCAGGAACGCCTCCAGGTGGTCCGAGCCGATCTCTTCCTCGCCTTCGATGATGACCTTGACGTTGAGCGGGAGGCGGCCGGCGGTCTTGAGATACGCCTCGACCGCGCTCGCGTGCACGCAGACGCCGGCCTTGTCGTCGGCCGTTCCCCGGCCGTAGAGCCGGCCGTCGCGCTGGGTCGGCGCGTAGGGCGGGCTCTCCCAGAGCTCCTTGCGGCCCGGGGGCTGCACGTCGTGATGTGCGTAGAGCAGGATCGTCGGCTTGCCCGGGGCGTGAAGCCAGTCGCCGTAGACGTACGGGTGCGCGTCCGGGAGGCGCAGGACGCGGACGTGCTCGAGGCCCGCTCGGCTCAAAAGGGCGGCGACGGCGTCGGCCGAGCGCGAGAGCTCGACCGCCGGCATGCCGGGGAAACTGCAGCTGGGGATGCGGACGAGCTTCGAGAGCTCGGCCACGGACTGATCATGGTGGGACTCACAATAGCGCAAGGCTTTTTCCAACATGGGGGACCCTCCGGACACGCACCATGATAGCCGCCTCGCGCCCCGGCGTCAAGCTGGAAATAAGGCGGGCCGCATCGCTCGCCGAAGCTCGACGAGTTGATATAATACCTCCGCCATGCCCGACGCGCCCCCGTCCCAGGAAGGATTCATCCCCGCGATCATGGTCCGCAACCACAACCCCGTGGAGATCGCCAAGATATTCTCCCGCGCCCGAGCGGCGCAGGACCAATGGCGGCGTTACTCGCTCACCCAGCGCGTCCGGGCTTTGCGCGGCCTCTGGTCGCTCGTGCAGGATTCGCGCGAGCGCGTCGTGTCCGTGGTCCACGGTGAGACCGGAAAGCCGGTCGCGGAGATCGAGTCGATGGAGATCGACGGGGCCGAGCTCATCCTCAAGTTCTTCACCCGCAACGCGCACCGGATACTGCAGGACCAGGCCGTGCCCCGCCCGTGGCCGCTCCTCAACAAGCGCGCCTACGTGCGCCACGTGCCGCGGGGCACTGTCGGCCTGATCACGCCGTGGAACATGCCGTTTCTCATCCCGTTCGGGGACGCGATCCCGGCTCTGCTCGCCGGCAACGCCGTGGTGCTCAAGCCTTCGGAATGGACGACCGGTACGGCCCTTCTCATCGAGGACCGCGTCCGGGCGTCCGGACTGTTCCCGGAGGGACTGCTCCAGGTCGCCGTGGGGGACGCCACGGTCGGCGCGCAGGTGGCTCACGACGCGGACATGGTCGTGTTCACCGGCTCGACGAGCGCGGGCCGGAAGGTCGCCGCGGCCGCGGCCGAGCGGCTCGTCCCCGTCGTCCTCGAGCTCGGCGGCAAGCACCCGATGATCGTCGCCGAGGACGCGCCGCTCCGGCGCGCCGCCAAGGCGGCCGTCTGGGGGGGCTTTGCCAACTGCGGGCAGCTCTGCGTGGGGGTGGAGCGGGTGTTCGTCGAGAAGTCCGTCTACGAGCGCTTCGTCCAGGCGGTCGAGGCGGAGATCGCCGCCCTGCGCCAGGGGCTCAACGGCGGCTACGACGTGGACGTCGGCCGCCTGATCGTGCCCGGGCAGTTGGAGGTCGTCGAGCGCCACATCGAGGACGCGCGCGCCAAGGGCGCCCGCGTGAGCGGGGGGGAGGTCCTCGACCGGAAGAGCCTCCTCGTCTCGCCGGCGCTGGTCCTCGACGCCAAGCCCGACATGCTCGTCATGAGGGAGGAGACCTTCGGCCCGGTGCTCCCCATTATGCCGGTGCGCACCGTATCGGAGGCCATCCGTCTCGCCAACGACGGCCCCCACGGCCTGGCCGCGAGCGTCTGGACCCGGGACCTCTCGCGCGGCGAGGAGTGGGCCGCGCTCCTGGAGGCGGGTCTCGTGAGCGTCAACGACCTGCTCAGCCACTATGTCGTGTGCTCTCTGCCGTTCGGAGGGTTCAAGGACTCGGGGCTCGGACGGCGCCATTCCGACGAGGGCCTGCGCATGTTCTGCGAGCCCCAGTCGGTCCTGGTGCACGAGTGGCCGGCCGACACGCCCGAGCTGTGGTGGTTCCCCTACGACCGGCTCAAGTCCCGCATCCTCTCCTGGCTCGCCCGCCTGAGCTGAGCCGCGGCTTATGATCTTCGGGGTGCATTGCGACGTGCGGGGCGGCTACGTGCCGGCCTTGCGCCACGCCGAGTCCCTCGGCTGCGGGGCCATGCAGATGCTCTCCTACCGCAGGCACCACGAGCCCGTACCGGACGAGCTCGCAGGGTTCCGCGCCGCCTTCTCCGAGAGCGCTCTTTCCCGCCTCGTGCTCCATGTCCGGTACCTGCCGTCGCTGGGCGCGGAGGACGCCGGACGCCGGCGGCGCTCGGTGGACCTGCTCGCTCGCGAGGTCCGGCTCGCGAGGTCGCTCGGGGGGGATTGGCTCGTCATGCACATGGGCGCCTATTCGTCCGGATCGAGCCTGGTCCGGGGGACCCGCCTGTTCGCCGAGGGCGTCCGGGCGGCCTTGGATGAGGCCGGCGCGGAGGTCCCGCTCGCGGTGGAGAACGTGCCGGGGGGCGGCCGCAGGATGGGCGGAAGCCTCGAGGAGCTGGCCGCGCTTCTCGAGGCGCTCGACCGGCTTTCGGTGCGGGCCCACGTCTGTCTCGACACGGCGCATGCCTGGGCCTACGGCTACGAGATCGACGGCCGCGAGGGCATGTGGCGCTTCCTCGGGAAGCTGCACCGGCTGATCGGCGCCGAGCGGGTCTCCGTCTTCCATCTCAGCGACACCCGGGTCCCGCTGGGCGCGCATCGCGAGCATCATTGGCATCTGGGGGAAGGGTTCCTCGGGACCGAGTGCCTGGCTTCTCTTTTCGAGAGGGAGGAGTTCCGGACGGCCGTCGGGATCCTTGAGACGCCCGCGGGGGCCGGCTTGGACGCGGCCAACCTCAAGCGGGCGCATAGCCTGTTGTAGTCCGCGCGGCCGGCGGTTTGCGCCGCCAAACGACCGCTCATCCGTCGGGCGTGCCGCCCGACATCCAACGGACCGCTGAGGAAGCACACGGCGAGAAACCCTGTAGGGGCTTCTCGCCGCGTAGATCAGAACTCCATCTCCAGGCCGTCGCGCGCGACCTTGCAGGGAATCGGCGATCCCTTCTCGTCGAGCAGCTTGACCGACTGCGCCTCGATCTCGTCGAGGTCCGCGTCCGAGTAGGACGGGTCGGGATGGAAGAGGATGAGCCGCCCCACGTCGTTCTCGGCGGCGAACTCCACGGTGTTCGAGAAGGAGGAGTGCCCCTCGTTCTTGTGCGTGGCGTAGTCCTCCTCGCGGTAGCGCGCGTCGTGGATGAAGAGATCGACGCCCCGGCAGACCCGGCCGATCTTCTCATCGTAGTCCTGGAGGGCGGTGGCCGAATCCCCGTAGATCTCGCTGGCCGGGAAGTAGGCGATGCGCCGGCCGGCGAGCTCGAACAGGAAACCGAGGGTGGTGCCCGGGTGGTTCGCGTAGTACGCCGAGACGCGCAGCCCGGGGAGCAGCTCGTAGGTGTCCTCGCGGAGCTCGTGGAGCTGAATCCGGGCCGTGACGGGCGTCGGATCGGCCGCGAAGGAGCGCTGGATGGCTTCGCGGAGGAGGTCGGCGAGCCCCTTGTCGGGCTCGCGGGGCCCCGCCACCCGCAGCTGGAAGCCGTCGGAGCGCAGGCAGGGAAAGAGCCCGAGGCCGCTGACGTGGTCCGGGTGGAAGTGCGAGAGCATCAGCCAGGCTTGGCGGTAGACGCCTTCCTTCACGATCCGCTCGCCGAGCGGGACGATCCCCTTGCCCGCGTCAAGGACGAAGAGCGTATCGAGGGCCTCCAGCGTCAGGCACGGGGCCGAGTCCCGCTCGGCGTGGCCCCACACGCGCAGGCGCACGGCCGCGGGGGATTTCGGCTCGCCGGCGGCGTGCGCTCCCGCGGGCTTGGGGCCTCCCTTCGGGGGGCCGATGAGCTCGATGATCTTCTTGGAGAAGGCCTTGACGTCGTAGGGCTTCTGGATGAACATCTCGGCCCCGTACTCTTTGGCGCGCTCGATCTCCGCCGAGAAGGACTTGCCGGAGACCACCGCGACGCGGGTGGAGGCGAGATCGGGATCGTTCTTGATCGTGTGCAGAAGGGTCAATCCGTCGATGCCGGGCATCAGGATGTCGAGCAGGACCAGCCTCGGCCGGTCCTCCTTGAGGGCTCCCAGGGCCAGGTTGCTGTCGCGGATCACGCGGGTCGTGAAGCCGGCCTCCGTGAGGAGGTCGTTGGAAAGGTCCCCGACGAGAGGATCGTCGTCGACGATAAGAATCTCGGCCGACATGGCCCCAGTATTCTATAATAATATCCCATGACAATGCGGATCATCGCGGGAAGCGCCCGGGGACGCCGGATCTTGTCCGTCCCGAAAAACATGAAGCTGCGGCCCATCTCCGCGAGGATCCGGCAGTCGCTCTTCGACATCATCCGCCCGCGCGTCACCGCGTCCCACTTCCTCGACCTGTTCGCGGGAACGGGCGCGGTCGGCCTCGAGGCCCTCTCGCGCAACGCTCAGCGGGTCTGTTTCGTGGACCGGGACCCCCGCTGCCTGAGGGTCGTCGAGAAGAACATCGAGCGGCTCGGATTCTCGGACCGGGCGGTGGCTGTGCGGGGCAACGTCCTCGGGGCGCTCTCGTGGATCCCCTACCGCGCCCGGGTGAAGGATTTCGATCTGGTCTTCATGGGGCCTCCGTACCGCGACGAGGACAACCGGCCACTGGAATACTCCAATACGGTCCTGACCGGCGTGGCCGGCGCCAAGCTCCTGGCCCGCGACGGCTGGGCCATCGTCCAGCACCACCAGAACGAGAATCCGGGCGAGGTCAAGGGGATGGAGCGTTTCCGGCAGGAGCGCTACGGCGACTCCCGCGTCACGTTCTACCGGCATAGGCGCCGATGACCTGGATCGAGGACTGGCTCTGCGCCCACCCGGCCCCGCCGGCGCAGGCCCGGCCCCGGGGGATCGACATCAGCTATTCCCAGATCCGGGCCTACCTCGATTGCCCCTGGCAGTACCGCCTGCGCTACGTCAGCTTCCTGCGCGCGCGCCTCACGGCCCCGGCGGCCCTGGGCCTCTCGATCCACCACGCGCTCGAGGCGTTCCACCGCGAGGCTGGCTCCAGATGGGAACGTCTCCTGGAGTGCTACGACGAGAACTGGGTTCATTCCGGCTTTACGACCGCGCCGGAGCAGATGGAGTGGTACCGGAAGGGCGAGGCGATCCTCAAGACGTACTTCGACGGCGAGGCCGCCCGGCGCTCGGAGATCGTCGCCGTGGAGCGCGAATTCCTGCTGCCGCTCGGGGCGCATACGCTCCACGGCACGATCGACCGGATCGACCGGCGCCCCGACGGCGACCACGAGGTGATCGACTACAAGACCCACCTCGATATCCAGACCGAGGCCCAGGCCGCCGACGACCTGCAACTCGGCATTTACGGGCTGGGCGCCGATGAGAGCCTCGCGATCGACCCGCGCTGGCTGACGCTCTACTACGTGGCGGCGGACCGCCGCGTGAGCGTGCCTTACGACCCGGACCGCAACGAGCTCATCGAGGCCCTGATCATGCGGGTGGCCGACCTCGCGGCCCGGGGCCGCGCCTTCGCGCCGGACACGTCCTTCTGCGCCCGCTGCGGCTTCCGCGAGCGCTGCGCCCACTCGGTCGCGAAGGAAGAGCCGGGCGGATAGACGCCCGCCGCCGAGACGTCTTGGCGATATGAGACTCCCAACCGCCGCTTGCGCGATGCTTCTCCAGGCGGCGCTTCTATCCGTCTTCGCCGCCGCCCCTTCCTCCCCGGCGTGGTCCGCCCCCGCCTCCCTCCTGTCCGAAGCCGAGAACGGCGACGCCGAGGCCCAGTACAAGCTCGGCGTCGTGTACGCGGATCAGGGAGAGACCGAGGCGGACCAGGCGGAGGCGTTCCTGTGGCTTCGGAAAGCGGCGGAGCAGGGCCATGCGAAGGCCCAGACCAAACTGGCCGGACTATATCGGGGAGGCCTGGGGGCGGGGGAGGACCCCGCCGAGGCGGCGGCTTGGTACCGGAAAGCCGCGGAGCAAGGGGAAGCCTACGCGCAGTACAATCTGGCCGTGATGCACGACGAAGGCGCGGGCGTCCCACAGGACCATGCCGCGGCCGCCCGATGGTATATGCGGGCGGCGGAGCAGGGTCTGGCCGAGGCCCAATACAACCTGGCGGCGGCCTATCACGCCGGAGAGGGAGTGGAGGAGGACTACGCCGCCTCGGCCGAGTGGAGCCGGCGAGCCGCGGAGCAGGGGATGGCCTTGGCGCAATACGCGTACGGAGCCCTCCTTTCTTTCGGACACGGGGTGCAGAGGGATACTGTCGCGGCGGCCGCCTGGTTCCTCAAGGCCGCCGAGCAGGGGGAGCCGAGCGCCCAAGCCGCTCTCGGGGTCGCCTATGAGAAGGGGAGGGGCGTCGAGCAGGACCACGTCCGGGCCGTGAACTGGTACCGGAAGTCCGCGGAGCAGGGCGACGCCCTCGCCCAGTACAATCTGGCCCAACTCTACGCCAAGGGCCTGGGCGTGGAGCAGGATCATGCGGCCGCGGCCGAGTGGTACCGGAGAGCCGCGGACCAGGGCCTGGATGTGGCGCAATATGCGTGCGGCTACGTCCATGCCAGGGGCAGGGGCGTGCATAGGGACTATGCCGCCGCGATCGAGTGGTTCCGGAAGGCCGCCGGGCAGGGCTTCGCGCTGGCTCAATTCGGGCTGGGGACCCTGTACTCCGAGGGCAAAGGCGTGGAGCTGGATCCGGCCGCGGCGGCGGAGTGGTACCGGAAGGCCGCCGAGCAGGGGGAGCCGAACGCCCAAAGCGCTCTCGGGTTCCTCTACGGCAAGGGGATGGGCGTCGAGCAGGACTACGTCCAGGCGGAGAGCTGGCTCCGGAAAGCCGCGGAGCAGGACGATGCCGACGCCCAATACTACCTGGGAGCGCAGTACATGCTGGGGAAGGGCGTCTCCGGGGACGATGGCGAAGCCTTGAAGTGGTACCGCTCGGCCGCGGAGCAGGGACACGCGTTCGCCGCGCATGACCTGGGGGTGATGCACCACCTGGGCCGTGGAGTGGAGCGGGACCATGCCCAGGCGCTGAAGTGGTTCCGCTTAGGCGCCGATAAGGGGGCCGCCCGGGCCCAGCACGCGGTCGGGACATACTATGAGACGGGCCTCGTGGTGAAAAAAGACCTCGCCGAGGCCATCCGGTGGTACCGCGAAGCCGCCAAACAGCCGGGCCCCTTCTCCGGATCCATCTCCGAGGAAGGGAGGACCGATCCCGCTCCGATCGCTCCGTACGCGGGAGAGGATCCCGAGGGAACGGCGGTGGCGCGCTACGAATTGGCCTTGATCCACACCGAGGGCCGCGGAGTCCCGCCGGACTACGCCCAAGGACTGATGTGGTACCGCAAGGCCGCGGAGTTGGGAAGCCTCGAGGCGCAGGACGATCTCGGATACATCCATTTCTCCGGCCGCGGCGTGCCGCGGAACTACCAGGAATCCCTCAAATGGACCCGCAAGGCCGCGGCGAGGGGGAGCAAGTACGCGCAGTTTCGCCTGGCGTACATGTACATGGCGGGCATGGGAGTGAAGGAGGATCATGCCGAGGCGTTCAAGTGGTACCGGAAGGCCGCCGAGCAGGGCTATCCCAAGTCCCGGCTCAGCCTGGGAATCATGTACTTCCGAGGCTGGGGCGTCGAGAAGGACCACCTTCAGGCGTATATGTGGCTCTGGCTGGCCGAAAAGGCCGGGGAGAAGGACGCCCGCAGGTACATGGAGGACCTCCGTTCCGCTCTGACGCCGGAGCAGATCGAAGAAGCCGAATCGCGCGCCCGCGCGATCAAGTAATCCGTTCCATCCAAGAAGCCTCCCTGCCGCACAAATAGGCTGACCGCCCACACGGTATTAGCATACCCCGTAAGCCGGAAATTCATTGCGGAGCTCACATGGAATAACTAGAATCTCCATGAGCACCGATTCGCAGGTCGTCCCACGGTCGCCGGCTGTTGAATACGCGCCAGACATTGCGACGCTCATGACCCGGGGCGCCCTTGACGTCAAGAGCTTGGCCGGCGGGATGCTGCTCAAGCGCTGGCCAGCCTCAGGGACTCAGGTTTGACGAGGTGTATCCGAGCACGGCCACCTCCATGCCGGGATGCAGAGGCCAATATACATGCTTACGGGCGGCTGAACCGGGACTGAATCCAGACCTACTGACATAGGCCCGGGATCTTTTGTCCGCTTTTCGGCGTTTCCGGCCTCATGAGGCCACCCCGAACCGCAGCCGCAGTTCAGTCCCTGGGAAGCAGATCTCCATCCCGTTGAGCGCGCCGCACATGTCCG
>JBDREN010000021.1:0-4070 GCA_043819795.1 Elusimicrobiota bacterium
ACGGCGACCGACCCGAGCGGCGAGTCGGCCTCCTGCGAAGCCGTCGTGACCGTGGCGGACGATACGCCTCCGGTGATCGGGGCGGCAAGCGCCTCCCCGGACATGCTTTGGCCCCCGAATCACAGGATGGTCCGGGTCACGGCGTCGGTTCAGGCTTCGGACAACTGCGGCGGGCAGGTGTCTAGCCGGATCGCCGCCGTGAGCGTGAACGAGCCGGCCGACGGCGCCGGGGACGGCCAGACGGCTCCGGACTGGGACCTGGGGGGCGGTCTCGACGCGGACCTGCGGGCGGAGCGCTCGGGCCGCGGGGACGGGCGGGTCTACACGCTGAGCGTCGAATCCTCGGACTCCTCCGGCAACAGTGCGCACGCGGAAGCCACGGTCACCGTACCTCACGATAAGGGAAAGCGCGGCCGCTAGCGAGTGGTGTCGGACTTGCGAACGGCGCTGCAGAAAAGCCCCGTAAGTCGCACAAGCTGAAGGTTGACGCCGATGATCGCGGTCCAGGGGTGGGGGTTCGTGGCGGGAGGGTTGGCCGCTGGGGTGGCGGGCCTCTACCTTGTGCGCAGGCGCGCGGCCATCGGCTGGGCGCCCCTGGTCCTGGGCTTCGTGTTCGCGGCGTTCTGCCTCCACTTCTTCCGGGATCCCACCCGTCCCCTTCCCACGGATGCGGGCAGGATCTTCTCGCCGGCGGACGGCAAGGTGCTCAGCGTGGAATCTGAGGAGCCGGGGAGGCTGACGATCCGCATCTTTCTCTCCATATTCGATGTGCATATCCAGCGTTTTCCCGTCTCAGGCGTTGTGGAGAAGGTGGAGTATAGGAAGGGCTCCTTCGCCCCGGCCATGGACGAGGAGGCCCGGGCCAACGAGCGCAACATCGTGACCATCCGGGCCCAGGAACGCGGGGACGCGATCGAAGTGGAGCAGATCGCCGGCCTCATCGCCCGGCGCATCCGCTGCTGGACGGCGGAAGGCGAGCGCGCCGTGGCGGGCCGCCGCTACGGCCTCATCCATTTCGGCTCCCAGGCGGCCGTGCACCTGCCCGAGAGCGCCCGGGCCTTGGTCCGGCCGGGGGACCGCGTAAAGGGCGGCGTGACCCCGATCGCGGAGTGGATCGACCGCGACGAGAGCGCTCAGGGGGGGCTGTCGCCCGATGACGCCGGCCTCCGTTGAGAATGTCTTCCAGGCCGGCGAATCCGTCGTTTTGCTGGCTACAGCTTCGGGAGGGGTGAGAGCACGAGGGGAGATTAGGCCTTGACAAATATACCCAGGGGGGGTATAGTATGGCCGAATCCAAAACGGATCTAAATCATGCCGGCAAAGCACGAGAGCCAGATCAAGCGGCTCAACCGCATCGAAGGACAGGTGCGCGGCATTCGCAAGATGGTGGAGGAGGGCCGCTACTGCATCGA
This sequence comes from Elusimicrobiota bacterium, assembly GCA_043819795.1. GTDB lineage: Bacteria > Elusimicrobiota > Elusimicrobia > UBA1565 > UBA1565 > JBDREN01. The sequence continues at coordinate 1,413 of JBDREN010000021.1, forward strand.
CGTCGCGAATCAGGTCAAGGCGGTCCGCTCGGCCCTGAAGCAGGTCGCCTTGAGCGTCCTGGATACGCATCTGAGGACATGCGTGGCGACCGCCATCCGTTCTCGGAAAAAGGGGGAGATCGACGTGAAGATCGGCGAGGTGATGGGCCTGGTGCAGAGTTGGGACGGCTGAGCTCCGGAAGATCCGACGAAGTCTTGAGGCGTAACGATTCGGGGGCGTGCCACACTAATAACCGATAGCGATGAGAAAGCGTTCCGGACTCATGATAGGCGTGGTTTTCTCGATGGTGTTGGGGACATATCTCAACACCGGCATCGGGATGGATATGTCCTTCGGTTTTCAAGATGGGGGCACATCCCATGCCTGCTGCGATCTGCCCGCACGTCCTTCGGATCCGGAAGATCCCGATGAGCCCGCAAACGTTCTGAGTTGCTGCATCCTGGCCCCCGGCATCCTTGGGAACGAGGCTTTTTTGCCTGCTCCTCCCGATGCGGGCGCGGTCGTGCTCGTCTCTGTCCACGAGCGTTCCGCGGTCAAGCAGTCTGCTGCCGGCCGCGCCATCCGTCCTCGGGCTCCGCCCGGAGCACGCGCGCATTTCCGCCGTCCTTCTTCCACCCGCGCTCCCCCGTCGGCCTGATTCCAGGCTGGACTTCCTTTCTGTTTAGTGAAACTGGCAGTATAGTCGTGAGTAGGTATTGATCTGCCCCATGCACTGGAGTCGGAGCCAATGACGAGAATGAGAACAATGCAGTTGCTGGCCGTGCTGTCGGCCGCCTGCGTCGGACAGCTGTCCGCCGCGGACGCCAACCCTGAGCCCGTTTCGGTCGACGCGCTCATAGAGGAGGCTCTCCAGGCCAACCCCGGGCTCAAAGCGGCCCGTCAGCGGTGGTCGGCCGCGCAGGAGAGACCGGTTCAGGCCAAGGCGCTTCCGGATCCCAAGCTGACGGTATCGCAGATGGCGCGGAACCTCGAGACCCGCGCCGGTCCCTTGCGGGGAAAGGTGGGGGTGTCGCAGAGCTTTCCTTCCTACGATAAGCGGGCTCTGAGAGGCAAGGCCGCGGCTCGGGGGGCGGAAGTGGCGAAAGAGGCCTACCGCGCCGAAGAGCTCGACGTCCGGGCCAGGGTGATCGGCGCGTACTACGACCTGTACTACTTGCGCCGCGCCGTGGAGATCCTGGGCGAGCAGGTCCAGTTCCTCCGGCATTTCTCCCGCGTGGCGGAGAAGAAGTACGCCGTCGGCAAGGGTCCCCAGGCCGTGGTGTTCCGGGCGCAGGCGGAGCTCTTTCGCCTGCAGAACGACGTGACCACTGTGGAGCAGGAAGCCAAGAGCGTGCGGGCCCGGCTCAACGCCCTTCTGGACCGCAAGCCGTGGGAAGAGATCGGGGAGCCGCAAGCTCCGGCGTTCCCCAAAGTCCGCTGGGAAGTGGAGAGGCTGCGAGAGCGAGCCTTAAAGGAGCGGCCCGAGTTGCTGGCGCTTGAGGCGCTTGAGGGGAGGACCGAGGCCGAGAGAAAGCTGGCATTCAAGCGGTTCTTCCCTGACCTCCTTGTGGGCTATGAGTGGACTCGCATCGGCGCGGGGACCACCCTGTCGTCTTTCGACGGCAAGGACGCGCACGGACTGACGTTAGGGCTGAACCTTCCGATATGGGGAAGGTCTCTAAGGGCCAATTACAAGGAAGCCCAGGCCCGCGAAAGGGCCGCGACGCTGAGCAAGAAAGATCTGGTGAACCGTACGTTGGCGGAGTTGGAGGACCTAGCGGTTCGCGCCGACACTTCGGTGCGTCTGGCTAATGTGGATGAGGAGAGCATCCTGCCGCAGATCCGGGCGGCGCTGAAGTCCACGCTGAGCGGATACGAATCGGATGCGGTCGGCTTCCTGGACCTCTTGGACGCGGAGCGTGCGCTGCTCACGCTGGAGCTCGGGCATGAGAAACACAAGGTGATGTTCCATCAGGTCGTCGCCGAGATGGAACGTGTTGTGGGGGGGAAGATATGAAGCGCTTAAGAATAATCGCGGCATTGATCGTCGCTGTGGCGGTGGCGAGCGCCGCTTGCGGCAAGCAGCATGACGATCACGAGGGGCATGAAAGCGAGAAAGCGGCCAAGGCGGAAAAGAAAGCCCTGTATCACTGCCCCATGCATCCGACCTATACCTCGGACAAGCCGGGCGAATGTCCGATCTGCGGCATGACCCTCGTGCCGATTGAGCAGGATGAGGTGGGAGGCGTAGATGAGCACGCCGCGCACAAGGTCGAGGGGCAAGCCAAAGTCAAGATCGACCCGCGCCGTCGCCAGCTCATTGGGCTCCAGACGGCGCCGGCTTCGCGCCGGAGGATGACCAAGGTCATCCGTACCGTGGGGCGCGTGGCCTATGATCCGGAGCTCTACCGGACGCAGGAGGAGTATCTCACCGCCGTGGCGAGCTATCGAACGATCAAGGCGGGCTCCAGCGCCGATGCCGCCGGCCGGTCCAAGACTTTGCTCGAATCGAGCAAGCTGCGCCTGAAGATCCTCGGCCTCTCGGATGGGCAGATCGGGGATCTCGAGCGTCGGGGAGCGCCCGATCCCGGTCTGCTCATGACGCAGGGCAAGGGACAGAAGCTTTGGCTCTACGCCGACATCTATGAGAGTGAACTGGGATTCGTGAAGGTCGGGCA
>JBDREN010000022.1:0-30689 GCA_043819795.1 Elusimicrobiota bacterium
GGTGCTTATGCCGCGCGGATTCACGACGGGAGGTGGGTCGATTTGGTCAAAAAACCGGACAGGTTTTCCGGGACACTTTGGGGGTATGTCCCCCGGGGTCTCCGACGGAGCCCCCGGCCCTATGTCAGTAGGTCTGGAATCCGGCCTTAAGACCCGGCGGCCGTCAGGAGGCTTCGGAGCGGGGAGTCGAAGAGCAGCGCCGGTAGCGGCCCCGCTCGCGCACCATCAGCTTGTTGATGATAAACTCGCGCCTGAGGGTGCAGAAGTCGTCGTGGAAGCGTCGGAGGACGGCGTTGACCTCCTTTTCCTCGTAGACCCGTCCCGGTTCGAACTCCGAGACGAGTCGCTCCAGGATGTAGGCGCGCTTCTTGCGCTTGGCGGGGATGCTCTTGAGGCGGCCGTCCGCGCCGAAGAAGTCGCGCAGGGCGCGGCCCCGTTCGTCGAGCTTGATGTCGTCCGTCATGAAAATGGCGTCGGGCCGGAACCCTTTCGGCTAGAAGAGGATCATGGCTCGGATGTTCCCGCCGTCCCAGATATGGCGGCCCACGTCGTCGAGGTCGAAGTTGGAATAGAGACCGATGCGGCCCGCGGCGCCGAACAGGAAGTCGATGCCCAGGCCCAGCTTGGCCTCGACGGGCCTCTGCCTGACGTCGGGGCCGGGTCCCGAGGAGAAAATCTGGCGGAGCTCGCCCGAGCTGAGGAAGAAGGCCGTCTCCGAGATAGCCCACGGCTTTAGCTGCCTGCGCCAGCGCGCGTAGGGCGCGGCCTCCCAGCGCTTGTGCCGCTTGTCCGCGGCCGCGTCGTTGGCGAAGTCCGTCCTCGCTCCCCGCGCCATCACCTGTCCTCCGGCCTCGATGCGGTCGCGGGGGCCGAGCGCGCCTTCGACGGCCGCGAGCGCCGTGTGGACCTTGCGGTGGAAGTCCTCGGATAGGGAGGCCGGGTCGGGGGAGTAGACGTCCTTTTCCCGCTTGAACTCGTAGCGGTAGCGCGCCATCCAGCCCCACGCGTCCTCCGTGGAGGGCCGCTGCCAGTCCGCCTCGAGGCGCGTGCGCCGGTAGTGGTAGACGCGGCCGGAGTCCGGGATCCGGCGGATGAGCGGCGTGTCGAGCTCGACGCGCAGGCCGATCCGGCCGCGCTCGCTCGTGAGCCGCGCTCCGAGGTCGTAGGTGATCGGCTTGCGGGCGTACGCCTCGTTGAGCTTGCCGCGGTCGTTGAAGTTGAAGTCCACGGCGTTCGCGGAGCCGTAGAACATCCATCGCGGGTCTTGCCAGCGCAGGAGCAGGCCGATATCGGCGTCTTCCTTATCGAAGGTGGGCTCGCCGAAGACCGCGCTTGAGAAGCCGGCCCAAGGGCCGGCCTCGAGCCAGATCCACTGGTGCAGGTCCACGACGTCCTTGTCCCCGCGGTGCTCCAGGCTGTAGAGGAAGGCGAACCGGTCGCCCAGCCGTTTGGGGAGGCGCGCTTCCTGCTCGATGAAAAGGTCGGTGCGGTCGAGGCTGGCGGCGTTGACCCGGTAGCCGGGGCGGGAAGGCCGCCATAGCCAGAGCCACTCCGCCGGGTAGGAGAATCCCACGAGGTCAAGGAAGTACTCGGAGTCGAAGAGAGCCTCGGTGTCCAGGTCGTCGAGCTCGTCCTTGATGAACAAGGCTTGAGCCCGCGGCGTGAGGCCCAAGAGAATCAGGCCCGAGAGCAGGGCCGCGAAGAGGCGCCGGGCCATGTTCTTCAAGAGGGGATATCCGCGGGGTTTGCCGACCAGAGCACGCGCGCCTTGCCGTGATCGTCTGTCTGGACCGCGATGATGCCCCCGGGCTTGAGGTCGAAAAACGCGCCGGTCAGGTAGGTGGCCAGCTCGCCGAGCTGGGGCTGGTGGCCCACCACCAAAGTCTCCTCCTGGCCGGCGTCGTCTTCCACGATGTGCCGATAGAGGTCCATCCCGATCATCTTATTGGAAAGAGGCTCGTAGGTGCGGAGCTCCGGGGCCGGCTTCAATACCTCGCGTACTTCCTGGGCGGTTTGCTGAGCCCGGATGAAGGGGCTCGCCAGGATCAGCGTGGGCCGGCCCGAGAGCCGGCCGAGGTGGGCCGCGGTCTTCCGCACGTCCTCGCGCCCCTGCTTCGAGAGCGGCCGATCGAAATCCCTGGAGACGCCCGCATCGATGGCCGAGGGGGACCTTCCATGGCGAAGGATGAAGAGCTTCATTTGAACGCGGGAAGGATTCTAGCAAATTGGCTAAAATAGTGCCCCAATGGCCGGAGCCTCGTCGCGTGTGGTCAGCGAGCATTTTCAGCGCCTGTCGCGCCTGTTGGATGTCGAACGCGAGGCAGAGAAGGAGGAGACCCGGCGCCAGCTCGAGCGCCTGCCCCTTTCGACCCGCGAGGCCATAGGCAAGACCGTCACCCGCCTCACGATCGACGGAGTGGACGCCGGCGTCGGCGGCTACCCGAGGCTGATCCTTTCTCGCGCACGTCGCGGAGAGGACTTGGTCCCCTTCCACGGAATGAACCAGGGCGACAACGTCCGGGTCGCCTTTCCCGCCCGGACGGACCCGGCCAGCGTGGACGGCACGCTCGACCGGGTCGACGAGTACCGCGCGGCGGTGGCGGTGGCCGGGCGTTTGCCCGAGCGCCTGCCCGAGGGGCGCTGCACTCTGGACCTCCTGGGCTCGGACGCGACCTACCGGCGCATGAAGAAGGCCCTGGCCACGATCGCGAGCCCGGCGCCGCCGGCGGCCCATCTGCGGGACGTGTTCCTGGGCCTGCGGGAGGCCCGCACTGGGGAGCCTTGCCCCGTCGACTTCTTCGACCCCGATCTCAACCGGTGGCAGAAGCAGGCCGTCCGCCGCGCCTTGTGCGCCGAAGAGGCGTCGCTCGTGCACGGCCCGCCGGGCACGGGCAAGACGACCGTGCTCGTCGAGATCATCCGCCAGGCCGTGGCGCGCGGCGAGCGGGTGCTGGCCTCGGCGCCGTCCAACATCGCGGTGGACAACATCCTGGAGAAGCTGCTGCCCGACGACGAGGACGAGAGGACGAGCGTCCTTCGTTCCATGCGCGTGGTGCGCCTCGGCCATCCGGCCCGCACCATCGAGTCCCTGCGCCACGGTACGCTCCTGGCCCAGGTGGCCGACGACGAGCAGTTCGAACAGATCCAGGAGATGAACGCCTGGCGCGAGCGGCTCTCCAAGAAGCTGGCCCGCACCGGCGGCCGCAGCCTGACCGGCGCCGCCCGCGAGGCGGCCCGCCAGGAGATCCGGCGCCTGTGGCACGACGCGCGCAAGCTGGAGTCGGCCATCAGCCGCCGGCTGGTGCTCTCGGCTCAGGTGGTGGTGTCCACTCACGGGGGGATCTCCAACTATCTGCTGCGCGGCAAGTTCGACTGGATCGCCATGGACGAGGCATCCCAGGCCACCGAGCCGCTATCCTGGGTGCCGCTTCTGCGCGGCGGGAAGGTCGTGTTTACCGGGGACGCCGACCAGCTGCCGCCCACGATCTACTCGCGGGACGCGGCCCGCGACGGCCTGGCGCTCACCCTCTTCGAGAGGCTCAAGGGGGTCCTGCCGCGTGAGCTGCAGACGCTTCTGCGCGTGCAGTATCGGATGCACGAGACGATCATGGGCTTCTCCTCGAAGCAGTTCTACGACGACGAGCTGGTCGCCGACGACTCGGTGCGCTCCCACCGGGCCTGCGACCTGCCGGGGGTGCGGGCCACGCCCCTGACCGAAGCGCCCCTGGTGTTCGTCGATACCGCGGGCACCGGCTACGAGGAGACGTTCAACGAGCTCCTGCAGAGCCGCGAGAACCGGGGCGAGGCGGAGCTGGCCGTGCGCCTCGTCAAGGAGGTCCTGGGGGCCGGGGTCCGGCCCCGGGACGTAGCTCTCCTGACGCCGTACATGGCGCAGGTGAAGCTTCTTAAGTCGCTCGTGCGCGTGCCGAGGCTCGAGATCGGGACGGTGGACGGGTTCCAGGGCCGGGAGAAGGAGGTCACCGTCCTGTCTTTGGTGCGCTCCAATGATAAGGGGATCGTCGGCTTCCTCTCGGACACCCGGCGCATGAACGTGGCCGTGACGCGAGCCCGGCGCCTGTCGATCGTCGTGGGCGACAGCGCCACGATCGCGTCCCATCCCTTCTATCGGGATTTCCTGGACTACGTCCAGGAGCGCGGCGAATACCGCAGCGCTTACGAGTGGATGTAGAGCGGGCGTCGGGCGCCCGCTTCAGGAAAGGTCCAGCTCGAGCTCTTCTTGGACGGGATTGACCTTCTTCTTCGTCGAGGCGGGGGGGCGGATGTTTTCCGCCAGGCGGTGCCAGACCCGGCGGGTCACTTGGACGTCGGCCAGGGCGTCGTGGGCCTCGAAGGCAATCCCGAACTCGGCGGCCAAAGACCCCAGCTTGAAGTTGGGCGGATTGAACACCCCGCGGGTCTTCGAGGCCACGGCCAGGCTGATGAGATCGGCCGGCCGCGGGTCCCACCAGCTCCCGAAGTAGTTGTCTCCCATATCCGAGAACAGCGCCCGCACGAAACGGATGTCGAAATCGGGGTTCTGGCCGATCCAGATCATCTTATCGGTCTTGTCGTAGCGGCCGACCCATTTGCCGAGCGTCGCGATCAGTTCCCGGAATCCTTTCTTGCGCGGGGGGTAGGAGAGGAGCTCCTCCTTCGTCTTGCGGGTGATCTCGAGGGCTTCGCTGCTGATGTTCTCGGGCCGCTCGGGCCGGAACCGGATGTTCCTCTCGTCGACCACTTTGCCGTCGATCTCGATCAGGAAGGCGAGCTGGAAGAGCTCGTTTTTGGCGGGGTCGAGCCCCGTGGTCTCGGTGTCGGCGAAGAATAGCTTCATGCCCGGCGCATACTGCCCGGGTCATTGTACCGCATCGGGGCGCGGAGGGAAAGCCCGCGGTCGGGGCATGTGATGAAAAAGGCTTGAAAACTCCGCGCAAAAGAGGTTGAATGGCTGTGCCGGCCGTCAACCAGCATCCGGAGGTGGACCGATGAGAGCTACCCGTCTCGGAGCAGTCGCCCTTGGCGCGTTTTTGCTGGGCTATTTCCATATGCCGAAAGCGCTCTTCGCGGAGAAGTCGCCGCGTCCCGACGTGATCTACGGCGACGACGACCGTCTCGATATCTACGAGGTCCAGGCCGGGCGCCTCCGGGAGCTGGCCGACTCGACGGTGGGTCTTTTCAGCGCCTCGGACGTCGAGCTCGACGAATCCGGGACGCGGGCGACGCTCAATACGTCCTCCTACGGAGACAGCTACAGCCTCTGCTCGGACGAGCCGTTCCGCGACCAGCGCACCGGCGCCTTCTGCTCCGGTTCCCTGGTGGGGCCCGATCTGATCATGACGGCCGGCCACTGCGTCCGGTCGCAGTCGTCCTGCGAGGGGACGAAGTTCGTTTTCGGCTTCGCCATCCATGAGAAGGGCGTCCTGCCCGAGAGCGTCCCCGCGGGGGACGTCTACGGTTGCGTCGAGCTCATGGCCCGGGAGGAGCAGTCCTCCGGGCCCGACTGGGCGCTTATTAGGATCGACCGCCCGGTCACGGACCACGCTCTGCTCAAGGTCAACCGGAGCGAAGTCCTCGCGAAGGGGGCGCCGTTGTTCGTCATCGGCCATCCGGCCGGCCTGCCCACGAAGGTCGCTGGGGGGGCGTCGGTGAGGGATTTTGAGCGCAACGGCTACTTCATCGCCAACCTGGATACCTACGGGGGCAACTCGGGCAGCGCGGTCTTCAACGCGGTCACGGGGAACGTCGAGGGGATTCTCGTCCGGGGAGAGCAGGACTTCGTATGGGCGGACGGCTGCCGCCGTTCCAGGGTCTGCTCGGACGACGGCTGCAGGGGGGAGGACGTCACGAAGGTCGGCGCTCTCGCCTCGCGGATACCCGACATCGGACCGTCCTCGGCTTTCGTCAAGCCCGGGCCGGCGTACTCGGCGCTGCGCAAGATCGGCGGCGCGGCGATCGAGCCGGTCGTCCCGTAACGCCCGGCGCCTCAGAGAACTCTCAGAAAGCGAGCGGCGGGAAATCCCCGTGGGGATTTCCCGCCGCTCGTATTCCGGCGCGCTAATCTACGAATCCGCCCTGAGCGGGCCGCTTGTCTTCGGCATGTGCCCGTGTCCGTCGGGCCCTCGGCCCGTATCCGGGGGGCGATGCTCCTGCCCGCGACGGCGGAGGGAAGGCGGCTTGCGGCCCGCGCCTTTGCGCTCCTCCTTGGTGAAATACATCCACGGGGAAGCGATCTGCAGCACGCCGAGCACGGTCATCGCGACCCCGGCGATCATGAGGCTGGTGGCGATGGGGATGCCCTTGAGCACGAAGCCGTAGATATAGGTCGCCGCGATCGCCGCCAGTATGCCGAGGAAGGAGTTGGCCGCGAGGACCCGGTTCATCTGCTTGGAGCTGTACTTGCTGATGTTCTTCTGGTAGATGCCGGTCATGACGAGCCCGACGAAGCCGGCCGAAAGGCTCTGGAGGGCGTAGAGGAACAGGACCCCCCAGAAGGACGGCGAATGGATCATGGCCCAGAACGCCAGGACCTGGACGAAGGAAACGGCGTAGAAAGGGATGGTCAGGGATTCCTCGGTCCTGAATCCCAGCTTCTTGAAGACGGCGCGCAGCGGGTTGACGAGGATGGTGGCGAGCACGCTGCCGATGCTCCCGAACATGACGAGCATCCCGAAGAAGCCCATGGGCGTGCTGATGAGCCCGTCCATGAACCAGCCGAGCACCGGCACCCCGAGTATCCCGTCCATGGCGCCCGGGCTCGCCTTGAGCACGGCGCCCACGAATTCGGGCAGGACGTTGAAGATGAGGGGGTCCGAGAAGAGGGACATGATGAGGTTGAGCAGAAGCAGCGTCCTCAGGAACCGGCTCTTCATGACCAGCTTGAGCCCCTCCCGCATCGAGACCCAGACGCCTTTGAGCACGCTGCCGAGGCCCTTGATCGCCGGCGTGTCGTCGAGAGAGGCGGCGTCCTCCATGCCCGGGGCCGCCGGCCGCTTCTCCGCGAGGATGCGGATCGTCGCGAATACCAGCCCCGCCAGGCCTACGGCCGCGGCGTAGATGCCGTAAATGACCGCGCTGCCCGCGCCCATCTTGCCGAAGAGATCTTTGATGCCCGCGATCTTGCCGGCGATGGCCGGCGCGAGGATGGAGATGAGCGCCGAGCCCAAAGAGCGGATCGAGTTGGCCCGGAGCCGCTCCGAGGGCTTCACGCTCTTGTCGCCCAGGATGCGCGCGATGGAGCCGCCCATCATGGTGACGTAGAGTCCTTGGAAGAAGGACTGGGCTCCGATGAGGCCGAGCAGGACGAAAAGCGCGGTCCGCGCCGAGAACACCCCGGAGAAGAAGAAGATCGCCGGGATGCCGGCCAGCACCGCCATCCGTATCAGCGCCGAGCGCACCAGCCACTTGCGCGGTCCCTCCTGCCCCTTCGCGAAGAGCGGGATGGCCACGTAGCTGACCGCTTGCGAGACCCAATGCGCGATGCGGGCGAGGCTGCGGTTCTGGCGGACCAGCTCGGTGAGGGCCTCCGGGGTCGTGCCGGCGAGCCGGCCGTTCTCCTTGAGAGTGTTGCGGGTGAATGACTGGATCAGGTAGGGCAGCGCGACCACGTACATCTGGAATCCGACCATATAGATCTGTTCGCCGAGGAAGATCCGCCAGAAAGCCTTGTTGCGGGCGGGGTCGCGGAAGACCGTGGTCCGCGCCCTGAAGAAGTCCCCGATCCGGCCCAGGAAGCCTTTGCGTCCCGCCTTCTCGAGGGCCGCGGGCTTCGCGGGGGCGGCGTCCTTCGTTCCGGCGCGGCTGAGGCCGGGGGAATCGGCCGCGGCTTGGGGTCTGGCGAGGCCGTGGCGCGGGGTCGCGGCGGCGATCGGGCGCGCGGCCGGGACCGGGGTCGACCCGGCTCGGGAAATGACGCTTCTCCCCGTCAGCCGGGCGATCTGCGCTTCGGCCGCGCCCCGCGCGGCCTCGGCCGGGAGGTTGTCCAACCCCGCGCGGCCGCGCGCGATCTCGCCGGCGACGCGTCCGAGCCGGAGGGAGATCCGAGAGCGGCTCTGGGCTTGGTCAAGAGGCGCCGTCCCGCCGGAAGCGGGACGAGAACGGGCCGTCGCGGGCCTTGAGGCGGGGTCCGCCGCGGGCTTGGCCGCCGTGGCGGGCGCCGGCAGGGCTGCCGAGGCCTGGGCGGCGGGCCGGATGGCTCTCGGCAGGGAGTTATCTAAGGTGAGCGGAACCGGCGCGGAGACGGCCGGCAGCGCTGGGATGAGCGTCGTCCCGGAGAGGGGTGTCCGCAGGGCCGCACGGGTCGCCCTGAGCGGGATCGCCGCGCCGGCCGCGGCCGCGGCGGAGCCGGAGACGCCTGAGACGGGGGCGACCTGAACGATGACGCTCGCCCGGGCGAGCGTGGACTGAAGGGCCAGGCAGGCCGCCAGCAGAACGGCCAAGGTCCGCGACCATGCGCATGATCCGGCTTGTCCCCCGGCCTCGGCCGGGGCCGATTCATTTTTGGAAAAATGCATGGGGACATTAAACAAGAAGAGGCCCCGGGATAGAACGGTCCATCGGTCCCCAATAAGGCGTTTTTTGGGCCTACGCCTAAATGGGACTTTGGATCGGATGGAGCTTGCCGGTCGATTTAGATAGAATAAAATCATGCCCTCCTCCCGGACCGAGCGTCCCCTGCGGGAACTCTCGGCGAACGAGACGCCGCGCTATATCGTGCCGTCCCACGTCCAGTACCCGCACCAGTGGCTGTGGGACAGCTGCTTCCACGCGATCGTGCTCGCTCATCTGCGCCCCGCGTCGGCCGCCCGGGAGATCGAGTCTTTGCTCGAAGGCCAGTGGGATGACGGCCGCGTGCCCCATCTCTGCTTCAGCCCGGCGATCCCCCCGGGCAAATACCGTCCGAACGCCGAGGACTGGAATACCGGCCGCGCCAGCTCCGGCATCATCCAGCCGCCGATCATCGCCACGGCGGCGAAGGCCGTCTTCCAAAGGACCGGGGACGACGATTTCCTGCGGAGGGTCTATCCGAAGATCGCGGCGTTCCACCGGTGGATCAAGGACACGCGCGACCCGCACGAGACGGGGCTCGTGGGCATCGTGCATCCATGGGAGTCGGGCATGGACAACAGCCCCGTGTGGGACGGTCCGCGCGCGGACTTCTTGAGGGGGTACGCCTCGCGGTCCTCCGTCCCGCCCCGCGCCGACACGCGCGCCGTCCCGAGCTCGCAGCGTCCTACCGACGAGGACTACCGTTTCTACTGGGGGCTCGTCGAAGCCTTGCAGCGGGAGGATTGGGACGGCAGGCGCATGGCCGAGCGCTCCCCCATGTTCGTCGCCGACGTGCTCTTCAACAGCCTCTGGGCGAAGGCCAACGAGGACCTCTCGCAGATCGCCTGGCGGCTCGGCAGGAAGGGGGATTCCTCCGACTACCGCTTCTCCACCACGAAGACGCGCCGCGCGATCCGGGAGATCCTCTGGAGCCCCGGCGACGGCTTCTTCTATCCTTTCGACCTGCGCAAGGGCGAGCCGATCCGCGTCAAGACGGCCGGCGGGTTCATGCCGCTCTTCGCCCAGGCGGCCACGACGTCGATGGCGGCCGAGCTCATCGAGCACCTCTCGGACCGGCGCGAGTTCTACTCCGCGGCCGGCGTGCCGAGCGTCTCGCTGGCGGAGGAGTCCTTCGAGCCCGAACGCTATTGGCGCGGGCCGGTCTGGGTGAACATCCAATGGCTTCTCGTGCAGGGGCTTGTCCGCTACGGGTGCTTCGAGCTCGCCCACTCGCTGGGCGAACGGATCCGGCGGGTCGTGGCCGACCAGGGATACTGGGAGTACTACGACCCGTTCAGCGGCAAGGGGCTCGGCGCGCCGCATTTCTCATGGAGCACCCTGGCCGACGTCATCGAGCCGCTCGATCCCCCGCCGGAGCTGCGGGCGAACGTGCAGGTCCTGCCCTCGGAGACGGCCGAGCGCGATGAGGAGCTGGCGACGCTCTACCTGCATCCCGAGGCGATCGAGCGCCCTATCGAGCCCGAGCAAGTGCTCTCCACTCCGCGCTATATCACGCGCCGGGTATTGGACCAGGTCCATCACGAGGCGCGCCAAGCCGGTCTGGAGCGCGGGGGGGAACCTTCCCCCGAGCGTCTCCGGCACGCCGCGTCGGCCCTCAAGGGCCTCATCCAGAGCCAGCGGGGGCTCTCGAAAGAGTATCCGCGCATCAGCGACCTCGCCTGCGTGGCGGGCGAGCTCTACTTAAAGGACCTCGGCTTCGATGTCCGCACCGTCTCGAACAAGTACCTGCATCATTATCTCGTCGTGGAGGGGATTGATGGCCGGCGCTGGATCGTGGACCTGACGGGCAGCCAGTTCGCCTCCTATCCCGCGGCGCGCGTGCCGCTGCTCTTCGAGCGGCTCACGCTGCGCGTCGAGCGCGAGATAGGGCTCGAGTCGCCTTCCTGGATGCGGCTCGAGGACCAGCTTCTGCTGACCCAGTACGCGGTGGAGGGATGCTTGCGGCGGCTGGGGGCCGACCGCCTGGACCGGGTCGAGCGACAAACGCTGTTGATCGTGCTGCGCCGCCACGAGGGATGCATCGATCGGCTGATCCGGCTGGCCCTGCCCTCCTCTTCGCCGTATCTGAAGAGCTACCAGCAATGGCTCTCCGCCATCATCGCCCCCCTGACTACCCGCGCCAACGATCCTATGGGCCGCCGCGTCAAGCGCGCCCCCCGCATGGCTTAGGGATGCGCTACGAACACCTGCTCATCGACATCGCCGGCCCCGTGGCCACCGTGACGCTCAACCGTCCGCGGGTGCGCAACGCCATCGACGCCGAGACCGTGGCCGAGCTCGCCGACTGCTTCGCGCAGCTCTGGAAGTTCCCGAGGCGCCCGAAGGCGGCCCGTTCACTGCGCGTCCTCGTCCTGCGAGGGGCCGGGGAGGACTTCTGCGCCGGGGCCGATATCCGCTGGATGCGCGGCGTGGCCGACTCGGGATCGGCCGAGAAACGCAGGCACGTCGGTCGCCTGGTGAGGATGATCGACACGCTGAACGCTTCCCCGCTGGCCGTCGTGGGGCGCGTCCACGGGGCCGCCTACGGCTGCGGGCTGGGCCTGGTCGCCGCGTGCGACGTGGCCGTCGCCGGGGCGGGCGCGCGCATGTGCTTTTCGGAGTGCCGCCTCGGCATCCTGCCGGCGGTGGTATGCTCGTTCGTGCTGCCGAAGATCGGCCTCAGCCACACGCGGCGGCTCTACCTCACCAGCGAGGTCTTCGACGCGGAGACGGCGCGGCGCGTCGGGCTCGTGCACGAGGCCGTCCCCGAGGCAGAGCTCGACGCCAGGGTGGACGCGGTCGTCGGGAGCATCCTGCGCAACGGGCCGCGCGCCGTGCGCGAATCGAAGGCCTACCTCGCCCGGATGGCGGCGCTTTCCCGCGCGGCCCGCCTGCGGCTCTCGGCGGACGCGCTCGTCAGATCCCTCGCCTCCGACGAGGCCAAGGAGGGGCTCGGCGCTTTCCTAGGCAAGCGTCCGGCCGCCTGGCGCGCGGACGGGCGCTGATCAGAAGATCCCGCCCGGAGCGGAGGCTCCGCGGGAGGGAAGCGGCGGCCGGCAGAACTCCAGCAGGTGGCGGGCGACGGTCGTGGGGGCGTCGAGCGTGACGTGGTGGTGGGCGCCCGGGACTTCCACGCCGACGCAGTCTCCCAGGACGTCCACGACGCGGTCGAAAGCGGCGCGCGGCATCACTTCGCTCTTCTCTCCGCGCAAGACGAGGCACGGGGCGCCGATCTCCGCGGCCTCCTCCCAGACCGGCGGGCAGTCCGGATGGTAGGCCCTCCAGTCGAACTTCCAGCTCCAGCGGCTGTTCTTGAGCCTGCGCACGCTGGCCCGGGCGATCCGCTCGATGAGGTCGCGGGGGGCCCGGGTCGCGGACGGCATAAGGTGGAAGCGCCGGATCGTGGCGTCGCGGTCGATGTAGCTGGGCTGGCGGTGGCGCGTCTCGCTTCGGGCCTTGGGGGCTCGGCCTTTTCGGGCCTCCGGCAGGAAGTCGAGAAGGGCGAGGCTCTCGACGCGGTCCCTTTGGCTCGCGGCGTACCTGAGGGCGACGCGGGCCCCGAGGGAGTGCCCGGCCAGGATGAAGCGGTCCCATCCCATCGCGCGCCGCGCGTGCTCGACGTCCCAGCCGTAGTCGGCGATCGAGTAGCGCGGCGGTTCGGTCCAATCGCTCTCGCCGTGGCCGCGCAGGTCCATGGCGATGACCCGCAGCCAGCGCGCGAGCATCGGGGCCACCGGGTCCCACCAGTGCGTATTGCCGCCCATGCCGTGCAGCAGAAGGACGGGGGGGCCGCTGCCGCCCCAGTCCACGAGGTGGATGCGGTGCCCGGTGTCCCCCGTCGCGAAGCGGCTCGTGGGTCCGGCCATAGGATTCATTAGAGACGTTTTCGGAGGGCCGGTCAAGAAGGCCGCGCAGTCGGCAGCCCCCCACGGGGGCTGCCTGTGTCGGGGGGCGATGCTTCCGTCCTGCTGACAAAAAATAAAAGGCGTTGTCTTTCCATGCTCTATTCCGCATTGATTGTCAGCGCTCTGTCCGTGACAAGTCAGCGTCTTTGCGCTACCCTGTGAGGGAGAGTCTCGCCGGGGGACAGAGCGAACGTCGCACGAGAGAGGTGCATCATGATGAACATGACGCCAAGAAGGATGCGAGCGGGGTGCGTAGGTGTCTTCATCCTGGCTTTGGGCATCCTGGCGTTGGCGCAGAAGGCTATCGCGGAGATCCAACATGTGGGCTTTACATTCAGATTCCACGGGTCCGTGTTGGTCGTGAGCGGGAAAGTCGAATTGCCGCCGGAAGGCATCGGAGCCGGGAGTTATCCCGTGGACGTCCAGGTGGTCAGGACCACGGCCTTCAAGGGCGGCTTAGAGGTCGTGCCGGGAACACCCATGTACACGAAGAGCGCGGGCGGCTCGAGCCTGACGCTGCAGGCGAAGAGGAAGACAAATGGCGCCGTTTTCATCCTGGAGGGGCGGAAGTCCGAAGACGGCGCAAGCTACGCAGCGATCTACGAGCGGGACGGCGTGTGGAGGCAGGAGGGCAGCACGACGGAAGGCACCCTTCGAGGACATTTCGTGACCGCGAGGTAGTGATCCCGACCGGCACCGGACCGCAAAAGAAACATAAGTCCGCGCCGTAAACAAGAGCGGCCGCCCTTCCGGGCGGCCGCTCTTGATGTACCGGCGGAAGGACTGGGTCAGTACGCGAGCATCATCTGCGTGTGGAACCCGTCGCCTCCGTACTCCTCGTTGACCTGCCACTGGATCACGTTGGCCCCGTCCGTGAAGTTGGCCAGGTCCCCCGCGTCCAAGTAGAACGGGGTCTGGTTCGCGACGACCCTGTAGCAGTTGGCGTGGGTGTCGCCGCACTGCGAGCAGCACGGCGCGGCCGTGCACCAAAGAGACTGCGACCAGTAGTACTCCCCGAAGACGACCGTGCCGTTGACGAACATGCGCGCCTGGTTGTCGGAGGCGAACTTGAGGGCGAGCGCGGACGGCTTGCCCATGATGGTCGTCCGGTAGAGCCGCTGGCAGTTGCTGCAGCCCCAGCCGGTGTCGGGCAAAGTGACGGGGCTCCAGGTCCGGCCCCCGTTCTTGCTCATCTCCCACTGGAAGAAGCCCGGGCTGAAGGGCGCGTGGTGGCAATCGCCGTACTCACAGTAGTCCATCGTGTTCGGGTTTCCATCGTCGCAGTTCACGCCGACGCAGCTGCAGAGCTGGGCGGCCTCCCCGCAGCCTGCGCTCTCGTAGGCGTTCTCCTGGCCCTTGCAGGCGTTGTGCGGGTTCTCCTTACAGCAGGCGAACTTGTTCTTGATGTGGTCCTTGAGCACGTCGCAGGCGGCGCCCTGGGCGCCCTTGGCGGCGCCCTTGGCGACGGCGGGACGCGGAAGCGCGGCGGCGGCCGCCAGGACGGCGAAGGCGACCAGCGCGGCGAACGGAAGCGTCAGTTTGCGGCTGAACAATGAATCTCCTCGGCTCATAATTCCTCCCATGGGGAATGGCGTATGGTTGACGGACCAGCCAATTTCATATTAGCAGATAGACCGGGCCGTGTACAATCCAGTTTCCAAGAACTTCGAGCAAACGCATCGCAAATACAAATACAATCAATAAAATAACATAGCGTTCCAGACGCAGAGGGATTTACGGGCTCAATCCGGCGGTTATATAAAACGAATTCAGGAGCCAGCGAAGGCGCACCTTCTCGGGAGGCTGTGGAGCTATTAATGACGCTCTAACGTATGTGCGGCCGAGTTATGGCCTAAAAATATGAGTAAAGTCTGCTTGGGATGACTTTACTAATGTGTCTGGAATAGGGTACACTCACGCCAACGATCATGGCAAGCGTCAAAGGCAGGAAGCTCATCGCGCGCTATCTGACCAGGCACATCGTCGCCGATCTTCCGGGGAGGATGGCCTTTGTCGGCGGGCCGCGGCGGGTCGGGAAGACCGTCCTGGCGCTCGACCTGCTCAAGCCGGGAAAGCCCGACGAGTCTCACCCGGCCTACCTGAACTGGGACGACATCCAGGACCGGAAGACCCTGCTCCGGGGAGGGCTTCCCCCGAGGCAACGGCGGATCGTCCTTGACGAGGTCCACAAGTTCAAAGGCTGGCGGAACCTCGTCAAGGGCTTCTACGACAAGAACAGGTCCCGGATATCCTTCATCATCACGGGCTCCGCCCGGCTCGACTACTACCGCAGGGGCGGGGACTCTCTCGTCGGCCGCTACCATTACTACAGGCTGCATCCTTTCTCGCTCAATGAGTTGTCCGCGCGGCCGGCCAGGTCCGACCTGGACGCCCTCCTCCGGTTCGGCGGCTTCCCCGAGCCCCTGCTGGCCGCCAGCGAAAGGACTTGGCGCAGATGGCAGATGGAGAGGCTCGCCCGGGTGGTCACCCAGGACCTGCGCGATCTGGAGAATGTGAAGGAGGTCAGCCTCATCGAGCTCCTGCTGGAGCATCTTCCGGACTGCGTCGGCTCTCCCCTCTCGGTCAAGAGCCTCAAGGACCTGCTGCAGGTCTCGCACCAGTCGGTCGAGCGCTGGATACGGATATTGGAGCGGCTATACGTATGCTTCAGGATCCCGCCCTTCGGGTCCTCGAGGATACGGGCCGTGAAGAAGGAGCAGAAGCTCTACTTCTGGGACTGGTCGCAGGTCGCGGGCGCCGGGGCGAGATTCGAGAACCTGGTCGCGTCCCAGCTTCTCAAGTACTGCCACTTCATCGAGGACACTGAGGGGCGCAACATGGAGCTCCGCTACGTCCGCGACACGGACAAACGGGAGATCGATTTCGTCGTCATGCAGCAAAAGCGTCCCCTCTTTGCGGTCGAGTGCAAGACCGGGGAGCGCCGTCCCGCGCCCGCCACCCAGTACTTCCGCAAGCGCACCGCCATACCCCGCTTCTACCAGGTGCACCTGGGCTCTAAGGATTACGGAGACGCCGCCTCGGGGGTCAGGGTCCTTCCATTCCTCCGGTTCTGCAAAGAATTGGACCTGCCTTGAACGTTCGCGCTCCATGTTTCGGCCCCGCACCCTGCCTGGCCTGATATGAGTAAAATCATCCATATGTGATTTTACTCATGGTCGGGACGCGCATGGTGGTGCCCTACATGGTGCCCTCCGAGCGTCCGATTCCGTCAATAACCAGCAACCGGTGGAAGGTCGGGCGTGGCGTTTCTCGTCGGGGAACAACGACCGTCAACTCCGGTCCAACAGGCGGGGGCAGATTAAAAGGCGCGTGCTCTTCACCGGTTCGGTCACGTCGGACTCTACCTGCCGGCTCTCCGAGAGGGGCTTGTACGCATCGATCAGGATCGACGTGCCGCTCCTAAGCCCTGGTGTCGAGCCCCCGACCGGCGCGCAAGACCGGCCGTGTTGGACAGCCCTGAATGAAAAGAAGTATCATCGCTTCCGCTTCTATGAGCGGGATTTGCGGCGAGATAAGGTTCGACCGGCGCCGGGCTTCGGTGGAGGCCGTGCGCGCGATGTGCGGCCGCATGGCGGGCCGGGGGCCGGACGGCGAGGGCGTCTTCGCGCAGGGCCCGATCGCCGTGGGGCACCGGCGCCTGAGGATCAAGGACCTCTCGGAGCGTTCCCAGCAGCCGATGATCGACAGCGGGCTGGGCCTCGGGATCGTCTACGACGGCGCGATCTACAACTATCCGGAGCTGCGGCGGGACCTGGAGGGAAAGGGCTGCCGATTCTTCTCTACGAGCGACGCGGAGGTCCTGCTCAAAGCCTATCACGAATGGGGCGAGGCCTTCGTCGAGAGGCTCTCGGGGATGTTCGCCTTCGCCCTTTGGGAACGCGACACGGGCCGGATCGTCTGCGCCCGGGACCGCCTGGGCATCAAGCCGTTCTACTGGGCCAGGTCCCCCAGCGTCTTCCGCTTCGCTTCCTCTCTGCCCGCCCTGTTAGCCGCCGGCGGGATCGACACGGAGATAGACCCGGTCGCTCTGCATCACTACTTGAGCTTCTATTCCGTCGTGCCGGCTCCCCGGACGGTGCTCAAGGGGGTGCGCAAGCTGCCCCCGGCGAGCGTGCTCATCGCGGAGCCGGACGGGCGCCTGCGGCATCATCGGTATTGGGACCCGGTATTCGACCCCGTTCAGGGCGGCGCGCACGCGGGGCAGGCGCGCCCCGAGCAGGGGGCGGGCGCGAAGTCCTTCGAGGAGTGCCAGCAGGTGGTGCAGGACACCCTGCGGGCCGCGGTCCGCCGCCAGCTGGTCGCCGACGTCCCCGTCGGGGTCCTGCTCTCCGGCGGGCTGACCTCCAGCCTCCTCGTCTGCCTGCTCACCGAGGCCGGGCAGCACGGCATATCGACTTTCTCCATCGGGTTCGAGGACGAGGGCGAGGAGGGCGACAAGTTCCGGTGCGCGGACCTCGTGGCCGAGCGCTTCGCGACCGATCACCACAAGATCCAGGTCAAGCCCCGGCGCCTGCTCGCCTCCCTCAAGAACTGCGTGAGGGCCATGTCCGAGCCCATGGCCGGCCATGACTGCATAGGCTTCTTCCTGCTCTCCGAGGAGGTGTCCAAGCAGGTCAAGGTAGCGCAGAGCGGCCAGGGCGCCAACGAGATCTTCGCCGGCGGGCATTGGTACCCGGCGCTGCTCGAGAGCGCCGACCCGGTCGCGGACTGCGTCCGGGTGTTCTTCGACCGCGGGCACGCGGAATTCGCCCGCGCGGTCCACCCCCGCTTCGTGGACCGCGACCACAGCCGGGAGTTCGTGGCCGCGCATTTCGAGCGGCCCGGAGCGAGGCGGAGCATCGACAAGGCGCTGCGCCTCGACGCCACGGCGATCCTCCCCGAGGGGGCGGCTCGGCGCGTCGACAATATGTCGATGGCGTGGGGGCTCGAGGCCCGGCTGCCGCTCTTGGACCACACGATCGTCGAGACCGCGAGCCGCATCCCGGCCGAGTTCAAAGCGGGCGAGGCCGGCAAGGACGTTCTGAAGGAGGCCGCGCGCAAGCTGCTTCCCCCCGAGGTAATCGACCGCCCGGGCGCCCACTTCCCCGTCGCCGCCATGACCCGGATGCGGGGCGAGCACCTGGATTTCGTAAGGGAGATCCTGCAGGATCCCGCCGCGCAGCGGCGCGAGCTCTTCCACCGGGAGTACATCGAGGAGCTTCTCAAGGAGCCGGAGGCCCACCTGACCCCCCTTGGGGGATCGAAGCTCTGGCAGGTCGCCCTCCTGCATTACTGGCTATCCTGTCAAGGACTCTGACCGTTATGTCCGCGGCCGGAGGTAAGACGAGACGAGCATGATCGAGCTCGGCGAAGGCAATCTCAGGGTCCCCGCGTGGACGCGTCCGGTGTTCATGGTGTCCATGGGGACGACGGATTATCGCAGGCGCTACCCCGAGAAGCGGCTCGAAGAGCTCTGCATGACGGCCTTCCGGATGCTCCTCGAGGACAACGACCTGAAGATGGACCCCTTGGAGGTGAAGAGGCTCCTCAACTTCGCGTGCTACGGGTCGTTCGCCGACCATTTTCAGGACCAGCTCCTCTGCGAGGCCAAGGTCCACGACTACCTGGGGCTCGACCCCCTGCCGAACGTCGGCGTGAAGACCGGCGGGGCCACCGGCGGCTCGACGCTGCTGATGGGCGCCAGCACGATCGCCAGCGGCATGTCGGACTGCACCTTGGTGATGGGCTGGGAGCGGATGGACGAGGTCAAGACCTGGACCGGCAACTATTACATCGCCTCCGCGGCCTGCAAGGATTTCGAGACCCGGCTGTCCCGGAACTACGCCAGCTACTACGCGCCGATGGCCCGCCGTTTTCAGCAGATGAACAAGGTGGACGACCGTGTCCGCGCGGAGATCGCCGTCAAGAACCGGGGCTACGCATGCAGCTCCCCGTTCGCCCAGCAGCCCGGGAGGCATACGGTGGAGGAGGTGCTGGCCGACAAGATCGTGTCGGACCCGCTCCGGCAGCTCGAGTGCTGCGCCATGAGCGTGGGCTCCGCCGCCGTCCTGCTATGCTCGGAGGACCTGGCCCACAAGCTGACGGACAGCCCCGTCCGCCTCCACGTCGCGGGCGGTTCGGGCACCCTGCGCGCCGGGGACCGCCGCCATACGCGGATACCGCTGCTTGCGCACGAGCGCGAGGAGGACCACCGGGAGCTCTATGAGCGGCTGCGCGAGGCCGACGGCCGCTGGCCCGGTTTCGAGAGCTTCGGGGCGGCCCGTTTCGCCGCCAGCATGGTCTACCGCATGGCCGGGATCGGCGTACCTGTCGAGGACCTGGACCTCGTCGAGACCCATGACGCCTTCACGATATCCGACCTCCAGACCTACGGGGACGTCGGGCTGACCCGCTACGGCGCGGAGCAGGAGTACGTCACCTCCGGGGAGTGCTACCTCAAGAACCCGCGCACGGGCAAGCCGGGGAAATGCCCCGCCAACCTGTCCGGGGGGCTGTTGGGAACCATGCACGCGGTAGGCGCGACCGGCATCTTCCAGGCGGGCGAGATCCTTTGGCAGCTTCAAGGCAAGTACGACAAGTTCCACGGCGATCCGAAGATGTGGAGCCGCTGGGGCAAGAGGAAGCCGGAGGACTGGGAAAGCCTCCAGGCGAGCGATCCCCGCCGGGGCCTGGCCATCTCCCACGCCGGGGTCGGCAGCCACGTGACCTGCGCGGTACTGGAGAAGGCGTGATGGGCGAGCGCGTGGAGCTGAGGGCGACTCCTCTGAGGATGTCCGAGAAGGGCGGCGCCTGGGTGCTGCGCGTTCCCAGGCTTGGCAACGTGGGCGGCCACCAGCACACGCTCGGCCTGCTGACCCCCTACTTCAGGGGACTCAAGGAAGGGAGGCTGCTGGGCACGAGGTGCGTCGATCCGAAATGCCCCGTCCGCGATGGCAAAGGCGAGCTGTGGATCCCGCCTCGCGCCGATTGCCCCGACTGCCACCGGCCGATGCTCTGGGACGAGGTGAAGGAGCCGCGGGGCGCCGTCTACACCTACACCTACGTGGAGCAGGGGGGGACGGGCCTCGAGATCGAGTGCCCCTACTATCAGATCGACGTCAGGATCCAAGGGGTCTGCACGATCGTCAAGAGCTACCTGATCGACCGCAAGCCGATAAAGATCGGGGACGCCGTGAGGGCGCGCTTCCGCACCGGGGTTCGGGCGACCCACACGTGCCTCGATCTCTACTGGGAGCTGGTCTGATATGGCCGATCATCCCCGATCCGAGGGTGACGCGCCCCTTCCCGCCCTGAGGAGCGATCTGGACGCCTTCCCCGTCGAGCACGAGGGCAAGCCCGTGTTCGTCCTCGATGACAGGGAGGGCCTGAGCGGGCGGGTCATGGCGCTTTCGCCCGGCGGCATGCTCGTCGCCTCGCTGCTCGACGGCCGCCATACGGCCGACGAGCTGTGCGCCATCGTGGCTGAGCATGCGGGAGCTCCGGTGGACGCGGCCGATATCCGCAAGATCGTGGAGGAACTGGAGGGGGCGGATCTCCTGGAGACCGAGCGGGTCCGGGCCAAGCGCCGGAAGATCCTCGAGGATTTTAAGACGAGTCCCGTGCGCAAAGCCGTGATGAGCGGCGCCGGATATCCCGAGAGCGCCCTGGAGCTGGCGGGTCTCTTCGGCGGCTTCATGCGCGATCCCAAGGGCCCCGGCAAGGCCTTGCCGGAGCGTCCCGCGTCCGCCCCGCCACCGCTCGGGCTCGTGAGCCCCCATATCGATTTTCAGCGCGGCGGACCGGCGTACGCCTGGGCCTATCAGGCTCTGGCCGAGTCGCCGCCTCCGGACCTTATCGTGGCTCTCGGCGTCGCTCATGCCGGGCCCAAATCCCCCTGGATAATGACTCCGAAAGCCTATGAGACCCCCCATGGGCCGATGGCCGTGGACTCCGGGCTTTACGACGAGATCGCGGGCTGCCTGTGGTACGACCCGCGCGACGACGAGTGGGCCCACCGGCGGGAGCATTCGCTGGAGGCCCAGGCCGTGTGGCTGCGGTTCCTTTGGCGCGAGAAGACCCCGCCGTGGGTCCCGATCCTATGCTCGTCGTTCGAGCGCTTCTCTCCCGACCGTCCGCCTTCGTCCGTCTCCACTATCGAGGGCGCCATCGAGAAGATAGGCGACAAGCTGGCCGCGCGGGCGAAGGGCGGCCAGAGGATCATGGTCCTGGCGGGCGTGGACCTCGCTCACGTGGGCCCTCGGTTCGGCGACGATATCGCATTGGACGCCGGGCTGGAGAAGCGGATCGAGACCGAGGACCGGGGCTCGCTGGAGCACGCCCTGCGGCTGGACGCCGACGAGTTCTATCGTTCCACGATCGCCGGCGGCCACTGGAGGAAGGTGTGCGGGCTGTCGGCCCTCTATACCTCCCTTCGCTGGATCAAGGCCTTGAGCCCGGACGGGCGGCCTCCGGGAGAGCTTCTGACCTACGCGCAGTCCTACGATCCCCTGGGCGGGATCGTCTCCTACGTCAGCGCGATCTTCCGCTGAGATCGAGAGTCAGGCTGGAGTCTCAATAAGTTTCATAAGTTGCAGCCTGACGCCGATTTCTCGCTCGCGGCGCTGTCTTGACTTGACGGTGGTGCTTGATCGCTTATAACATCCCCAGTGCGGCTGCCGGACGGCGGCCGCCGGAGCGGATATCATGATGGACGTTGACGAGTTCTTCGGCGCGCGGGCGGGCTTCTGGGACCGGAGCCTCGCCCGGCTCAGCCTGGGGCTCATCCTGCGCGGCGCGCGGATCGATCCGGCCTCGGAGATCCCGCTCGCCGGCGTTCCCTCGCCGCTGGTCCCGGGCTTGAACCTCCTGGAGCGGGCCAAGGACGGCTCGCGCGGGACGGACCTGGCCGGCGACGGGCCGGGCGCGCCGGTCATCGTGGGAACGGTGCGGATGGGGTTCGGGCACCATCGCATCGCGTACTCCGCCCACAGCTGGGCGATCGAGAAGGGGATGCGCCCCTACCTCCACGACCTCATTGGGATCGAATCGCAGGAGTCGGACGTCATTCGGCGCATGGACGCCAACTACTGCCGCCTTTCCCGGCTCGCCGCGGACTTAGGCGGCCCCTTCGATTGGGTGTGGGGCAGGCTGATGCAGCAGGGGGACCTCAAGACCCTGAGGCTCTTCTGCCGCCTGGCGGAGGCCGTCGCGCCGCTGATGCGATCGCTTCCCAAGGATGTCCCCGTGATCGGCTCGCACCCATTGAACTCCCAGATCGCGGTGGCGTGCGGGTTCCGCCACGTCATCAACCTGGTCATCGACAACTATCCCCAGTACTTCGTCATGGCCCCGGGGGCGATCCATCTCGTGCAGAGCCCCGCCCACGGGATGCAGCTGGTCAAAATGGGCTTGCCCCAGGAATCGGTCCG
The DNA here is from genome assembly GCA_043819795.1 of Elusimicrobiota bacterium. GTDB lineage: Bacteria > Elusimicrobiota > Elusimicrobia > UBA1565 > UBA1565 > JBDREN01. The sequence goes on from JBDREN010000022.1 coordinate 21,878, forward strand.
GTACGGGGGGCACTGGGTATCTCAAGACGTTTGCGCCAACGCGGCCGAGGATTGCGCCCGGCGCATCGAACGCGCCGATCGCGGCGCGCCCCGAAGGTTGCTGGCTCCGGTGGGCGGCGCCGGGGCCCAGGGGGGCTTTCTCACGGACCTCGTCAAGCGCCTGGGGCCGCGGCTGGCCGAGGGCAAGGTCCGGCTGCTGCTCAACGCCGGCCATCACCGGCACATGCGGCCCGCGCTCGAGAGGACCCTCAATGAGGCGGGGATCGAGTTCGACACGGTGCGGACCTGGAGCGAGCTCGAGGAGTTCTGCCGGGTCCACACCCTGAGCGGAAGCGAGCCCGCCGGCGCCAAGCCCGCGGTGCTAGCCTCGTTCGAGGACTACTTCGAGGCCTTCTCGGCCACGGACCGCCTCATCCGGGTGTCGGACGTGCTCGTGACCAAGCCTTCCGAGCTCGCCTTCTACCCCATCCCCAAGCTGCATATCCGCCGTGTGGGCGGGCATGAAGAGCCCTCGGCCATCCGGTCGAGCGAGCTGGGCGACGGCTCCCCCGAGTGCCGCGAGCCGGCGGACGCGGAGCGGATGGCGGGGCTTCTCGTGGACGACAGGCACATGTTCATCCGCATGAACGAGAGCATCATCCGCAACTCGGCCGCCGGGGTCTACTCGGGCGGCAAGACGGCCGTCGAGCTGGCGGCGGAGCTTTCCAAAGTTTAGGAGCTGCCCGCGCGTAGCGGGGAGTGTCCGCGTTTTCCGGGCGAGGAGAGAGACTATGATGACTGTCATTTATGCGGCTTTGATCTGCCTTATGCCGGCGTTGATTTTCGCGGCGGACTGCGGCGACGCCGGATGCGGGGAAGACCCTCCCGCCGTGCTGCTGCTCCCGGAGCCGGACGTCTCCGCCGGGGAGGCGGGCCCCAGGATCGTGTTCCCGTCTCCGGAGCATGACTTCGGAGAGATCCCGCAGGGCGAAACGGTCACCCATGACTTCGTGTTCAAGAACGAAGGGCCCGGGACGTTGGAGATCGGGGAGGTGAGGAGCTCATGCGGCTGCACCGCGGCGCTCGTCTCCAAGAAGGAGATCGGGCCCGGCGAGGAAGGTCGGATCAAGGTCACGTTCCGCTCCCGCGGATTCCGGGGGAACGTGACGAAGACCGTGAGCGTCCCCTCCAATGACCTCGCTTCCGGGACCGCCACGCTGAAGATCAAGGCGACCGTGAAGGTCGAGATCGACGCTATGCCTTCCAGCGTCTCCTTCGGGGACGTGAGGAGGGGCGCGAGCGCGTCAAAGACCGTCACTCTGGAGCAGGCCGCGGGCAGGAAGTTCAACATCAAGGGCATAGAGCACAAGGGCGAGGGCCTGGCGGTGACGTCGGAGCCCGAGGGTCCGGCTTCGAGTCACAAGCTCCACGTGGCGCTGAACGCTCCCGACAAGCCCGGCACATTCGCCGACGTCGTCCTCGTCAGGACGGATGACGAGAAGCAGCCGGAGGTCCGGATCCCGGTCAGCGCGCGCATCGTGGGCGATGTGATCGCGAGCCCCGCGAGTCTGTTCCTGGGACGCGTGGACCAGGGGACGGAGCGTACGGGTTCCGTCGCCGTGCGGATCGGCGAGGGCTCCTCCGCCGAGGTCCTGTCGGCGGAGATCGCGACCGCGGGGCTTTCGGCCGAGCTGAAGACGGTCCAGCCGGGAAAGGAGTACCGCGTGACTGTGACGCTGTCCGGGGAAGCGCCCGCGGGCGCTCTGCGCGGGACGCTCAAGATCAAGACCAGCAACGAGGACCAGCCCTGGATCTTCGTGCCGGTGAACGCGGTCGTGCCGGCCGCCCCGGCGTTTCCGGGCGGCAAGTAGGGCCGGCGGGCGCCGTTTTCGCTGGCATAAAAAAGTCCCTCATTTTTAATCGATGTTATTCTTGCTCGCATGTCAGGGAGTATGGGCCCTGGCAATTTCGCTCCAATTTCTGTTTACTGGTATGCGAGTCGGACCTCCAAGCCCTGTCGTCGCGATAGGCTTCAAGGACGGCGGACTGAAGGGCGATGCGGCCGCTTCCGGCGGCTCCGCGCCGTTTTCTCGACTCATCAGAGGAGGGACACTGCCATGACCATCCGCAAGCAAGACGCTCTTGACTATCACTGCCTGCCCACCTACGGCAAGATCGAGGTTCGCCCGACCAAGCCCTGCAGGACGCAGCGGGACCTCAGCCTCGCCTACACGCCGGGGGTGGCGTATCCCTGCCTGGACATCAAGGACGATCCCAGCCAGGCCTACCGGTATACGTCGAAGGGGAACCTCGTCGCGGTCATCTCGAACGGGACCGCGGTCCTGGGGCTCGGGAACATCGGGGCCCTGGCCGGCAAGCCGGTCATGGAAGGCAAGGGCGTCCTGTTCAAGCGCTTCGCGGATATCGACGTTTTCGATATCGAGATCGATTCCGAGGATCCGGAGGACGTGATCCGCACATGCCGGCTTCTCGAGCCGACCTTCGGAGGCATCAATCTCGAGGACATCAAGGCCCCGGAATGCTTCCGCATCGAGGAGGCCCTGAGGGCGACCATGAAGATCCCGGTGTTCCACGACGATCAGCACGGCACGGCGATCATCTCCGGGGCGGGCCTCCTGAACGCCCTGGAGATCGCCGGAAAGGACATCGGCAAGGTCAAGGTCGTGGTCAGCGGGGCCGGCGCCGCCGGGATCGCGTGCGCCGAGCATTACGTGCAGCTGGGAGCGAAGAGGGAGAACATCATCCTCTGCGATACCAAGGGAGTCATCTACAAGGGCCGGACCTCGGGCATGAATCCCTACAAGGAGCGGTTCGCGGTGAAGACGGACCGCCGGTCCCTGGCCGAGGCCATGGAGGGCGCGGATGTGTTCCTGGGATTGTCCGTGGCGGATGCGGTCAAGCCGGAGATGCTCCTCGGCATGGCCAAGAACCCGATCATCTTCGCCATGGCTAACCCCGATCCGGAGATCCGCTACGACGTGGCCGTCAAGACCCGCAAGGACGTGATCATGGCCACGGGCAGGTCGGATTTCCCAAACCAGGTCAACAACGTCCTGGGCTTCCCCTTCATCTTCCGCGGGGCCCTGGATGTCAAGGCCAGCTGCATCAATGAGCAGATGAAGGTCGCCGCCACGCACGCCCTCGCCAAGCTGGCGAAGGAGGACGTGCCGGACTCCGTGCGCAACGCCTACGGCGGCGCGCCGCTGCGCTTCGGCAGGGAGTACATCATCCCCAAGCCTTTCGATCCCCGCGTGCTCGTGTGGGAAGCCGCGGCCGTGGCCCAGGCCGCCATGGAGACGGGCGTCGCCAGGGAGCCGGTCGATATCGAGGAGTACAAGGAGCAGCTTCTCAGGCGGCTCGGGCGGTCCCAGGAGGTCATGCGGGAAGTGGTACTGAAGGCCAGATGCCACAAGAAGCGGGTGGTGTTCACCGAGGGGGAGGAGGAGCGGATCCTCCGCGCGGTCAACATCATCATCGAGGAGGACATCGCCTCGCCCATCCTGATCGGCGACGAGGAGAACATCCGGCGTCTCGCCGCGGACCTCGACGTGGACCTCGGCGGGGTCGAGATCGTGGACCCCGCGCGGGCGCCGCGGCTCGAAGAGTATATCGACGCCCATTTCCAGCTGCGCCAGCGCAAGGGAGCGACCCGGATGGTCTCCACGGAGCTCATGCGCGTCCCGAACGTGTTCGGCGCCATGATGGTACATATGGGGCACGCCGACGCCCTGCTTTCGGGGCTGACGCAGAGCTATCCGGCGACCATCAAGCCCGCGCTCCAGATCATCGGGACCCGGAAGGGGATCCGCAAGGTCGCCGGGACCTATGTGGTGCTCACCAAAAAGGACATCTACTTCATCGCCGACGCCACCGTGAACATCGACCCCACGGCCGAAGATCTCGCGGACATCGCGATCCTGACCGCCGATCTGGCGAGACGGTTCGACGTGGAGCCGCGCGTGGCGATGCTCTCCTTCTCGAACTTCGGCAGCACCGAGCATCCTCTGACCCGGAAGGTGGTGGAAGCTTTGGCGATCGTCAAGAAACGCCAGCCCGAGCTGGTCATAGACGGCGAGATGCGCGGGGATACGGCGGTCATGCCGGAGATCCTCGACAGGTCCTACCCCTTCAGCGCGCTCAAGGACCGCCCCGCGAACGTCCTGATCTGCCCGGACCTGGAATCCGCCAATATCTCCCAGAAACTGCTCCGCGGCGTGGCCGGGCTCGAATGCATCGGTCCGATCCTCATGGGGATGAGCAAGCCCGTGCATGTGCTCGATCGCGCGAGCGAGGTGGCGGACATCGTCAACATGGCGGCCATGGCGGTCGTGGAGGCCCAGGGCCCCGAGCGGGTCCTTGGGAAGATCCAGCGGAAGACCGTCGGCGGGAAGGTCGCGGCGTAGCGGGCGCCGGGCGCGCTTGCGCACGGCCGGACGCCCCCGCGGGACCGGCCGGATCCTACGAGTTCTCCGTCACTCGGACCGGGGGGGAAGGGGACGGATCAGCTCGAAGTTGCACAGGACGGTCTCGATCCTCCCGTCCTGGTCGGTCTTGAACTTGCCGTTGGGGCTCATGGATAGCAGCAGATGGCGGCCGTTGGGATCGAGCATCTCGCAGCCGCTCTCTTCCAGCTTCGCCCGCAGCCGGCTCATGCTCTCCCGGTAGGCGCTCTCGCTCAGCAGCCCGAACTCGTGCGCGGTGAAGGCGTCGACGGACAGCGTCACGGCGACCTCGCCGCCTTCATCGCGGCGGACCTTCCCATCCTCGCCGCAGGAGACGACCATCTGGTGGTTCTCGATCCCCTGGTTGACGAAACCGGCGGCGCGTAGGCGGCTCTTCGTCCTACTTAGGACGCCATCGAACTCTTCGTCGCCGATGCGGCCCTCTTCGCGCGCCTGCTCCACATCGAGCACCCGGAAGTCTTTGCCCCCGCGGCCTTCCCTGTGCGGGTCGATGCCGCGGTAGTAGCCCCAGATGCTGTAATAGTCATGATGTGGGCTGAGAAGCGGTCCCGGCGCGGGCTCCGGCGTCATGAGGGACTCGTGGCTGGCGAACCGGCTGTTGTCCCAATGGAGGATGGGCCGGGTGGACGGATGCCCCGTGCGGTACACGGCGCGCGGATAGGCCGTGAGTATCCCCGACCGGCGCAGCCGCTCCGCGAGCGCTACCTCCTCGAAGGGGCTGTTGTAGCCGTGCTTCCGGATGCGCTTGCCCCGGTCGAAGAGGGGCTCGACGCGCGGCCGCATGCCCACCCGCGACCGGCGGTAGACGAAGTAGACGGCGTCGCGCGTGCGGGTGAGGTAGGCCTCGCTGGTCGAGGCCAGGTTGATCCGGGGGGTCCGGCGCCACCGGTCCGGCAGGAAATAGTCGCGCAGGTCCGGATCATGGCCCACGACCCATAGCTTCCCGCCATCGGGCGTCGCCCCGAAGACGTAGTCGACCCCGAAGACGGTGGTGGGCTTCAGGTCCGACGGGAGGGCCGCGGGCGTCGAGGCCCTGGGGTGGCTCTGCAGCCGCCAGTACCGTTCCCGCCGCTCGGTCTTGAACCGGCGCTTGTGCTCCTGGGTGCGCTGCAGCAGCTCGAAGTCCACCAGGCCATAGACGAGGCGCCTCGCTCCGCGCCGCATGATCTCTTGATCGCGCCGGCGATTCCTGAGGATGAAATGCACCGGCTTGTTGTCCAGCACCTCGAAGCCCTTCGCCGAGAGCTCCTCTATGACGCGCGGCGTCAGGTCCGAGAAATCCTGTTCGCTGATGTCTCCGTCCTTCAGCGCCTGCTCGGCGTCCTTCCCCTTCAGCCAATCGTAGAGCAGTACGTAGATCCGCTTGATATCGAGCTCGATGGCCTTTGGGGCGTTCTCCTGGTCCTTCGCGAGCCGGAAGCGATGCGCGTGGAAGGTGTCCCTGCTCCGGCCGAGCTGCCAGCTCTTGTGCTCTTCGGGCGGGGCGTAGATGGCGAGAGGGCGGTGGGTCAGCATCCGAGGCGCCCTCGGCCCGAAATCGCCCCGCCGCAGCTCCATGAGAAGGCCGAACTCCTCCATGGGTCCGTTGAATCGCGCGTTGGCGATCACCTCCGGGGGGATGTCCTCGGGGAAAGTGGTCGCCACCACGAGCGGGACGTCCTGCGCGACTCGCGAGAACTTGACGACGAGGTCCAGGGATCTGTCGCGCACCGGCTTGGTGCGCACATGGTAGACGTGGCCCGAGCCGCGGAGCCGGAGGCCCTTCTTCGCGTACCAGTTATCCGCGTGCCAATTATCCGGCGTCAAGAGCGGGGCGTGCGGCCAGCCGTAGCGCGTGACGTAGAGGTCGCCGCCTTCGCGAAGATGCACGTGGCCGTAATCGACCCCGAAGGCTCTGACGACCATCTCCGGAGGCAGCTCGTCGAACGGGGTCGCGAGTAGCGAAAGAGGGTCTGCCGGGGCTGCGGGGCCGTCCCCTATATCAACCATGGTGAGCGCCGGTCCCATACGACAGGCGGCGGCGGATTCCTTGATTGTACAACATTGAACTCTGTTGTTCTTCTTGGTCCCGACCTTGCGTGTGCGATGCGGGCGGCCGCTAGCTCGAGAAGGCCGCGATGTTGACTATTGTGACACGATCGTTGTCAGGATTTGTCGCATGGCTGGGAACGGAGCAGTGATCAGATCGTCTGCCCCAGATGATCACGTCACGAACTGACTTTTCGGCATTCCGAGCCTGGCCATCGTGTTGAGGATCTGCGGCCGATACGCCTCTCCACTCTCTGGCCAGCTAAGGTCCGGGCCCGCATCTCCCTTCCGATGATCGTCTTGTACCGGTGAATGGCGTTCTTGACCATCCAAAACGCATAGCGGTCGTCCGCGGGCGGGGCCTTACGGCGCGAATATCAGGACGATCGCGACCTGAGCCGCCGTGATGAGGAAGTCTGCCAACAAGGCTATTTCTTCCGGCCGCCGCCCTGGCCCTGGTCGTGCGGGACGTTCACGTCCACGGTCCCGGTCGCGCTGTTGCCCGCGGCGTCGCTGCATTCTACCGTGGTCGTGTAGACCCGCCCGTCGCCCTTGCCGGAGCGCTCCGCTCTGAGATCGAGCGTCAGGCCCCCGGTGTTCTCCCAGTCCGGCGATGTGTTCCCGTCGCCGGGTCCGTTGACCGGTTCGTCGCTGCTCGTCGAGACGACGGAGCAGGCGACCGCCGCGTCGCCGCAATAGTCCGTGGCGGCTACGGACACCCGCACCGGCGTCATCTTGTGGTTCGGCGGCCAGAGGGTGCCCGGGTCGGTCGTCACGCTATCGATCGACGGCGGCGTGGTGTCTTCAACGATGACGGTCACTGTGTCGGTGTCCGTCTCGCCGGATGGATCCGCGACGATCAACGTGATCGAGTGCTCGCCCAGGGGCAGCTGCAGCGTGAACGCCGGATCGGGGCCGCTCTGGGCGCCGAAAAAGCTTTCCCATGTGTAGGAGAGCGCGTCGCCATCGGGATCGGAGGAGCCGCTCGCGTCCAAGGTCGCATCCGCGACGCAGCCAGCGGCGGCCTCCAGCGTCTGGTCCTCGCCGGCGTCGGCCGTGGGGGGCTGGTTGATGGGCGTCATCCCAGAATTAAGGAACGCTATTCCTTTGACGCGGGCTACCGATGTCGTTACGACCTCCGCTCCCGTTCCGTCTAACTCCGCGCGACCTATCTCAAAGTCCCTGGCCCAATACAGTTTTTGGTTAACTCGATCTATCGCAACGCCACCGGCTCGCCCCGGCCGAAACTCAACAAGTTTCTCAGGATTTGCCCCGTCCAAATTGGCACGCCAAATAGAGGAACGCACAAAGGCACTATCGAAGACCCAATAAATCTTCCCGTTCTCGTGATCTATCGTCATATCTTGGACGCCGCCGTTGTCAAATACACCGCTGGCAGAAACCACCAGGTCTTCGATGTCGGATCCGTCAAGATTAGCTCTTCGTATCGTGATTGGGGTGAAAGCTGTCGCCCAGTAAAGCTTTTGAGCCGCCACATCCAGGGCGAGGCACATCGCGTTGACGGTGGGAAGCACATCCTCTCGATCCGAGCCATCAAGATTACTGCGCTGAATCTTGCTTACATTAATGCTGAAGTACAGCTTCCCAGCCGTGTGGTCTATGGCGATTCTGCGGATCTGGGGAACCCCGGAACCTCCCTCAATAGCGACTTCAGCTGAAGATCCATCAAGGTTGCTTCTCATAAGGCCGACCGTGGGTATGAGATCAGCCCAGTACATCTTGCCAGCGACAGGATCTAGTTCAATATCCCAAGGGAGCTTTCCTGTAGCGAGAAGCTCTATCTCAGTTCCGTCCTGGTTTGCGCGTTGGATTTTCCCGGAGGTCTCTGTAAAGTAGATTTTTTGGGCAGAGGCGATCCCGACAAACAAGTGGACGAATAGGATGCAGGCGAAGATTCTCGTTAGAGGAAGTCGACTGCTAAGGATCCTGAACACTTTCACGGCGATTGACTCTTTCATCGCTCTCTCCTCGTTGGGCTTCTTCCTGATGCTCGTTACGCGCGTGGGATTCTTCGGGGTCGTACAGCATCACAGCAAATGGCCCGAAAGGTTCAATCGCGCTCGCCGGTCAGAAAGGCGCGCATCGGCAGGGCCATGATCCTCTCGCCCATTGGGATCACGTGGGTCCCCGGGTAGAGAAGAAGCCCGAAGGGCGCTTCCCTCTTGAACAACTTCAGGAATACGCCGAGGCCGCTGTTGTCCCGGTTCATGGGAGTCTGCGTGGCTTTGATCTCGATGGGGATCAGCCTGGAGCCGGCTTCCAGCACCAAGTCGCATTCATCCCCCGACACGGAGCGGAAG
>JBDREN010000023.1:0-19378 GCA_043819795.1 Elusimicrobiota bacterium
TTGGAGTACGTCTGCATGAACCCCCACCCCATGGTGGCCGCCTCCCTGCTTGAGCGTCGCTTTCGGGTGGGGGCGCCTCCGGCTTACTACCTATCCATCCCAAGCCCCCAAACCAGCCGTCACCGCTACGTCCGCAAGGCCGATGTGGAGACGATCCGCCGACAAACCGATGCTTGGCGCGAGTTCAGCCGGGCCATCACCGCGATCGTTCGCATAGACCGTGAGATCGAGCAGTTATTGCGAAGGATCGGGAAGGGGCTCTGCCGGAACATCGATTCCCTGCGGGGAAAGAAGAAGAGGAAGAAACGCGGATGAAACCCTGGCTGTTGTGGCGAGAGGACAAAGCTGCCGTGGCGCGGCAGTTGGAAGAAGGCCGGCATTTGGACGGACACACGAGCGCGTTTGGGGACAATGATCTAATCATCGGGTTCTTGATGGTGGAGGGCTTCTGGTCGGTTCTGGTGGAAACCGAAGCCGACGGGCTCAAGAAGGGCAACGGCTACCCGCCGCGGACGCTCAACGGCTTGTGGGCCTTATGCGAACTGGCCGGGGTGGAGCGCATCGCACAGAGCGGGAAAGTAATTGGGGATGAAGCGCTTTTGCGGATGGTGGGTTTTCAAGTGGAGCAGATCGAAAAGGCCAAGACAAAGGGGCGGCCGCGCGTGGATTCGGAGACCTTGTCGAATCACTTGGGCCGCATCAGCGAAGGGTCGGTAGAAAAGAGTTGGTGGGAGCATGTGCGGCTGCTTCGGTTGAAGAAATGGTTTCGGGGCGGGGTGTACGCGGTGGACGGGACGGACATCACGATCCCTTACGGGGAGAAGGAAAACTACGAAGGGGCCGAGCATCGCGGCGAGGCCGTCGGATATAAGCTCGTCGTGGTACTCAATATTGAGGAGGGAAAGGAGCGGGTAGTCGGCTGGATTTTGGGAGGTTTGGCGCGCAACGAAAAGACGCTGCTGAAAGAACTCATGTCGCGTTTGCGGGAGCAGTTCGGGCGTCTGGGCGATTGGATGAAGGTGCTGGTGATGGACCGGGCGTACTGGGGCGCCGAGTTCTTGGGCGATCTGAAGAAGAACGAGGGCGTCGACTACGTCGTACGAGCCAGGAGCGAAAAGATCGCGGTAGCGCAGGATATGGAAGGGTTGTCCAAACTGGGGAGCACGGTATGGCATGAGGTTGAGGAAGAACACAGCCGGCTGGGGAAGATGCGGGTAGAGATAGCGGGGTTTCAGGAGTTGCCGTTGTGGGATGAGGGAGAGGTGGATCATGGACCGTGCCAGGGAGTGATCGCGGAGGAATACGATTCGAAAAGACGGCGGCTGCCGGAACGCGATCGATTCTACTACGTGACGAGCCTGCCGGTGGACCCGAAATCGGCGGAATCGGTGCAAAGCGTGCGCACATACTATCGCCGGCGCTGGGCGATAGAGAACCAGGGTTTCTGGGTGCTGACGAAGCGCTGGAACCTGGACACGCTGGTGGCGCGCAACCTCAATGCGATCCGGGCTCGGCTGAACTTCGCGCTGCAGCTTTACAACGCGGAGAACTGCTGCGCATGGAAGCATCCGGGAGACTTCGAGGATGAGCTGCCGCGTTTGAAGAGGCCGCCGCAAGGAGAGCGGCTGGGTCGGCCCTCGATCATGGTCTACACACCAGAGGGCGAGATCGGAGCGTTCCAGGTTAATGAGTACCAGAATTTGATAACAACGGCGGTGACGAAAGAAGTGACGAAGACCGTAAAGAAGGAAGTGCGGGACCGGATCCGCGAGGGTCTGGCGCAGGGCCGCACGTTGGACGAGGTCCTGCGGGATCTTTGAGTTCCCCGGCCTGGGCTGGGGAGAATCGAAAGTAGCGGAGGGCCCCGAAAAGGGGCCCGGGCCGGGCCTTCGACGGAGAGGAGCCCGGCAGGGACGGCACGCTCAAAATCCACTTTCGATTTTCCTGGCCGGGCCGCCGCGACCTTGACAGCGCGTCTCATCCGGCTATAATATCCCCGTGGCGGAGCGCGCTCATGAGCGGCGCGCCCCCAGGAGCCAAGGTCGCCCGCAGACCCGGATATCCGGGGGCGGGCTTTTTTTCGGAGGCCGTGTCCGCCTCCATGACGCTCCTCGCGTAGGGAGGGTCGTGGAGGCCTTTGTTTTGAAGGCGGAGGCGCTATGATCAAGCTGACCAAACAGGCCGCATCGAAGATTCAGGAGGCCTTGGAGCGAAAGGATTGCGTGGGCAAGGCCCGCCTTCGGATCGAGTCCAACCAGGGGCGTTTCAAGCTGCATCTGGAACGGCTCGCCCAGGTGCCTCCAAAGGACGCGGCGACGGCGGAAGGAATCCCCGTCACGATGGACGAGGATACGGCGCGGCAGGTGGCGGGGCTCGAGCTGGACTACGTGCCGTCGCAGGACCCGGCCGAAGGCGGCTTCATCTTTAGGCCCGCGCCGTAGGCCGGCTCCGGGACGCCGGACCCGCGCGGAGGCCCATGCGGAGTGGCCGACCGCGGGGCGCCCGGTGCGAGGTCGAATCTAAGCCCTATGGTTTTCGTCAGAGTGAAAGAAGACGAGGCCATCGAAACCGGGCTGCGGCGCTTCAAGCGGCAATGCCAGCGCGCCGGGATTCCAAGGGACATCAGGAGGCGCGAGCATTGCGTTCCGCCGAGTGTCGGGAAGCAGGTCAAGAGGCGGGAGAACGAGAGGCGCCGACGTCGCTCAAGGCGCCGCCGGTCGCGCTGAGGGGGGGGAGCTCATGATTGGATGCGGGCGATCGAATAGCTGGTCATGGATGATGCTCTCCGTGCTGCTTCTGTCCTTGTTGTGCGGCTGCGGCAATCCTGGCGCCCAACGCGAGGAAGCAGAGCTGCTCGGCGGCCGCTACGGCCGGGATTCCCGCAAAGTGACGCAGATCCAGCTGCTGCTGATGCACGAGGGGCATCATGCGGGGGAGGTGGATGGGCTCCTGGAATCGAACACCAGGGACGCGGTCGAGCGCTTCCAGGCGGCCCACGGCATCCCGCGGTCGGGATACGTCGACCGGGCCACTTGGCTGGCCATGACGGCGCTGCGGGACGACGAGGAAGCACCATCCAGCGTCAAGCAGGTGCAGTACGCGCTCTTCCTCGCCGGTCTCAATCTCGGCTCCATCGACGGCGTCTGGGGCTGGAGGACCGAAGACGCGCTTAGAGAGTTCCAGAAGCGGCACGAGCTGGAGCAGACGGGCACGATCGACGACGAGACATGGGAAGCGCTCAAGCCATTCGTGAACGAATGACCGGACTCAGCGCGGCCCGGCCGCGCCGCGCGGATGCCGCGCCATCGCGCGAGGGCGACGCGGCTCCGGGCGCCCGGGCAGGGCGCCGGTTCTGGCTTTTCGCGGCGCTGTTCGCCGCCATCATCGCGGCGCTCGCCTGGGCGCTGGAGGGCGAGGTGTCGTCGGTCGAGGGGCTTCGGGCCGCCGTTTCCCGAGCCGGCGGCTGGGCTCCCCTCGTCTATATCGGCCTGCTGATCGTCCGGCCGTTCTCCTTGTTCTCGGCGTACGTCCTTTTCGCGGCGGGCGGCCTCGTCTTCGGGGCGGCCGCCGCCACGCTATACTCCTCCTTCGGCTACACTTTAGGGGCGCTGCTGGGTTTCTGCCTCGCGCGCTATATGGGCAGGGACTTCGTCGAATCATGGATCGAACGGCGGCCGGGCGGGTCCAGCCTCGGACCGATGACCCCGAAAAAGGTGTTCCTCCTCAACGTCGCGCCCATAATCCCCAACGCTCCCGTCAACCTGGCGGCCGGCTTCTCGCGCATCAGCCCGGCCTCCTTCACTTTGGCCACCGCGCTCGGCATCACGCCCTGCGCGTTCTGCTACAGCTACCTCGGGCACGCTTTGGACGCCCCGACCCCCGGCAGATTGCTGGCCGTCGCCGCTCTGGCCACGGCCTTGACCCTTGTGCCGCTCGTTTGGGTCTATTCCGGCGCCGGGAAGAAGTGGCCGAGGGACACCGCTGCCGAAGGAGGAGCAAGATGACGCCCACAATGAGTCCGCGTCAAGTCGAGCTGGCCGAGAAGTTCGGAAGCGGCGAAGCCGAGGACTGGTATGACTGGCGATGGCACGTACGCAACCGGATCCAGGACGTCGACCGCTTCTGCGCGGCCCTGGGTATTGACCTGCCCGCAGACAAAAGACGGGCGTTGGAGCGGACGGTGGCTCGCTTTCCCCTGGCCGTCACCCCCTACTACGCCTCACTGATCGATCCGGACGACCACGAGAACGACCCCATCTGCCGGCAGTGCTTCCCCTCCGTCGAGGAGCTCAACGTCTGGCGCTGCGACAACTCGGACCCCCTCGCGGAGGACAAACATAGCCCGGTCCCGGGGATCACGCACCGCTACCCCGACCGGGTCCTCTTCCATGTCAGCAACGTCTGTTCGCTCTACTGCCGGCACTGCACGCGCAAGCGTAAGGTGGGCGACGTGGACAGGATCCCCTCGCGCAACGAGCTACGCGACGGCATCGAGTACATCCGGCGGACGCCCGCGGTTCGGGACGTCCTACTCTCCGGAGGGGACCCGCTGATGCTCTCCGACGACATGCTCGACGGGATCCTCTCGGAGCTCCGCCGCATCCCGCACGTCGAGATCGTGCGCATCGGCTCCCGGATGCCGGTCACCTTGCCCTACCGGGTCACCGACCGCCTAGTGGAGATGCTGAAGAAGCACCATCCCTTGTGGCTCAACACGCAGTTCAACCATCCGCGGGAGCTCACCAGGTCCTCCCAATGGGCCCTCGCCAAGCTCGCGGACGCCGGTATCCCGCTCGGCAACCAGTCGGTACTGCTGGCCGGCGTCAACGACTGCCCCCGGATCATCAAGACGCTGGTCCAGAAACTCGTGCGGCACCGCGTGCGGCCCTACTATATCTACCAGTGCGACCTGTCGGAAGGGCTCGGGCATTTCCGCACGCCCATCGGCAAAGGCATCGAGATCATCGAGAACCTGATCGGACACACCAGCGGGTTCGCGCGGCCGGTGTACGTGGTGGACGCGCCGGGCGGCGGCGGCAAGATCCCCATCCAGCCTAACTACATCGTCTCCTGGTCCACCAACAAGGTCGTGCTCCGGAACTACGAGGGCGTGCTCTGCACCTACAAGGAGCCCGACTCCTACGAGCCCTGGTTCTGCGACCGCAACTGCCGCGAGTGCCAACTGCAGCTCAAGGTCGAGGAGGCCAGCGAGGAGCGGGCGCTCGGCGTCTCGAAGCTGCTGGCCGACTACAGCAAGGCGACGACCCTCGTGCCCGAGGGCACCCAGCGGCCGGGCGAGGGGAATAGCGGCAGGGCGGGCTCCGCCGGAGACCCCGGCGGAGTCTGACCAAGGCCCGGCACGACAGGAGGCCCTTCGACGCCATGACCGCCCTGGACTACCTTGTCTGCGGCGTTCACATGGCCTGCGTGCTGGGGATCGGCGTCTATCCCTTCACGAAGAACAAGGACAGCGAGGACTACTGCGTCGGAGGCCGCTCTCGGCAAAAAGCGCGATGCGTCTATCGCAGAGATCCGGCATTCTACGGAATCATCGTCTCCGCAGTAGTGTCCCCGGCGGGGTCGGCCCTCTGCTCGGACACGGCTCGACATGAAGAAACGGCGGATGCGCGCTGAAGCGCGCGTGGGGCGGCCGGTCCCAGGCGAAAGAAGGACCTCGCAGCGGAGCTCGAAGGACTCATAGGATTGGCCTATGGAGGGCTCGTTGATGATCGAGGTCGATCTTTGAGGGTTTCGCGGCATCTCCCGTAGCTCCAAGAACCTTGAGGCTGTGGACAGGTCCGGGAACAACAAGAAACGGCGATTCTTGCGACGGGGTTCCCGATAAAGAAGAGGTGTAAACGAAGAAGGCCTCGGCTATGCCGAGGCCTTCTTCGTTGATATGGGTGCGGGGGCAGGATTTGAACCTGCGACCTCAAGGTTATGAGCTTTGCACCTCAGAAAACGGCCCGCTCAGAACCTCTCCGTCGAGAACCCCCTTGGCGGCGCCTTCCGTCCGCCCAGGAACCTTGTGGTTCTCGATGATTGTAGCAAATCCCAATTAACGTCGCATCCTCCAGCGAATCCAGACGTGGTCCTATGTAGCCGTTCCCGTTCGCATGCAATCATCGTTTCCGGCATCCCGATCAGGACAGCCCCTGTCATCTCCTCGTGCCCTCCAAGAACGGCGACAACCCCGCGACACAGGATTAGTTGAAGGCAGTCGAGAAGGCGCTCAAGGTCGATATTCAGAGATTGGTGTACGTGGACGGTATGCACGACATGAGCGACGGGACAGCAGCGTTTCCGGGGTCAGGCCCAACGGGTTCAGAAGCCGCTGCCCGGCTTGGCAGCCCGGATATTGGCGCAAACGGCGAGCTTGTGGCCCGTGCGGGCGTTTCGGCCCTTTGAGAGCACCTCGATGCCTGCGAATCCCGTCTCGCGCATCAGCCGGAGGAAATCGGTTTCCGGAAGCGCTCCCCCGATGCAGCGGAACCAGTCGTCGATGCTCGCGCACTCGCCCCGCGGGATGGGAGCGGAAAGCACGACCTCCGCGAATACCGTAAAGCCTCCGTGTCCGAGGACCCGGAACACCTCCTGCATGACGCCCTTCTTGTCCGGCGAGAGGTTGTATATCCCGTTGCTGCACACCACATCGATCGATCCATCCGGCAGCGGAATCCTGTCCGAGGAGCCCTGGAGCACTTCCACATTGGAGATGGATGTTTCCCTCATGTTCTTCCGCGCTTTGGAGACCATCTCGGGAGCGAGGTCCACGCCGTACGCCTTGCCCCTCGGTCCGACCGCCCGAGCGTACAGATAGAGGTCCAGCCCCGCGCCGCAACCGAGGTCCAGGACCGTGAGCCCCGGCCGCAGACGGACATGGGGATGGGGGTTCCCGGCTCCGGTGAAGGATTCCCACAAAGGTGGCGGCAGGCGGTCGAGCAGATTCCGCGGGTAGCCCACGCTTTCGGCGAATCTCCTGCCGACCGGGAAATTGAATCTTGTCGCCGGCTCGGAGGCGACCTGCCCGTACTTCACGGCTACGGCCGCCTTGATCTCCTCGTGCGAGAGTTCCTCAAGCCTCCTGCCCAAGCGGGACCTCCTTGCGCATCCAGAACGTCAGGCGGCCCCTGCCATCCTATGGCTGTCGCAGCCCGCGTCCGGCCGGTTCTCGTCGAACAGCCCTGTGCTCAGGTAGCGCTCGCCCGTGTCGGGGAGCACGACCACGATCATCCTGTGCTTGTTCTCGGGCCTCTTCGCCACCTCGACCGCGGCCCAGAGCGCGGCGCCCGAGGAGATGCCGGCAAGAATGCCCTCCTCGCGGGCGAGCATCCTCGTCATGGCCCCGGCGTCCTCATTGCTCACCCGCACGACCTCGTCTATCATGTCTCGCCGGAGCACGTCCGGGACAAAGCCGGCGCCTATGCCCTGTATCTTGTGCGGTCCGGGCTTGCCCCCGGAGAGCACGGGCGAGTCCGCCGGCTCCACGGCGATAGCCTTGAACTCCGGCTTTCTTTGCTTGAGCACCTCGGCCACGCCGGTGATGGTGCCCCCGGTGCCCACGCCGGAGACCAGGATATCCGCCCTTCCGCCCGTGTCCTCCCATATCTCCTCGGCCGTCGTCCTCTTGTGGATGTCGGGATTGGCCTGGTTCTTGAACTGCTGCGGGATGAGGTACCTCCGGTCCGAAGCCGCCATCTCCTCGGCCTTGCGCACCGCTCCGGCCATGCCTTCGGAGCCGGGCGTGAGAACGAGCTCGGCCCCGAACGCCTTGAGGAGAGACCGGCGCTCCACGCTCATGGTGTCCGGCATCGTAAGGGTCAGGCGATAGCCCTTGGCCGCGCATACGAAGGCCAGGGCGACTCCCGTGTTGCCGCTGGTGGGCTCCAGCAGGATGGTGTCTTTCCGGATACGGTCTTCCCTCTCCGCCGCCTCGATCATCGACAGCCCTATGCGGTCCTTGACGCTGGAGCAAGGGTTGAACGACTCCAGCTTGGCGACTATGTCCGCGCGCCAGCCCGGCCCGATTCGCCTCAGCCTTACGAGCGGGGTCCTGCCGATCAGTTCGCTTACGTTGTCCGCTATTCGCGGCATCTTCATCATCCTCCTTCTGCGAGTAACGAAAGTCCGGCGCCGTCGCGGGCGATCAGGCGGTGGTCAGTCCTCCTGCAGCCGCTTCTTCTTTTGGTGCAGCTTCACCAAATCCTGGAGGGTCCTGCGGCCGAGCGCTGCGGACACGGCCTTGCCGATATCGTTCCAGACCTCCCGGGCGGCGCAGGACGCCCGCCGGTCGCAGAACGCCGGATTCGTCAGGCATTCCACCGGCGATATCGGTCCCTCCAGCCTCGAGACTATCTCGAGCAGGCTGATCCGGGAAGGGTGCTTCGCCAGCGCGAATCCGCCCAGCGCGCCCCGGGTGCTTGTGAGAAGGCCGGCGTTCCTGAGCTCCTGCGCAAGCTGAGCCAGATATCGTTGCGGGATGCGCTGACTTCTGGCTATGGCCTTGAGCTGGATAGGCTTGCCGCGTTCCTGCAAGGCCAGCTCCAGCATCGTCCGCAGCCCGTACCGTCCTCTTGTCGAAACCTTGATCATGCGCTCCTCCCGGTCCCAATGGCCTTGCCTTCATGTCTCGCTGATGCCTGTTCCGGAACTTCTATCCCCATATTAGCATAAATAGCATGCTTTTCATGCTGTTATAGATGAAACCCCGCTTCTCCGCGTATTTCATGAGCTGCTGCTAACGCGGGTGGGTTTCGTCCTCAGCCGGACGGCATCGGGGAAATCACCGGCTTTTCTCCGCGCATATCGGCGCAAAGGGACGCCCACCGTCGGAATACCTGGCGGCCGAGCGCGACAGCGCCGGGAAGGAACAGCTTCGAGTCATCCAGGATGCGCTGGCGGCTCGATCCGGCCATCTCCGCTTCGCGTCCGAATGATCGGAGCATCCCGCGAACGTCTCCGAGGCCGACCTCCAGGTGGAGAAGCAGACCGTACGCGCGGTCCCCGTGGCGGAAAGCCTGCACGCGGGTCTGATCGGAGGATGCCAAGACCTCCGAGCCAGGAGGGGGATTGAAGACATCGGTATGCCAGTGAAGAGCTTCGAAAGCCTGCGGAAGGCCTCGAAACAGGCGGTCCCGGGAGGCCGCAGGAGAGAGCCTGACCTTGTGCCAGCCGATCTCCCGGACGCGTCCCGGGCGCACCTTGGAACCCAGGACCGAAGCGAGGACTTGGCTTCCCAGACAGACCCCCATCACAGGCAGCCCGCGCCGGAGAGCGTCCTCCATGAGGCGCATCTCCGAGCGCAGCCAGGGATATCGGCCGCCATCGCCGACCCCCATGGGCCCGCCCATGACAATCAGGCCGACGGCTCCGCCGGCGGACTCGGGGACGGGGCGGTCATCGAATACCTGGATTCGGCGGATCACCAGACCCTTCGCCCGAAGGGCGGCCGCGATGATCCCCAACCCCTCGCAGCGGACATGCTGGATCGCCAGAACGGTTGGATGCGGCATCCGTGCGGGACGGCGGATCGCCCCTCGAGCCCGTTCAGCCTTCGGGCTCCTTCGCGCCCTTCGCCCTGCGCTCCGCCAGCTCCCGGGCTAGGGCGAGGTATTTCTCTTGAGCTCCTCCGAAGGCTGCGTTCACTTTGCGGAAGCGGGCGGCGATATCCCGGCTTGTCTCCTCCCCGAGCGTCTGCTCCGCCATTGGATAGAGTATGTTGTCCTCTTTGTAGATGTGATCCAAGAGCAGTCTCGAGTAGCGCCGGGCGTTCTCGACGACCTTCAGCTTGTCTCCGGAAACCGTCCCCTCATCCATGCCTTTGACGTATTTGCGCCCCAGGTCGTGTTCGTGGAGCATCTGCTGCCGGGGGTCGCAGTGCATCCGGACGCCGGGCTTGCCGAGCTCCTCGAAGAGGATGTCCTCCTCTTTGGCGTGGTGGAACCTGTCCGCGTAGTGCCTGATGAAGTCGACGGCCTTCTTGAAGAAGTCCCGGTCCAGCTCCGCGCCCTGCTCCAGGGCCTCGCACTCCCGTACGAGCGCGTCGACCATCGTGAGGATATGCTTGTGCTCTTCCGACAACTCTTTCGTGATAGGATCCATGAGGTCCACCTCCGTCTCTGCGCCGGACGCGGGACCCTGCCGACTCCGGGGTTCCGGTCCGTCGCGAGAGATGCTCAGACCGAGACCACCTCCGTCACTTGCGGCACCGCGGCTTTCAGGTGCCTTTCCACGCCTTGCTTGAGGGTGGCCTGGGCCATCGGGCAGCCGCCGCAGGCGCCCGTCAGCCTGACCCGCACGACTCCGGCGTCGCTCACGTCCACGAGCTCGATATCCCCGCCGTCCGCCTGAAGCATGGGCCGGATCTTCCCCAATGCCTGTTCCACGTCCTCTCGCATGATTCCTCCCTCCTCATCCTCCATAGCGGCGTTATGGCCCGCCGCGCCCTTACTCCCTCCTCACGAAGCAGGTTTTCACCAGGCCGGGAGATTCCACCTTTGTCCAAGCGGCGAATCCCTTCTTGCCGGCCTGCTCGATGAGCGGCTCCGGGGGAAAGGGGGTAGTGAGCTCTAAAATATCGCCGGCTTCCAGCCCATCCAGCCGCGCGAGCACCTGCTGCACCGGGGCCTGGCCAGCCTCGATGACAGGGCGCGCGTCGAAGGTCTCCTTGATCCGCTCGGGCGAGAACCACGGCGGCGGGGTCGCGTCCTTTCTCCCCACAGCGCAGTCGATAGTGGCGGGCGCGAGCCCGGCGGCTTCCCGGAGGCAGCTGATTAGCTTCGGCAGAGGGACGTCGCCCACCCTCGCCACCTGGCGCAGGGTCGCCGCTTTCGCGACCGTGCGCCGCAGCACGGGGTTGCGCAGCTTCCCGAAGGCCGGGGAGAGCCGCATCAGCGCCTCCTCCAGCTCCGGGAAATCCGCTAGAAGCTCCGCCACTTTGGTGTCTGGTGTGATGGTCTTCCCCGATTCCGCATCCCGGGCCATCATCCCCTCTTCTTTCCGTAGGCCAGAAGCCGCTGCTCCCCTTCCAGCTTGCGCAGCTCCGTGAGATTCTGGCTGACCTCGAGGGTGCCGAGATAGGCCCCCTTCCCGTCGCGCACCGCGAAGTACTCGATGTGCACGAACCTGCCCTTGAGCTCGATCCAGAAAGGAGCCCGGTCCTCCTTGCCGGACTTGAAATCCGCGATGATGCGCTCGACCACGTCCACCGACGCCGGAGGATGGCAGTGCTGGACCTTTCGCCCCAGGATCGCCTTGGTGCGCGAGAATATCCTGTCCTTGCCGTGGCTGAAGAAACCCACGCGGTCGTCCTTGTCCACGAAGGTCAGGTCGAACGGCAGGGCCTCCAGGACGTTGGTGAGCTCCTCGACGGACATCCGGCCGGTGGGGAACCGTATCCCTTCCCTCCCGTCCTTCTTGTCTTCGGCCTCTCCTGCCTCTTCGGGCCGCCATTCCACCTCGGGCACGTAGATGCAGTGGCCGAACTCGGGGCTCTGGCGCTGTATCTCATACCACTCGACGGTGGTCAGGGCGTCGAGGCTCATGGGAAGCAGGATATTCTCCTCTTTGAAGATCATCTCCTCGACGGCGGCCACGGCCGGCTCCAGGGCCAGCCCCGCCACGGACTTCAGGCCCCCGGCGTCTCCGGCCTTGGCTTCGCGCAGGGCCTCCAGAGCCGCCTTCAAAAGCCCGCGCGCCTCATCGTCCTTTCCCCACATGACCGTGGAAGGTCCCGTGATCCCGCGCTTTTCGAGGAAGGGGAAGAGAAGGTTCTCCTTGCGCCGGTAATGCTTGTCCACGTCCATCAGCGCGTTGAAGCGCCCCAGCATCCGGTCGGCGAGCCCCGCGATCGGAGCGTCGTCCGCGGCCTTGGACGCCTCGACGAAGAGCTCCTTGAGGGCGGCTATCTCTTTCTCCAGGGCGCGGTTCTCCTGCCTGAACGTATGAACGGGGTGTCCCTCGGGCACGTCTTTAGGCCCGCCCGCGTCTATCAGGCCTTTGAGTGCGGCGCTGTGGATGTCGCAGAGCTCCTGGATCTCGGCCGCGGGCATGCCCTCGGATATCAGCTCCTGCTCCACCTCCACGATCAGCGAATGGGGCACCTGCCCCATCAGCCTGGCGATCTGCTTCTTGACCGCCTCCGGCGCCTCCCCCTTGTGCAGCTGGAGTATCAGGTGCTTGAGTGTTTCCTTGCGCATCCGGCTGTTGTCTATGATCTCGCTCATCGCGCCTCCCTCACAGCTTGATCCCAATCCTGTCCCAGACCGACTCGCCTTCCCGGATCGCGTCGGCCTTGAGCTTGGGATAGGTCAGGAACAGGAAGTACGCCAGCGGCATCACGCCCAGCACGATGATCACCGTGTCCGGCGCCATGCGGATGTTGCCCAGCAGGGACACGAACCCCCGCTCGAAGAACGCCGCGTCCCGCGCCGCCCACAGGCCGTCGCGGTAGCTCGTCCAGGCCTGGGCGATGCCCACCGGGAACAGCGTCACCAGGGCCATGAGCATGAGCCCCCCGTTCATGCCCCAGAACGCCAGCTTGAGCGGCCGATCGTCCCATGCCTCCTTGGCGACCAAGCCCCTCCAGGAGAACAGCAAGAGCCCGATCGAGAGCATGCCGTAGACCCCGAAGAGCGCGGTGTGGCCGTGGTTCAGGGTCAGGTACGTGGCGTGCTCGTAGTAGTTGACGATGGGCAGGTTGATCAGGAACCCGAACACGCCGGCCCCCAGGAAGTTCCAGAACGAGGACGCGACCAGGAAGTACATGGGCCACTTGTAGGGGAAGTCCCGGCCCTGCTCCCGGACGTGCCTGTACTCCATCATGCCGCGCACCACCAGGCCGAAGAGCGGCACGGGCTCCAAGGATGAGAACACCGCTCCCAGAGCGAGCCACAAGGAGGGCCCGCCGTACCAGAAGTAGTGGTGGGCCGTGCCCAGGATGCCCGATAGGAACACGATCGCCGCAGTGAAGTAGGCCACCATCAGGGCCGACCGCGCGGAGGCCAGCCCCATGCTGACCAGGAGCAGGGAGATGATCCCCACCCCGAAGAACTCGAAGATGCTCTCCACCCAGATGTGGACGACGAACCAGCGCCAATAGTCGGCCATGCTCAGGTGCGTGCCCTTGCCGTAGAATAGCCCGAACCCGAAGAAGGCCACGACCAGGATGGCGCTGAGAACGTAGAAGCCCACCAGCGCGCTGTAGTCGTCGCTCTCCTTCTTGAAGAGATGGTGGCCCACCGCCCGGTAGACGATGACCAGCCAGGCGATGAGCCCCACGAAGAGGAGGATCTGCCAGAGCCGGCCCAGCTCCAGGTACTCCCAGCCCTGGTGGCCCAGCCAGAACCACCAATCGCCCAGGTATCCCTTGATGCCCGCCACCTCGCCCGCCAGGCTGCCGACGGCAACGAGCAGGATCGCCCCGAAGAGGACCTGCACCAGGAGCCCCTGGCCCTTGGGCTCCTTGCCCCCTACGATCGGCGCCAGGTAGATGGCCGAGGCCACCCAGGTCGTCGTGATCCAGAATATCGCCAGCTGCAGATGCCAGGACTTGGCCCAGCTGAAGGGGATGAGCTTGGCGACCAGCGGCACGTAGAACTGGCCGGGGTGCACCGTGTAATGCGCCAGGAGCCCGCCGAAGCAGGTCTGCAGCAATAGAAGCGCCACCACGACCAGGAAATACTTGGCCGCGCGGAGCTGGCTGGGCGTCAGCGGCATCTCGATGAGTTTGGCCGCGAGCGGCGAAGCCACGGCCTCGCCGTACCAGATCTTGTAGTGGTGCACCATGAAGACGAACAGGCCGAGGACCAGGAAAAGGGCGAGCACCCCGCCGAGGGTCCACAGGTAGACCTCGGGGCTCGGGACGTTGCCGACAGAGCGGTCCGGCGGCCAGTTGTTGGTGTAGGAATGCTCGGCGTCCGGGCGCGAGGTGGAGGCCGCCCAGGCGGTCCAGAAGAAGAAGCGGCCGATCTGGAGCCGCTCCTTCTCGGTCGGCACCGTGCCCGGAAGGAAGCCGTAGCGCTTGTCGCCTTCGAGGAATATCCGGTCCCAGTGGGCGAGGACGTCCTGCAGGCCGACGGCCTGGTCCGGGGCCAACGCGAGGGTGTCCCGGTCCGCGTCGTAGCGGTTCTTGCGGAGCGTCTGCCTGGTCCGAAGGTCGACGATCTCCTTCTCTGAATCCTCCAGCTGCCCGTAGGGCTGCCGGTAAAG
Source organism: Elusimicrobiota bacterium (assembly GCA_043819795.1). Taxonomy (GTDB): domain Bacteria; phylum Elusimicrobiota; class Elusimicrobia; order UBA1565; family UBA1565; genus JBDREN01. The sequence goes on from JBDREN010000023.1 coordinate 14,209, forward strand.
CCGGTTGGCGATGCGCTCGCGCACCGTCTCACCTACCATGTGCAAGGTCGCGGCCGAGAACTCGGGACCGCGCTGGGAGCCGTGGCCCCAAACGCTGCCGTGGTCCATTAAGCCGTAGCGCTGGTAGACCTGCTGACCGGCGAGGATGTCCCCGCCGGTGAACAGGACGCGGCCCTCCGCGCCGATCACTTGGCCGGGGTAGGGGGGGACCCGCCCGGCCATGTAGGCCCCGCCTCCCAGCAGTCCGGCCATGGCGATCACGAAGCACGCGATCGCCGCCCACTTCATCTTGTTGATGGACATGTGTCGCTCTCCCTATGCGGATTCCTCAGGAACGGATCATCACCAGCATCATCTTGAAGGCCTTGAGCGCCTTGAGCGCGTGGGGCTCGCCCGCCGGCATGATGATCATCTCGCCCTTCCGGAGGACGAACGGCTCGCCCGAGATGCGGATCTCCGCCTCCCCTTCGATGATGTAGACGAGGGCGTCGAACGGCGCGGTATGCTCGCTGAGGCCCTCCCCTTCGGCGAACGCGAACACCGTCACGTTCCCCTTCTCCTTCTTGAGTATCTGCCGGCTCGTGACCGCGCCGTCCTGCTCCCGCACGAGCTCCGCCAGGACCAGCCGATTCTTGGTCAGCGCCGTCTTGTCCCCGCCTTTGTCTGTCATGCTTCCCCCTAGCCGAAATCCGGATATGGCCATCTATAGGCTACGAAAATCAAGGCCGCGAACACCAAAGCGTGCGCGGCTTCCAGGCGGCCGATCCGCCGGATCGGGACCGCCGTCGCCTCCCTGCCGCAACTCCCGCAGCGCGAGCCCGGCCGTGTGCTGCGCGGGAAGGGCGCTCACCGCCGCCAGAAGAAGGAGCAGGCTCGCCGGATGGAAGGACTTTGATGCCGCGGTTCCGATCAGATAACCCGCGATCAACACGATCCAGGCCCCGTGCTTGGGCGGTATGGTATCGATGAAACGGGCCACGGGCGTTGCCTCCACCACACAGCATAGCCCGGTCCTGAAGGAAGGGCCTTGACCTAGGTCAAGGCCCTTCATGTCCCAGGACTCAAGAAAGCGGCGGACGAGCCGCGGGTATCTGCCTGTACCAGCCGCGGGTCGGGTGGAACGTCTCCGGTGAATCCGGGAACGCGGACTGGCGGCGCCGTGCGGACGGCAGGAGTCGAGCGTTGGGCAGGCGAAGAGTGAACTCGGCCCACTTTCCTGGCTCGGAGGCCGCTGTCAGGCTCCCCTTGTGCCGCTGGGCGATCAGCCAGGCTAGATAGAGCCCCAGACCGCTTCCCTTCCGGTCCTCCAGTCCCTTCTGATGCAGGCGCGAGAACCGGCGGAATAATCTGGCTGACTCCTCCTTGGCGAATCCTACCCCCTGATTGCGGACCTTCAGCGTCAGCCACCCTTGGTCCACGGACACCAGGACCCGGACGGTCTGTTTGTCCACGCCGTACTTGACCGCGTTGTCCAGCAGGTTGATGACCACCGTGGTCAGGGAGTCTGGATCGCCGTCGAGCACGGCACGCTGCACCGGACCCCCTACGCGCAGCCGGGTGCCGCGGACAGCAGCATGGCCGGCGACCATGTCCAGGGCCACGCGGAGGACGTCGACGATCTGAAGGTTCTTCACGGGTTCGAACAGGACCTCGCCGGATTCCAGGCGGGACAACTCCATGTAATCGTTCACCATGCTCAACAGATATTCGGTGTTCCTGATGATGGCCCGGAGGGTTGCTCCGGCTTGCGGCTCCACCTTGCCGAGATAGCCGTCCATATAGGTCATGGCCTTGGCTGTGATGCTGGCCAGCGGGCTCTTGATCTCATGGGCGACGAACCCCAGAGTCTTAAGATAGTTCTTTCTGGCGTCCTCTAACTGCTTTATGATCCAAGTCTTTTCCACCGCCTGCGATATCCTGTCGAGCATATCCCTGAGGAGCAGGGCATGCTCCTCTCGGTATTCCGCCCGAAGCCTCGTGGAGAAGAACATGAATCCCATATGCCGGTCCCGGACTCGTAGCGGGAGCGTGATGCTCCCCCTCACCCCCTCACGCAGCATCAGCTTGGTCGACTCGGAGTCCTGATGCACCCGCAGGTAGCGGTTCAGATCGGGGATGATGCGGACCTTGCCGCATCTCAGGAGGGCCTGCAGGCTGGAGCCCGCGAGCGGAACGGAGTAGCCGGCCGCCAGATGAAGGTCGGGATATTCGGTGCGGGCGTAACGTGCCGTCACCCTCGCTCCGTCACTATCGATGAAGGATAATCCTATCCTGTCACGGGGGACCAAACCGTTCGTAGCGTTCCATACGCAGTCCACAGCCTCTTCGATTGAGAGGGCGTCGTTGACATGCAGGGCGATGCGCTCGACCGCATGCCGGGCGTGGGCGGAGAGGGGGCGGCCGGACCGTGCCGGGTTCACGCAGATGACGCCATCCGCACCGTTGCAGTGTCGCCCTGATGTCACATATTGGCAGCCCATTTCGGTCCCGCCCCCTTCGGGGAACAGCCACCCCACAACATCCAGTATGCCCCGCGTCGGCTGTCGGCGCCTTGACTTGGGTCAAGCGCAAGATGGGCGTGGGGGCGGGATTTGAGCCTACGCGCCGACTCTGGGGATACTCCTGCGGGAATGACCGGAGCCCGGGAGGACACTCACCTGCGGTGAGGGCCATCCCGAGGGGTCGACATCTTTCCTCATGTCTGGGCCTTGACGCCGGCCAAAATCCCGGGTAATATCAAAATTGGATTTTGAATCTGCATGGGGGAAAGCCATGATCCGGCGCCACCTCGCCTCCAAACTTCGCCAGGCCGCCAGGAAGTATCCCGTCGTCACCTTGACCGGCCCGAGACAGTCCGGCAAAACGACGTTGGTGAAGGCCGAGCTCAAGGGCTACCACTACGTCTCCTTGGAGCTGCCCGATCAGCGGCGCCACGCGCTGGAGGATCCGAGGGGCTTCTTGAGCGCGTTCGATGGCCCTGTGATCCTGGACGAGGCACAGCGGGCTCCGGAGCTGTTCTCCTACATCCAGGTCTCGGCGGACGAGGACGACCGGCCGGGCCGCTTCATCCTGACGGGCTCCGAGAACTTCCTGCTGCTCCAGAGCATATCCCAGTCCCTGGCTGGCCGGTGCGCCATCCTGCATCTTCTACCGTTCTCGCTCCATGAGCTGGCGGGACGCCCGGCCCTGGCGCCGGAGGTCTGGGGGCGTGAGCTTCCCCGGCAAGGGCGCAAGCCGCGCCGAGGGCTCATGGACACCCTCTTCACGGGCTTCTACCCGCGCATCCATGACAAGAAGCTGGCACCCCAGGAGTGGCTGGCGAACTATTATCAGACCTACCTGGAGCGGGATGTGCGCAACGTCCTCAAGGTGGGGGACCTGGAGGCGTTCGGCCGGTTCGTCCGGTTGTGCGCGGGCAGGAACGGGCAGCTCCTCAACCTCAACGGGCTCGCCTCTGATTGCGGCATCTCGCAGCCCACGGCAAAGAGCTGGCTGTCGGTGCTGGAGGCCAGCTTCATGGTCGCGCTGGTCCGGCCCCATCACCGCAACTTCGGCAAGCGGCTCATCAAGAGCCCCAAGCTCTACTTCCTGGACCCCGGCCTGCTCTGCTACCTGTCGCGCGTAGGTTCTCCCAAGGACCTGCACCAGCATGGTGCGAGGGGGCCGGTCTTTGAGACCTTCGTCCTATCAGAACTCTACAAGGCTTTTGCTCACCGTGGTCAGCGGCCCGAAGTCTATTTCTGGCGGGATTCGGCCGGCCATGAGGTGGACTTCCTGCTGGACTTCGGGACCCGCCTGGTCCCCATAGAGGCGAAGTCGGCTCAGACCGTGGCGGGAGACTTCTTCGACGCGCTGCGCCGCCGGCAAGAGCTCGCGGGCCATGAGGGCGGTTCGGCCGCTTTGGTCTACGGGGGAGATCATGCCATGCGGCGCAGGGACGTCTTCGTGTATCCCTGGTCGGCGGTGTGAGGGACGGCTGTTTGCCGCGCCTTCTGTAACTCATCTCAGGACAACACGCTTGCGGCTCCCCGGGAGGCCGCCGAGGTTGTCGATCGGGCTGAATCGGCGGTGCTGGAGGGTTACATCCCGGTTGGCGAGCCTGACGTAGACCCTGACCATATCGAGGGTCGAGTGCCCGAGGATCTGTTGGAGGCTGAATACGTCGCCGCCGTTCATGATGTAATGGGTCGCGAACGTGTGGCGAAGCGTGTGCGGCGAGACCCGGACGCCTGTGAGGCCCGCTTCGCGGCCCAGGCGGCGGAACGCCAGCCTCAAGCTGCCCCGGCCCATCCTGTTGCCGAATCGGCTCACGAACCCCAGGTCCTGGTCCGGGATTTTACCCCGCCGCAAGACATAGCGCGATAGGGCCTGCCTGCATGTCCTGCCCATGGGGACTTCGCGCTCCTTGGCGCCTTTCCCCATAACTCGCAGCAGTCCGTGGTGAATATCCACCTGGTCCAAGGTCAGACCGAGGACCTCGCTGACGCGGAGCCCGGTGTCCAGGATGAGGATTATGACGGTCCAGGTCCGCACGCTCATGAAGGTCGTCTGTGTGGGCTGGGCGAGGAGCCGGCGGACCTGGTCGACCGTGAGCGGCCGGATGAGCTTCCGCTCCATGCGCGGTTTCTCCAGTATGGCCGCCGGGTTCTGCGGGATCATGCGCTCCCGGGATAGGAACCCGAAGAAGCACCTGAGGCCCCCGTAGGTACGGGCGATCGTGCCCGAGGCCTTGCCGTGCCGGCGCATGTGGCACAGGTAGGAGCGGATGAGGGGCGCGTCAATCCGGCGAATGTCCGTGACGCCTTGTGACTCCAAAAACCGCTGGAAGAGGCTGAGGATTTGCCTGTACCACCCGCAGGTCAGGGGGGACAATCCCTTGGCCTCGCAGCGGAGCTCGAAAGCCTCATAGGCTTGGCCTATGGAGGGCTCGTTGATGATTGAGGTATAACCTTGAGGGTTTCGCGACATCTCCCGTACCTCCACGAACCTTGCATCCGAACCTTGTATCCCTGGATGGGTTCGGGGTCGTCGAACAACGGCGACCCTACCGAGGGAGGCCCCTCAAAAAAGCTGAGGTGTAAACGAAGAAAGCCCCGGCGTTCGCCGGGGCTTCCTTCGTTGAGATGGGTGCGGGGGTGGGATTTGAACCCACGACCTCAAGGTTATGAGC
>JBDREN010000024.1:0-18376 GCA_043819795.1 Elusimicrobiota bacterium
GGCGGACGCGATTATCCTATTTTAGCAGTTATACTTAAGTTTGCTAGCCTGGATTGCTACGCCGGGGCCAAAAACTAACATTTTGGTCCTTGTGTAGGTCGGCGTTAGTCCAAAAACTTGACACTACGCCGATCCTGCGCAGCGCTGGAATCATCTTCCAAAAAATAGCCGGAGTCTTTTGTTGCCGAGCCAGGGCACGCGCACGTCTGTCTTGCCGAAGTCGGCGGCCAGCAGCAACGGGTTGTGGGCGCGCTTCTGAAAATGGACATCAACGGCTTTGGCTGTGATTGCGATGTGGCCGTGGCCTCGACAAAGTCGCGGAAGATATGGCGTGACTTGGCGGTTTTGTAGCCGTGGCCGATGCGTGCGCCGAGCAAGCGGTAGAGACTGCTGGCCATTAAGGTCAGTTGGAGGTCAAGATTCACTTTCATGGCTACAGCGGAGGAGAGCGCGTCCATGTGGAAGAAGTCCACGCCATCCTGTATGCCGTTCTCGATGAGCATGCGCTTGGCATAGCGCTCAATAAGCTTGGCGGCAGAGCGTTTCAATTGGTTGGTCACGAGCAGCGTGGGCTCTTCATGTCCCAGGTCCGTAATGGACAATTGGCGGACGGCGCCGTCGTAGTCCTTGAGTTTTACGGTGCGGTCGAGGACACGCGGCGTGCGGTAGATCCGTGAGACGCCGTCGAGTTCGAGACGTCGCCAGGCGGATATGGGCTCGGCCAGGATTTTTGCGAGCATCTTGTCCGAACGCCGGCGCAGCGTGATGAAGTTGATGCCCATTTTGTTGATGCGGCTGAGATTGGCGTAGGTGGTCAGTTTGGAATCGAAAATCAGTTCCTCGGGCGGACGGCCTGTGCGCTGCTTCCAGAACTCGACGAAGCGAAGGATTTCGTCGGCCTGATCCTGCTTTCGCAGATCCGAGTTTGCATAGCAAAGGACCAGTTGGTCGGCATCCTGAGCGAGGAAAGCCAGCAGTCCCTTCTGGCGTCGGCTGCGCTTGGAGACGTAATGCTTCTCAACGAGTGCGTCTTCGCCATGGAATGGGATGGTATGGAAGTCGAGGTGGAAAGAGGCGCCGCGCCCCAGGCCGAGCTTGGTCACGGCATCGAACCAATCGCGCATAAGAGCGGGATAGCAGCGCGCATCGACGCGGCAACTGTATTGGGTCAGGAAGGCGCGTTTGGGGATGGCGTTGAGGCCTGCGAAGAGGGCCAAACCCTGGTCAAAGACAGAGCTCATCACGTGGCTGTGTCGTGCTCGGCCGAACAACTTGAGCCCCAGCAGGGAGCGGATAGCATGCCCGGCACCGATCATCTGCGAGCCTGGGAGCCCGGCTCGCGAGAGGATGTGGTCGAAGGGGATGGCGGCGAGGTAGGGAAGAAACAAGAACAAGCCACCGAACTGGGTGCGGAACTCGCGTTCTTCGGAGATGTTGAGCATTCGCTGGTCGGCGATCGGCGCTGCGACGGGCCCTGTTTGGGGCGGCCGTTCCTCGTCATGGCGGCGCGGCAGGCGGGCGAAACCTTCCTGAGCAAGGATGATCGCGATGGCGGCGGGGGTGCGATGAATGTCCACGGCATCCAAAGCGCGGCTGATGTCGTAGATGGACAGGTTCTGTTTACGCAGCACGATAATACGTTCACGGATACGGTCGCGTTTGGGCGATGGCCTTGGTTGTTGGCGTGGCTCGATGAAGAACTGGCGATTGGGCGCGCGACGGAATTGGTGGCAGAGGACGCGGAAGCTGCCAGGAGAATACCCGAAGCGCTTGGCGGCCGTGGTGGAGGGGGCGTGGTCGACAAAGAAGGCGCGCAGGGCCTCATACTGGCGGTGCGCCGCATTTGTGGGTTGCAGAAAGGCCTTGGCCCATTTAGTTAGTGTTATACATTTACCGTTTGACATCTCTCCACTATATCATATATCACTATGGATGGCAAGCTTAATTTGTCGTGATTCTTCCTCCCGACGCTAATATGGAAATCCGGAGACGCATGGCCCCGGTGGGGGATTTTCATAAGACAGTGGATACCAGTTTTATATCAATTAAATGTATAACGGACGCAGGGCGAGATGGGACGGGCTGCCGACGAGAAGGGGGACGATTCAGATGTTCACCGCGTTAGGCATGGCCTCGGCGTAGCAATCCAGGCTAGTCGGTCCGGCTCGTGATCTCCAGCAGATGGTATCCGAACTGGGTCCGGACCGGTCCGTGCACCTTACCGACCTCCCCGCTGAACACCACTTGGTCGAACTCCTTGACCATCTGGCCCGGGCCGAACTCTCCCAGGTCGCCGCCCTGCTTGCCGGAAGGGCACTGGGAATGCTGTCTCGCCAGATCGGCGAAGTCCACGCCCTTCTCAATCTGCGTCTTGAGGTCCTGGCACGCTTCTTCGGTCTGCACCAGGATGTGACGTGCTCTCGCTTTAGCCATGGCTACCCCCGTTCGGTGTCAGGCTTCAACTTATGCAACTTTTTTGAGTTTTCGATAGGCAAGAAAGTTTCATAAGTTGCATAAGTTGAAGCCTGACACCATTACCATTATTAGCGGCCCGCGGCCGCGATCAGGCTCGCCTGAATCTTGCCCCTCTGCCGGTAGGCCCTGAATACATGGAACAGGATGACGAGCGCTCCGATGATCCCGCTGGCGAAAAGCAGGGCCTTGCTGGCCATGTTTAGGTGGGGGATCCAGGCGGGAGGCAGCTCGATCCAGCGCAGCTCCGCGAGATACACGGGCATGGCGATCACCCGACTGAAGACGCAGAGCAAGATAATGAAGCCGGTCACCAGGCGTATCACCACCTCTTTGACCACTTTCGTGCCGTAGGCCCCGAGGTAGACCCCCACCAGGGAACCCAGATAGAGCAGCATGGTGAGGCGGATGTCAACGAAGCCCTCGTAGGCGTAGTTCAAGGCGCCGAAAGCCCCCATGAACATGGCGAGGAACAGCTCGGTCCCGGCCGCCACAGCGGTGGGGACGCCGAAGACGTAGATCATGGCGGGGACCCCGATGAACCCGCCCACCCCGATCGTGCCGGCGAGATAGCCCGTGGCGAGCCCCACGATGAGGATCATCCACAGCGACACCTTGACGTCCGCCACCGGGAAGTGGATCAGCGGGCGCAGGTGCAGCCGGGCGAGGAAATCGCTGATCTTGCGGGACGGGCCGGCATCCTCCTCCCCGCTCCCCGCGAGGGCATCCCTCAGGATGAGGACCCCTACGATGGAGAGGATACTCACAAAGACCGTGCTGATGTAGAGGTCCGCGGCCGCGCTCTTCGGCGCTCCCTTGCCCGCGCCGCCGGCGAAAAGAAAACTGTTGATCACGACCGCGAGCCGGATCCCCGCCGCCGCCGTGGCCAGAAGGTAGAACCCCAGCTTCTTGTCGACGTTGCCCATCTCGGCATGCTTCCTGGACCCGACCATGGCCTTGCCGAACTTGTGGGTAATGTTGCTCCCCACCGCGACCACGCCCGAAACCCCGAGGTTCATCATCCCCGGAGTCATGAAGAAAGCCCCGCCGGAGCCGATGAATCCGCTGAGGACCCCGCCGATGAAGCCCAGCGTGATCACCTGCAGGGCTGTGGGCAGGTCGAGGACTATGAAGAGCTGCGACAACGGGCCGGGCATTTCCCCCTCACTCCATCTTTATCATCTTCAACGCGAGCTTGGCGGCGGACCCGTAGACGTAGGCGATGGACGGCACGAACAGCAGCACGGCGATCACCGCGAGGATCCGGAGCTTGCCCCCCATCTGAAGGAAGCTCAGCACCTGCGCCTGATGGCTGAATACCGCCGCGTAGACGGCCAGCGTCGCCAAGGCGTAGAGCACGAGGCTGACCAGCTGCCGGGGCCCGAAGAGGTACTGGACGGCAAGCTCTTCGGCCATGACCGCGGGACGCCTCAGCTTCTCGAAGAGGAACCCCGCCAACTCCCGCGCGAGGCGGAGCCGGGCCGCGCGCCCCTTGGAGAGGAACACGTCGCCGATGACGATCAGGCTGTAAGGCACTCTCGGATCGATGGCGGACACCAGGGCCTTCTGCCCTCCCCGCACCGTCCGGGTGCCTCCGGCCCGTCCCCTCTCGATGAGCTCCGCCACGGTCCTCTGCGCGCCGCCGTCGTCGGCGGGCTCCGATTCCACGCCCTCGACTCGGCCCTCGGCCGCGCCTTCGTCGGCGGGAAGCAGGCGGAGGAGCTCGACCGCGGCGTTCCATTTCTCCGCGATCTGGGTGATGTTGCCGAATGCCCCGGAATCGGGGGAGTAGCTCTCCGCGATCCAGAGGATGTTCGTGCTGGCCACGGTGCACACGATCTCGCGGACGCCCTCGACGCCTTTCAGGATCTCCGGGATGGACTCCGCCACCCCCGCCTGCTGCGGAAGATACGTGACGGAGACCGCGCCGCCGGTCGCCTGCACCTTCAGCTGGGCGTGACGGGTCGCCTCGTGCCGCGCCAGAGCCACGCGGGCTCGGGCTCCCAGACGCAGGTCCTGCATCGCCTTCAGGGACGCGGGCGTGGGCTGGAACTCCGGAAGGGCGGCCACGGCGCACATCGCGGCGGCCGCGTTCTCAACCCCGAGCTGCTCCAGGTTCAGGATGACGTCGTAGTGGGAGGAAGCGTCCCACTCGACGCCGTAGAAGCAGCTCGCCCACCTCCGGCGGTCTTCCTCCACCTTCTCGATGAAGTCCAGCGATCCCTTCCGGTCCAAGCGGGTGCGCTGCATCACCGCCTTGACGCGGTACTCCATGTCGGCCACGACGCGCAGGCGCAGAACATGGGCTATCCCGCGCAGCAGCAGGTGGCCGGTCCAGCCGTGGTAGACGATGTTCTCGCGCAGCGCTCGCTCGCAGAGGATAGAGGCGAGCAGGGCCTGGTAATGCTCCTTCTCGGGAGCCAGGCGCTCGGAGAAGACGGCCTGCTTGGTCATGGCCAGCTCCAGCTTGCTTACGGCGATGCCGGCCTTGACCGCCTCCTCGACGAGGTCCTCGCGCCCGAGGCATTTGTAGCCGAGCTTCTTCGCCAGGGCCTCGGCGAACTCCCGGCCCCGGCTATAGCTGCCCCTGGAAACGCAGATGACTTGCACAGGCTTCTATTCTCCGCGCGGCTCCCCGCTCTTGAGGAAATGCATTCTAACAAAACCGCCCCGCGGCGGCAATCCAGCGCCGCAGGCTCGCCCCGCGGCGCTTACTCCGCGACGTTATCGGGGACTCCGTCGCAAGAACGCCGTTGCCCTTCCAGCGCCCGGGGAATGCGGCATCCGATCATTCGATGGGGATCGGCGAGTCCTCAAGCTCCAGCTTGACGTCCTTGACGCCGGGCACGGACTCGACCGCGTCGAGGACCTCGGCCTCGCCGCGCTTGAAGCCCCTCGGCAGTATGCCGCTGCTGTAGAACCGCCCGGCGACTTTCACGCTTCCTCGATGCGCCTGGACCTCGAAGTCCATCCCCTTGGTGCGGCCGTTGAGGGCCAGGGCGACCTTCACCTCGCAGGCCAGGGCGAAATCCTCGAGCGCCTGCCGCTTCTCCTTGGTGTCGCGGAACTCGGGCAAAGAAAGCGCGCGGGCCACCAGATCGCACGCGCCCTCGACGGTGATCGTCGCCAGGTTCAAGACGATGTCGTAGAGGGAAGCGTCCTGCCAATCCACTCCATAGAGGAACCGCGTCCACTCCATCCTCTTCCTGTCGACCTGATCGATATGCCGCTGGGCCTCCTCAACGGTCATCCCTTCGAGCGTCTCCCGCAGCATCTTGATCCGGATGTCCACGGGCGCGATGAGGCGGACCTTCAACACCTGGGGCAGCCCTTTGAGCAGCAGATGGCCGGCGTGTCCGTGGTAGATGTAGCTCCCTTTCCGGGCCCGCGCCACCAAGGCCGACTGAATGGCCAGCAGATAGCACCGCCTTTCCTTTGTGAGGCGGTCGAAGAATCCGGGCTTCTTCTCCAGCTCTCGGGCCAGATCCTCTTCGGAGATGCCGTGCTGCAGCGCCGCGTCCTTGACGGCCTCCCTGCTGATGGCGGGATAGCCGAGCTTCTTGGACAGGCGCTCGGCCAGCTGCTGCCCGCCGCTCATGCTCCCGCGTGAAATGGTGATGATTAGCGCCATCGTTAGGACTCTCCCTCCGGCTCGCGCCCGGCCGGGTCCGCCCCTCGGGAGGCGTTCAGGATCAGGTCGCGCAGCTGGCTCAGCTTGAACGGCTTGGCGATGAAATCATGCGCCCCGATCTTGAGCGCCTCCTTGGCCTTCTCCACCGTGGCGAAGCCCGTGATCAGGATGACCTTGGTCTCGGGGGAGCGGGTCTTCACCAGCTTGAGGATCTCGATGCCGTCCCAGCCCTTCATCTTCAGGTCGGTGACGACGAAATCGAAGCGCGCCTCCTCCAAACGCTTGACGACCCGCTCGCTTTCCGTGAAGGTCTCCACCTCGAATCCGGCCTTCTCGAGGGACCCCTTGAGCCGGTCGCAGACGATCGGCTCGTCGTCCAGAATCAGCACCCGCAGTCTCTGTCCCATAGGAACCCTCCGCTACGCCAGCGCGGCCTTCTTCGCCGCTTTGACGACCAGCTTGCACAGCGCGCTCATTTTGAACGGCTTGGACACGAACTCGAAGACTCCGATCGCCTCCGCCTCCCGAGCTTGCTCGAAGGAGCCGTACGCGGTGATGAGGATGACCTGGGTGCCCGGGCTGTGGGTCTTGACGAAGTTCAGGACGTCCAGGCCGTCCGCCCCCTTCATCTTCAGGTCGGTGACGACGACGTGGAAGCTCTTCTCCTTGAGACGGTCCAGCGCCTTTTGGCTCTCGGTAAAGACTTCCACCTCAAGCCCCTCCTTCTCGAGGACGGGCATCAATCGCTCGCCCACCAGCGCCTCGTCGTCCAAGACCATCACCTGTTTGCCTGTCATGCGAAAGGCCTCCTTATCGGGCCGTCTCCGGCGCGTCTGAGCGCCCCTCCCGCTCTTCCGCGGGAGATGCGAACTTGCTTTCGAACCGCTCGACATGCTTGTCGATATCCTCATCGGAGCGAAGCAGCACGTCGAGCTGCCTGGTGAAGCCGATAAGGCGCCCGAGCATGAGCAGCCGCTTCTCCATCTCTCTCGGCTCCATCTTCTTGGTGCGGGACACGACCAAGTCCCCCTTCATCTCCACGGCGAAATCGTTCCTTTCCAAGATCTCCTGCAGCAGGCGCGCGCGCCGCGAACGCCGCGTGATATCGGTGACCCCTCCGAGGAACCGGAAATAGATGTAGTTCTCGTTCCTGTTCTCGCTCAGGTATACGTCGACCATGTTGAAATGGTAGCCCAAGCGGAGACTCAGGTTCACGTACTCCTTGGAGACGATGGCGACATTCCGGCCTTCCGCGCCCGCCGGCGAAGCGGAGGTGGCCGCGGTGCGGGTGAGGCTGGACATGAAGCCGTTGAAATCGAGGTCGACCGGCTCCGAATGCCACACCCCCGGCGCGGTGAGCGCGGAGAGCAAGAGCCGCAGGGGGACGCACGCGAGCTCCCCGATGGTCGCGGCCGCGCTTCCCGGCGGGGTGCTCAGGCCGCCCCCGATATCGATCACGAGCAGATCCAGCGGCACCGAGAGGTCCATCTTCCTGGAGGGCATCTCCCCTCCCAGCCGCCTGGGATCGAGGCTGGCCGCCACCTCCCGCACGGCCATCTCGTGCGCGAAACGGATGATGTCGTGATAGGTCGAGCAGTTCTCCGGGGTGAACTCCGCCGCGTCGGGAGCGGTCAGGCGCAAAGGGGCGATCCTCCTCAGCAGCCGGCGCAGGAGCCTGAACTCGAAGGCGTCCTCGTAGGGATCGTCGATGAAGAGCTCGGACCTCAGCAGCTCGCCGACCGTCCCCTCATAGACGACGTTCTCCTTGGCGTCGACCGTGACCTCCATGCCGGGCTTGAGCACCCGCGTGGCCGAGCCGGTGTCCACGATGGCCGGGACGCGGAACTCGCGCGCCACGGTCGCCAGATGTCCCGTCACCGCCCCCACATCCGTGACCACCGCGCTGGCTTTGGGCATCAGCTTCGACAGGACCGGGGAGGTATGCTTGGCCACCAATACGGCGCCTTGGGGGAAATCCTTGTGGTCCTCTCTTCGATTCACGACGACCACGGAGCCGGCGGCGACCCCCCGGCAGGCCACGACCCCCTCTCCCCGAAGCAGGACGCGGTGCCTCCGCGCGGCGGCAACGGCCGCGTCGGAACGGCGTTCCTTCTTGTAGTGGACGATATGGAGGGGGCGCGCCTGCAGCAGGTATATCTCCCCCCGCGCGTCCATGGCCCACTCGACGTCCTGGAAGCATTTCAGGTAGCCTTCCACCCTCTTGACCATCCCGGCCAGCCGCCGCAGATCCTCCTCGCCCAGGCAGGGGACCTCCCGGTCCCTCTCCGGCACCGGGACCGCCTCGACGCCGCCCGGAGAGAGGACGTACCGCCGCTCCTTGCGGCCGATCCTCCGGGAAAGCACGTCGTACGGGGGAGACTTGGAGAGCTCGAATTGGTCTATCTGGCCTTCCCCTTCCACCACCATCTTCCCCAGCCCCCAGGAGGCGGAGACCACCATCCGGTCCTTCTCGGGCGTGGACGGATTGAGGCTGTAGCATACCCCGCTCACCGCGGCGGGGACCATGAGCATGCCCCCCACGGACATGGCGGTCTTCCTCGGGAGCGAGAGCTGCTCATCGCGGTAGGCGAGCACCTGGGAGCTGAAGAGACTGGCCAGGACCTCCTTGTACGCGGAGAGGAACTCCGCCGCGGGGACGTTGAGGCGGGTCTCGTAGAGGCCGGCGAAGCTCCGGCCGCCGTCCTCTCCGAGGGCGCTGCTGCGCACCGCCAGGCTCTTCGGCCTGCCGAGCGCGGAGAGCGCCTCCTGCAGCGCCCTCTTCAGATCCGGCGGGACGCGGCCCCCGACGATCCTCTTTCGCATCTCTCGGGCCGCCTCCTCCAGTGCGTCCCCGCTCAGCGCGCCCGCCTCCTCGATGAACCGGTCCGCGTCGATGCCGTTGTGCTCGAAGAACCTCCGGCAGGAGTACGCCGAGACCACGAAGCCCTCCGGGACCTTCAGGCCGAGGCGCTTCATCTCCCCCAAAGTCGCCATCTTCTCCCCGGTGCCGTCGGAGATGTCCAGCGAGACCTTGTCGAGCCCCAGCACATAGTCGCTCTTTGGGATGACGAGGCGGGAGTCCATCTCGGCGGTGATGTTCGCCTTCGCGGCTTCGAAGGCGTCGAAAAGCCGGGGATACTTCCGGTCGGAGATGGCGTTCAGGCTGTAGACGATCTTGTAGACCGTCTCCTCCAAGCGGGCGACGACGTCGCGGAGATATTGGCTGTCGAAAACGTAGTCCCCGCTCAGCTTGTCGCCCATGTCGGCGATGAGCTCCAACGCCGCGTTGTTGAGGCCGACCAGCTCGCGGAACCTATTGACGATCTCTCTCAGGAAATGGATGTCCCGGGTCCTCCCGGGGCGTCGGAACAGGCTCCCCCAATCGATCATCGGAAGGAGCGCGATCCCTTTCCGGCGGGCCCGTCCCGCACGCGTCAATGCCTCCCCTTCCCGAAGATGAAGCCCACGGCAAGACCCGCCGCGCAAGCGAACAGAACGGCGAAACAGCCGTAGAGAAGGGGATGCCGCTCCAACAGGAGCGTGAGATAGGCGGGTATCCCGGACCTCCTCACCGTGAACGGCTCCGCCCCCAGGAGCGTGAACCGGCCGTCCCGCCGGCCGAAAAGCTCGATCCTGTACTCGGCCGGAGGCGCCTTCGCGGGCAGGCGGAAGACGGCGCGGACGAGACTCCCGCCGCTGCCGTGCGATCCCAGGCCTTCGACGCCTCCCGTCCGGGCGGAGTACAACCCTTCGCTCTCCTTGAGCTTCATGAGCTGGGAGACGAGTTCGTCATCGGCCGCCTCCCGCCTCCCTTGGCCGGCCAGGGTCCGGCAGCCCAGCTCGGACGCCTCCTCCAGAGGCAGCCCCGGAGAGGTCATGACCAGGCACAACGCCGGAGCCTTCTCGAACTCGACCTCCCCGACGTTCATCCAGAATCCCCAGGCCCTCGCCTTACGCCTCAGCCTCAGATCCTCGGCCGGGCCCAGGCACCTCAGGACCAAGTCGCCCGCCTCGGGCGAGGCGGCGATGACCGTGATATCGCTCCCGTGGTACGACAGCCCCTGCCTGATCTCCGAAGGCGTTATCTTGAGCATCCCCGCGGCGCCCGCCGGAGCGCCCGCGGCCGGCGCGGACGAGCACACGGCCGACCCGAGGAAGAGAATCGTCCCGAGCCCCGTCATGACGCGCCCCCGTACGCCAACAGCAGCTTGGGCGGCAGGACGAGCTTGCCCAGCATCACGAGCATGACGGCGAGAACGATCAGCGACAGGAGGATCTTGATCTGATCGGCCTTCAGTCTTCTCGAGACCTTCACCCCGATCTGGGCTCCGATGGAGGAGCCCACAAGGAGAAGCAGCGCCAAGATCATATCGACCGTCTGGTTGAGATACGACTGCATGATGGTCACGTTCACGCAGGTGAAGAATATCTGAAAGAGGCTGGTCCCGAGCACGGTGTGCATGGGCATGCGGAGCAGGTAGACCATGACCGGGATGAGGAGGAAGCCGCCCCCCACCCCCATGATGGCGGCCAGGACGCCTACGACGACGCCAAGGAGCAACGGCAGCAGGACCGAGAACCGGACTCCGGACTTGGGAAAATCGGTCTGGAAGGGCAGCCGGTTGACGATCCTGGCGTAAACGGACGGCCGCAACTCCCGGGCGGGCGCCCTCTCCGCCCGCTGCGGCCCCCTGAGGCTCGTCAGGCTCTCCATGAGCATGTAGCCCCCGATGAGCCCCAGCATGGCGACATAACAAAGCATGATGACGAAGTCGGCATTGCCGAGCTGCCGCAACAGCTTGACCAGCCCGACCCCCAACGTGCTGCCCGCCACCCCTCCGACAAGCAGCAGGACCCCCATCTTGAAATCCACGTTGCCGTAGCGATAGTGGCCCAGCATGCCGGAAGCCGAGGCCGCGACGATCTGGTTCGAATCCGAGGCCGCGGCCACGGTGGGCGGGATGCCGATCATGATAAGCAGCGGGGTCAGGACGAATCCTCCCCCCACCCCGAAGAGGCCGGAGAGAAAGCCCACCATGCCCCCGAGCCCCAGCAGCAGCAGCACGTTGATGCTGCATCCCGCGACCGGAAGAAACATCTGGAGACTCACGTCATCGCTCCCCCGGCATCCTGCCGCCCGTCGGCCAACGGCAGATATACCGAGAAAGTCGTGCCCTCGTTCACGCGGCTCTCCACCGTGATGCTGCCCTCATGCTTCTTGATGATGCTGAAGCTGACGGAAAGCCCCAGCCCGGTGCCCTTCCCCTGCTCCTTGGTGGTGAAATAGGGATCGAAGATGTACGGGAGATTCGATTTGGGGATGCCCGGGCCGGTATCGGCGACGTCGACCCGCAGCCTTTCCCCGTCTCGGCACGCCCGGACCTCCAGCGTGCCGCCCTTGGGCATGGCCTGGATGCTGTTCAAGAAGAGGTTGAGGAAGACCTGCTGGAGCTGGCTGAAGTCGCCGCGGACCGCGGGCAGGTCCTCACCCACCTCATCCTTCAAGACGATGTCGTTGAGCTCTATCTCGTGCATCACGAGGCGCAGGGTGGTGGAGAGGATCTCGAGCGGCTTCAGGGGCACGAAGGCGGGCCGCTCCATCCGGGTGAAGTCCAGGAGGTTCCTCACCGTGCCGCCGGCCCGCTCGGTCTGGATGGAGATGTCCCGGAGCAGCTTCATCCTTTTCTCCGGGGGCATGTCCTCGCCTTCGTCGAGGAGGGCCTCGACCGTGAGGCCGATGTTGTTGAGCGGATTGTTGAGCTCGTGAGCGATCCCGGACGTCAGATTGCCCACGGCCGCCATCTTGCGCGACTGCAGCAGCTGCTCCTCGCGCTCCTTCAGGCGGTCGAGCATCAGGTTGATGGCCATCGCCAGGTCGGAGAACTCGTCCCTGTAGCGCTTCGCCGGCAGGATCGGCGAGCTGTCGCCGCGCGCGATCCGGTCGGTGTAGCTCACGAAGCGGTTCAACGGCTTGAGCATCTGCTGGGTGAGGAAATGGGTCGTGTAGAGGACGAGGGCCAGAAGCAGGAGGATGAAGCCCAGCGGCACCTGTTTGGAGACCCTCAGCATGCGCTCCACGCGCTGGCGCTCCCTGTCCAGCAATTGCGCGGCCACCGAGATCATCTCGGCGCCGTGGCGCCGGAGCTCGACCTCGACCGCCTCCCTGCCCCCGCGGCCGGCCTTCTCGCTTCGCGGAGGCGCGATGAGCTCTTTGAGCAGCTCATCGTAACGCCTGGCGTGCCGCATCATCAGGTCGTAGTGCTTCTCCCCCACCACCGCCGTTATATCCTCGCTCTCTCTTTCGAGAAGCCGCCTGGCTTCATGGATGCTCTCCAGCGCATCCGCGAGGCTGGTGCCGTAGAGGAAATAGTTCTTCTCGAAGCGCCGCGCCTCCTGGATCGCGAAGGCGTAGTTGCCGCAAGCCTCGAGGAAGTGAAGCGTCTTGTGGATCCGGGAGAGGATGATCAAGGAAGCCACCGAGACCGCGGCGCTGAAAAGGAAGAGCGAGAGGAACGCGAGGATGATCCGGGCGCGGATGCTGATGCTGGGACGTTCGCGCAGCGCTCTCTGGGCCGCTCCCGAATCCCTGTTCCGATGCGGAAAGTCTATATGGGACGCCGTGTCGATGTCCGCCATCTTCCCCCACGCGCGACAGCCGCCGGACGCCGCTTCAGACAACTGTAGCAAGGCGCGCGCGAAGGGGCAAGAGGCCGGAATTTTTACGTATAATGCCTCGACCAAAATGCTGGCAAAATCCCCCGGGCCCCTCCCGAAGGAGGGGCGGCTCTTCGCTCCCCTCCGAGGCGCGGACCTGCGTGAGGGACGCCCCCGCAGGAGACCACGCCGTTGATGCGATGGCTGCGCTCCTGGTTCAGCGGCTTGGGCAAGCTGCTCTCCCCCGGAGGGGAACGGCAGGACTTCCTTAGAGAACTCCAAGACGCCCTAGGAGGGCCGCAAGACCCCTCGACCGCCCTCAAGGCCCTGCACGAGAAGTTCGCTCACTTCACGCGCCTGCTCGAGCGCAACAACCAGGTGCTCAAGGTCATGAGCGATCTGGAGGAGAAGGCGCAGGGGGACTATCTTTTCGACATCAACTACATCCGCTCCAGCCTCGCCGGGTTGCGCGAGGGACTCAAGGACATCATCGAGAGCATGGTCGCGCTGGGCGGCGCGGACTACGCGCCGCTCCGGGGCCGCTACGCCGCGATAGACCGGGAGATCGGCCGCGTCCTCTCCGGGGACCGTCCCATCGAGAAAGACGACTTCATCGTCCCGTTCGCCGAGCTCCGGGCGGACCGGGACTGGAGCGTGGGGGCGAAAGCCGCCGGCCTCGGCGAGATGAAGGCCCTGGGCCTGCCGGTCCCCGAAGGCTTCGCCGTGAGCGCCTGGGCCTACAAGCGCTTCCAGGACGCCAACGGCCTTAATGAGCGGCTCGCCGGCCGCCTCAAGTCGCTCGACGTCAAGAGCCTTGACGAGCTGCGCGAGGCCAGCCGGCGGATCAGGGAGCTGGTCGCCTCCAGCCCCGTGCCGGAGGACCTGGCCGAGGCTCTCCGGCGGAGCGCCGCCGGGCTGGCGGAACGGTCCCCGTCCGGGAGCTTCTCTCTTCGCTCCAGCGCCATCGGCGAGGACAGCGCGCTCAGTTTCGCCGGGCAATACGAAACCCTCCTGAACGTCCGCCCCGAGGAGGTCGTGGAGCGCTACCGCGATGTCCTGGCCGGCCAGTTCACCCCACGGGCCATCTACTATTTTCTGAGCCATTCCCTTTCCGAGTCCAGGCTCGCGATGTGCGTGGCCGCGGTCTCCATGGTGGACGCCGCGGCCAGCGGGGTGGTCTATACCCGCGACCCGGTCTCCCCCGACGACGGGTCGCTCTTGGTCAGCGCGATCCGCGGCCAGGGGAGGTACCTCGTGGACGGCACCCTCACCCCCGACATGTTCCGGATATCCCGCGACGACCTCTCCGTGAGGGAGTCCCGGCCGGCCGGGAAGCCGGTGCGCTTGGTCATGCGCCCGGGCGGAGGGATGGTCCGAGAGGCGGTTCCCGAGCGGGAGCGGGAGCTCCCCTCGCTCGCCGAGGGCCCTCTCAAAGAGCTGGCCCGGATGTGCCTGCGGATCGAAGATCACTCCGGCGGGCCGCGGGACATCGAGTGGGCCCTCGACCGGGAGGGCCGTCTCTTCCTGCTCCAGAACCGCCCGCTCAGGGTCTTCCGGCGCGGGGAGGCCGGCTCCATGCCCGACGTCTCGCGCTTCGAGGCGCTCGCGTCCGGCGGGACCACGGTGTGTCCCGGGGCCGGATGCGGGCCGGTCTGCTTCGTCTCCGCTCCCGATGACCTTCCCCGGGTCCCCGAAGGCGCCGTGCTGGCGGCGACCCATCCCTTCCCGGAGATCGTCACCGTGATGGGACGCGTGCGCGCCATCGTGTCCCGCGTGGGCGGCGTCGCCAGCCACATGGCCACTTTGGCGCGGGAATACCGTATTCCCACCGTTGTGCTCGATCCGGGCGGGATCGAGCCGGGGGCGGAGGTCACGGTGGACGCCACGGCCGGAACCGTCTACGCCGGCCTTTGCCGGGACCTGATCGAAGCTCGGCAAGAGGAGGGCGGCTCTCTCGAGGACGAGGCCATCATCGCCCTGGCAAGGAGGCTGCTGGCCCGGATATCCCCCCTCAATCTACTCCACCCCACGGACCCCGGCTTCGCCATCGCGAGCTGCCGGACTTTCCACGACATCACCCGCTTCGCTCACCAGCGGGCCATGGAGGAGATGTTCTCCTCGGGCCGGGACATCAAGGACAAAGGCAAGCTCGGGTTGAGGCTGAGAAGCGAGGTCCCCCTCCCGGTCGTGATCATCTACCTCGACCGCGACCTCGCCGCGGGATGCCGGGGGCGGGGCCGGGGAAAGAGGTCCGTGGACGAGGACGATATCCGCTCCGAGCCGATGCGGGCGTTCTGGGCCGGGATCCGGAAGGAGGGCTGGCCCAAACCGCCCGCCGTGGACGCGAGAGGCTTCATGTCGGTCGTCGGCACGCACCTGGTGAAGGGGCAGCGCGCGGAGTTCTCCGAGAGCAGCTACGCGCTGCTCGGCCGCGAGTACATGCTCGTGAGCCTGAGGATGGGCTACCACTTCACCACGGTGGAGGCGATGTGCACGACGGAGACCAGCAAGAACTACATCCGCATGCAGTACAAGCAGGGCGGGGCCTCGCCGGAAAGGAGGCTGCGGCGGATCCGGCTGATCGAGGCCCTGCTCGGGAGGATGGGGTTCACGAGCACGAGCCGGGGGGATTTCCTGGACGCTTCGCTCAGCTACCAAAGCCGCGAGGACATCGCCCGGAAGCTCGTCCTGCTGGGCCGCCTCAACATCATGACCAAGCAGCTCGACATGGCGCTCGGCAGCGACGCGATCGCCGAATGGTATCTCCGGGACCTGGCGGGGAGGCTGGGATTGGGCATGGCGCCGGAGGGCGGGGCATGATGCGGCTGCTGGCACGCCTTCGGGAGCTCGGCAGATCCTTCCTGGACTTCCGCCACCTGGTGACGGGAAGCTCGGTGATCTTCTTCCTCATCGTAGGATCGGCGGTCATCCTGATCTACCAGAACGCCGGCGTCATGCGACGCCAGATCAATTCCGATTTCAACCAGCAGCAGCTCTCCCTCGCCAAGCAAGCCGTCTATCAGATCGAGGCCAACCTGCGGGACATCGAGCTCGAGCTGATGAGCCTCAAGGGGTACCTGGAAGCCGACATCGGGGAGGTCGCGATCGCCAAGGCCATGAGGGCGGCGCTGGCGCGCAACAGGGACCAGGGCCTCAGGGAGGTGGGGGTCATGGACCGGCGGGGCCGCGCGGTCGAGGCCCTCTACGCGGGACGGCGCCGCCCCGAGGCGCGCCCGCCCGCATGCGAGAAGATCGCCGAGGACCGGATGGTCCTCGGCCCCCTGCTCGCCGAGGAAAAGGACCCGGACCGGTCCCGGGTGACCAGCGTGGTCTGCATGCGTATCGCCAGCGGCGGAGCGCGGGGCGGGCTGATCTTCGCCAAGATCGACGTCTCGGGCCTGGCGGGGGGCGTGACCAGGCATATCCGGTCGGGAAGGACCGGCTACGCGTGGGTCATCGACGAGAAGGGGATATTCCTCTTCCATCCCGAGGAAAGCTTCATCGGCAGGAGCGCCTTGGAGGCCCGCAAGCAGAGAAAGCCCTATATCAGCTTCGCCCAGATCAACGCCATCATGAAGGACCGCATGCTCCGGGGAGAGGAAGGCGCCGGCGAGTACGTCAGCGGCTGGCACCGGGGCATCGAGGGCGAGATGGCCAAGCTCATCGGCTTCGCCCCGGTCAAAGCGCCGTCCCTTCCCGACGGCCACGCGTGGTCGGTGGCCGTGGTGGCCCCCAAGAGCGAGGTGGCGGACGCGGTCCACTACGTCTACATCCGGAACACCGCGGCGGGGGCGGCCATCGTCGCGGGGATGTTCGTCTTCGGGCTGCTGGTGATGACCTATCAGCACCGGATATCCCTCGCCCTCCGGCAGAGGGTGGAGAAGACCGAGGCGGATTTCCACGAGATGGAGCGCATTTACGAGCGCGTGGTGGCGCAGGCCACCGACCTCATCTACATCCTGGACCTCGAGATGCGCGTGGTGCTGCTCAATCAGAAGACGATGGACATCCTCGCCAAGCTGGTGGCCGACAAGGCCGGGGGACGGGGCGAAGGGGACGCGGCCGATCCCCATCGCAAGGAGTTCTACCTCGGCAGGAGCTTCGCGGAGCTCCTGGAGGCGGGGGACGTCTCGTTCATAAGGAGCAAGATGGACCAGCTGCTGGCGACCCAGTCCGAAACCTCCTTCGAGCATACCATCGAACTGGACGGGCGCAGGACCCGCCTGAGCACGAAGCTGGTCCCCATCCGCGACGACCAAAGACGCATCCGCCTCATCCTCGGCATAGGCCGCGACATCACCGAGGAGTTCGAGATGGACCAGCGCATCTACAACACGGAGAAGCTGGCCTCGATAGGGACGCTGGCCGCCGGGGTGGCCCATGAGATCAACAACCCGCTCGGAGTCATCCTGGGCTTCACCGACCTGCTCCTGGAGAAGACCGAGAGCGGAACGCCCGAATACGAGGACCTGAAGGTCATCGAGGCCCAGGCCACCAACGCGAAGAAGATCGTGGAGAAGCTGCTCGGCTTCGCGCGCATAACTGAAGGGCTGGAGGACATCGTCGATGTCAAGGCCGCGCTGGAGACCGTGGCCAATATCGTCAGCAACACGCTGATGACCAAGAAGATGGGCCTGGACCTCGATGTCCCCGACAAGCTGCCGAAGGTGCGCGGGGACAGCCGCGAATTCCAGCAGGTGATCTTCAACCTGATCAACAACGCGATCGCGGCCATGGATAAGGAGGGCGGCCGCATCGAGCTGAAGGCCCGGGTCAGGGGGGGCTGGGTGCATGTGGACGTCAAGGACTCGGGGGCGGGCATCCCGGAAAGCGTCAAGCCCCGCATCTTCGATCCCTTCTTCACGACGAAGAAGGTGGGCGAGGGTACCGGCCTGGGACTATCCCTCTGCTATGGAATTGTGAGAAAATACGGGGGCAGGATCACGTTCACGAGCGTGGCCGAGGGCGAGGACCCGGGCGAGAAGAGCGGGACGACCTTTACGGTCTCATTGCCCGCGCGAGGGGAGGGCGGGAATAGCCCCGGCGGGCCGGGAGGGGAGGAGGAACGGCATGGCACAGAGCATCCTAGCGCTGGATGACGAGCCCCACATGCTCAGGCTGCTGGAGCGGATCATAACCGAGAAGACCCCCTACCGGATATCCACCACGGACAATCCCCTCGAGCTGCCCGGCCTGCTGGAGAAGGACACATACGATCTCGTCATCACGGACCTGAAGATGCCCGGCATGGACGGGCTGGACGTCCTGCGCCTCCTGAAGGAGAAGAACCGCCCGGAAGAGGTCATCATCATCACGGCCTTCGGCTCCATGGAGACGGCCATAGAGGCGCTCTCTCTGGGCGTATTCGACTACCTCACGAAGCCGTTCAAGAAAGAGCAGATCATCTTCACCGTGGACCGGGCCATGCGCTGGCAGCGGCTCAAGCGGTCGGAGGCCGAGCTCTCCGCCATCTTCGACAAGGAGCCTTTCGAGGAGGCGCGCGCGAGCTTCCAGCGGGAATATCTCCGGCGCCTCTCCCGGCGGGCGGGGACGGACGTCGAGGTCCTGAGCGGGCGCTGCGGCCTGCCGGCCGACATTATCGCCGACGCGTTGAGCTAG
>JBDREN010000025.1:0-9492 GCA_043819795.1 Elusimicrobiota bacterium
CCACGGCGAGCCCGGCCGCGCGGCCGCGGGCGATGACGCGCACGTGCGCCCCGGCGTCGGCGGCCTTCACGAGGATGCGCGCGAACGCCGCCACGGGACGGTTGTCGGCGGCCGAGGGTATCGCGACGAGATTCCAGACGACGACGCCCGGCTCGCCCTCGAAAGGCCGAGTGAACGCCGCCGCGCCCTCCTCGGCGAACCAGCGGTCGAAGAGGCCGCGCCGCTCTCCCGCGGGCAGGCCCATCGGGTCGGTCCCGGCGAAGGGATCGGAAAGCACGAAGGTGATGAAACGCTCTCCCGTGGCAGGCTGTTCCCTGGCCCAGCGGAGGAGGAGTCCGTCGACCCGCGAGGTGAGCAGATCGAGCCCGGCCTCCTCGCCCTGGGAGCGGCCGCGCCAGGTCCAGAATATCGCCGCCGAGAGGAGGCCGGCGAGAGCCACCAGGACGATGCCTCTCATCCGCGCTCGAGGGGCGCTATCGCACCACGGCGAGGGCTTCGAGGCTCCTGAGCAGCTCGCCCGCCGTCCTATGGCGATCGTCCGGGCCGGGCTCGAGGGCCTTGCTCATCACCGCGTCGAAGCCGTGCGGCAGGCTCTTGCCCAGGCTGGAAGCCGGGGCGTAGGTCTTGTTCATCTTCGCCATCAGCATGCCCGCGCCCACCCCCCGGAACGGGAGCTCCCCCGTCACCATCTCGTAGAGGCACACGGCCAGCGCGTAGATGTCCGATTCCTTGCGCACCATGCCCTGCTCCTGCTCCGGCGCCATGTAGGGCGGGGTGCCGACCACCGTGTTGGTCATGGAGAGCCGGCTCAGCGACTCCTTCGCCTGCCGGGCCACCCCGAAGTCCATCACCTTCACGCGCCCCTCCTCGTCCACCATGATGTTGGACGGCTTCAGGTCGCGGTGGATGACGCCGCGCTTGTGGGCGTAGTCGAGGGCCGCGCAGGCGCCCCGCATGACGGTCACGGCGTCCTTGAAGGGCATGGCCTTGCTCTCGTGGATGAGGTCGTGGACGGTCTTGCCGCTCATGTATTCGAAGACGAGGTAGACGTCCGCGCCGTCCTCCACGATCGAGTAGATCTCGACGATGTTCGCATGGCGCATGGAGGCCACGGTCTTGGCCTCGCTCAGGAAGCGCTCCCTCTCGCGCGGATCGGCGCGGATCTCCTCGCGCATCTTCTTGACCGCCACCTTGCGGTCGAGCGGCGTGTCGATCGCCTCGTAGACGATGCCCATGCCGCCGGCCCCGATGCGCTTGACGATCCGGTAGATGCCTCCGATGAACCCGTTCCCGAGCCGGCCGATCCCGTCGCCCCGGGCGAAGGCCCCCTGCGACACGGCCGGGGAGCGCCGCCCAAAGGCCGCGAAGGCCCGCTTGAGCCGTCCCGTCCATCGGCCCGTCAGCGCCTGCAGAAGCCCCAGCGCGATCAGAAAGCCCCCGAGCAGACTGGCCAGGCCGATGAGTAGGAACCGGCCGCCGGGCTTCTCCTCCTCCTGGGGCTTCCGGCCGGCGGTGCGGCCGGCCAGGCCTTCCGTGAAGAGCAGCTCCAGATCCACGTCCGCCGAAAGATCGCGCGCCCGCCTGTGGAGCCGCTCGAACCGGGGGTCCAGGCTGGCGGCGCGGGAGAGCCATTCGGTCATCTCCGCGCGCTTGCCGAGCCCGGCGAACGCCCAGGCGCCGTTGAAGCGGGCCTCGGCGCTGTTCGGGTTGATGGAGAGCGCGTCGCGCGCCGAGGCGAGCGCGTCCTCGTACCTGCCCATGCGGTTGAAAATGGTCGCGTTCGCGACGAGCAGATTGTCGCTCCTCGGGGCCAGCCTCAACGCGCGCTGTATGGCCCCGAGCGCCTCCTCGTAACGCTTCAGATTCATGAGGGCGACCGCGCGCGTATAGAGCGCGCCGACGTTCTCCCCGTCGAGGTCCAGGGCCTTGTCCGCCGTCCCGACCGCGGCCTCGTAGTCCCGTTGGCGGATCTGGCGTTGGGCGGCCTCGGTCAGCCGGCTCGCGGCGCGGGGATCCACCAGGGAGCCCTGGCCGGCGGCCTGTTGCGCGGGCCCCTGCCGCGCGTAGGCGCGGAACGGGGCCGGCTCCCCTCCCCCCGCTCCTGACGCCGGGACGGCATCCGGGGGAAGCGCCGCGCCCCGGGAAGCGGCCCCTCCCGGGATCCGCCGCGCCGAGGCGAGCCGCATCACGGCGTGGGCCGGAGCGTAGGTCGGATCGAGCTCCAGGGCCTGCGTGGCGTACTGATAGGCGTCCTCGTATTCTTCGGAATGGTAGCTGGCCTCCGCGGCCAGGGTGTGGGCCTCCGGCTCGTCGGGAGCGAGCTCCACCAGCCGGCTCGCCACACCCGCGGCCGACCGGTAGTCTTCGACTTCCATATAGTCCTGGGCCAGATCGCGGACCACGCCACGATGCCAGGGCAGATCGCCCGCTTGCTTCTTGCTCAGCTCCAAGCGTTGATGGGCATCGCGGATCAGCGATTTTTTGAGCGGTTTGACGATATCGCCATGGCCTTGTGCGACCAAACCCATCTGGTAATAATGCAGATCGCTCACGCTCTTGGCGATTTCGGCAGGATTTTCGGCACTGGCCAGCTTTCTTGCGGCCTGATCGCAGCCCAGGATCGCGTTCGTCAGCTCCCTCTTCTTCTCCGGGTCTTCCTCGTTGGACACCGCCCGCTTCACTTTCTGGAAAGCCTCGGAACGTCTATTCCCCCCCTCTGCTAGGCGCTCATCCAACTCCTTGAGCCGTTCCTTGGCCTCCTCGGGCGGGAAGTCGGGAGCGTCCTTGGGCTTGAACGGGTTGATCTTGTCGAAGGATTGACGCACCTTGCCGGTGAAGCCCGACCACCAACCGCCGCGCTTCTGCCCCTCGGCCTGACCGCGGCCCGAATCGTCGGAGTGACCCTCTTCGCCGGGGTCCTGGGCGCGCGCGGGCTCCGCCCTGATGGACGCAAGCCCCAAGGTGACAAAAAGCAAGACTATTGACCACGTAATCCGGTTCATAAGACCTCGGCAGCCGTGGATTTCCCAGCTATTTCCAACAAAAAGCCAACGGCTCGATCGTCGCCGATCCCGCTATCCAAAGTTTAGATAGCGCCCTATGCCTTGTCAAGGGACCTTCGAATCACGCTTGGAAGCGCTCCCGAAGAGCCTTTTTCCGGATTTGTATTAAAATCCTAACACCACCTTGCTAGCGTATGTGGGCAGGCGCGCCGCGCCGCCCCCAAACCGAGATGATACAGCTCGTCTCCTCCGGCGACTATTCCTTCTTGTGGCGATCCGAGCCCCAACTATGGGTGCTCAGGGAAGGCGACCGGGGCCAAAGAGCCGTCCCCGTCCGCGAGACCCCCTTCGTGCTCGGCAGGGCCTGGGACTGCCAGCTGATGCTCCCCTCCTCCGCGGACTGGAAAGAGCAGATAAGCCGGTGGCACTGCCACGTCCTGGAGCGAGACGGCGAGCACGTCCTCCACGACGGCAGCCTGCGCGACGTGCCGGAAATTGGCCGGAGAAAGCCCAGCATCAGCGGGACCTTCCACAACGGCCGCCGGTTGCCGGAGCCCGTCGCCCTCAAAGCGGGCGACACGATAGCGGTCGGCCCCTGGCGGTTCCGCGTGGAGACGATAGAGCCCGCGGCCGTCCATATCGACGAGTTCCTCAAGGACATCGCGCAGCAGACCCCGCGCCCCATCAAGGCGGAGCGTCGGGAGGCGATCTCCGGGTTCGGCAAGCTGCACAGGCTCTTCGAGCAGCTCAACCGCAGCCGCGGCACCGACGAGTCCCTCGTCGCCATCCTCAAGTTCGCCATGGACAACATCAGGAGCGCGCGGGTCGCCGCCGTCCTCGTGGACGCGCCGCGGGCCGAGGTCAACGTGCGCATGGCCTGGAGGAGGGACGCGGGCCGGATATTCGACTTCCGGTTCAGCACCGGCCTGGTGCGCAAGCTGCCCCCCGACGAGGCATTCCTCCTGGAGGCCCAGATCGCGGACTCCACCGAGAGCCAGGTGGAGGAAAAGATCAGCTCCGGGCTGCTCGTGCCCCTGCGGGGAGAGAAGAAGAGGATGGGCATCCTCTATATGGACAACCGGGGGCACGGCGGGTCCTTCACCGAGGAGGACCTCTACCTCGCGGACGCCCTGGCCAGCGTCGTCTCCATGCACCTGACCCTCGAGCGCCAAGCCTACCTGTCCCGGGTCGAGCAGAACATGAGACAGTACTTCGGCCCGGAAGTGGTGCAGATGATCGTCCATGAATCCCAGGTCGGCGAGCCGGTGGGCATCGGCGTCACCGAACGGATGGCCACCATCCTCTTCGTGGACATGCAGGGCTTCAGCGCCTTCTGCCGGGACCGCTCGCCGCGGGAGGTGAGCACCCTGCTCAACCCCTACTTCCAGCTGATGACCGAATGCATCCAGCGCCACGAGGGCCACGTGGACAAGTTCATCGGCGACGCGGTCATGGGCGTGTTCGGCACCCACCCCCTCAAGCACGGCGTGAGCCCGGGCGCCCACGCGCTGCAGGCCGTCCGGTCCGCCCGGGAGATGATCCGCGAGTGGACGAAAGGAGAGAAGACCCCCTGGGGGCGGACGATCCCGATCCGGATCGGGATCAACACGGGCGCCGTCGTCGTGGGGAACATCGGCTTTCCCGGCCGCATGGAGTACACCGCGCTGGGAGACCCCGTGAACCTGGCCGCGCGCGTCGAGAAGTACGCCCGCCCCAACGGCATCGTGGTGACCGACGAGACCTACCGGCTGGTGGGTGAGACCTTCCCGAGGGCGGGCGGACAGCGGGCCCAGGTCAAGGGCTTCGGGACCGTCGAGGTCCACCACCTGGAAGACCCTCTCAAGCCGCGTCCCTGATCTGCCGCGGAAGGACCGCTCAGAGCAACGCCTTCTTCAGCTCGGCGACGACCGCCAACGCGAAAACGGGCCGCCCGCCGGGTCATCGCATATCGGGCCCTTGTACCCTTGACAAAGAGCGGCGCCCGGCCGACACTTTGGAAACGTCGCGCCGGATTGCCGTCCTCGTCGAGGGAGCATGTTCCTTCCCCGGAGTGTTCGCTGCGTCCTTTTTCCGCTGATCCTGCTTCCGGCGGCCGTCCTTCGTCCCGGGGGGGGAGCGGCGTTCGCCGCCGGGGTTCCGCCCGCCGTTGGACGCCCGACGGGCATATGCATGAGGAAGGTGCGGGGCAGATGGATCAGTGAGCCCTGCGCCGCCGCCGATCGGCGGCGCGGGCGCAGCAATTGGTCGTGGCCCGAATGGCGCAGCCTGCGCGGGAACCACCACTGGGAGACGCGTGCGGCGAAGCTCCCCCTCTGGGCGCCGGGAAGGTACAGGCCTCGACGCGCGCCGCCCGACTTCAGGCCGGATCCGGAAAGGCGGGAGGCTTTGAACAAGCTCAGAGACTGGTATCTCGGCCATTACACGGAGCTCACAGCGAGCCTCAGGCTCATCGAGAGGCGACACTTCTCCCTTGGATCGACGCGGGCGCAGGCCCTTTGCGTCCGGGAGGCGGCCGAGCGGGGGGGGGCGCTCATGGACTACCGGGTCGCCTATCACGCCGGCGTGGACTGCGGGGACTCCCGCGCGCCCGCCCGCCCGCTTGGCGGGAGGCTGGCGAAGACTTTGGTCCGGTATGACGCGGCGGTCTTCGAACTGCGGAGGATCTACCGGGAGGCGGAGCGGCGGATCCTTCTGGACTATGAGCGGGACAAGAGGCTGAGGCGGACGGCGAAAGCCCTCGCGCGTTTCTCCGGCGGCGCCCAGTCCTCGGCCTTCCAGCGCTCCCTCTACCTCCAAGAGCTGGCAGTGCCGGCCGAAGAGACGGGACAGGAGCCGAAAGCTCAAGCTGCGAAGGAAAAGCGGACGATCTCCCTCCTGGCGCGAGCGGCGGCCGTAGAGACCGGCGCGGGAAGGCCCCCCGGCGGGAGCGCCCTTCGCGCCCGGGCCTTGGAGATTGGGCTGAAGGAGGCGAGGAAGGCGGCGGCCGAGACGGCGCAGATCGTAGCGCGCCCGGACGCGAGGACCGCCGAGGTCGACGCGGCGGCCAAGCGCCTCAGGCGGGCCGCCGAGCGGATCCGGGAGGCGCTCGCGCACTGGCCGGAGCCGCCTCACCGGGTCCCGAAGGTCCCGGTCTCGATCACGGCGCGCCCGGACCTCGAGAACGGCTCCCTCGTTGTGGCCGTCCGCGAGCCCGTCCGCGGCAAGGACGCCGCCTCTCCCGGGGTCAAAGTCCTGTTTCGCGGGCGGGACGGCGAGAAGCGGAGCGTCGTGACCGGGGCCGACGGCAGTGCCGGCATCCGCCTTGAGGAGTTGGCCCGCCCGGGCCGCGGGCTTCGCCTGAGGCTGAAGCCCCTCGCTCCGAAGGCCGGCTCGATCATGGTTTCCTTGAGCCGCAAGGATATCCGCGAAGCGGCGGCCAAGATGCGCGCCGCGGCCTCAGCGGGCCGCGGGACGAAGCCGGAGCGGGTCGCCCTCGCCGAACGGGCCGCGGAGCTGGACCCGGAGGACCCGGACTCGTACCGGGTCCTGGCCGAGGCCTACGAGACGTCCGGCCGGACGGGGCAGGCGATCGACGCGCAGTTCCGCCGACTCGAGCTGGCCGGCGGGGAGGCGGCCGAATCGATCCGCTTTTCGATCGCGGACCTGTTCCGCGGGCTGCCCGCCGTCCGACCAGTTCCCTTGGCGGCCCACAAGGCCGCCGGCAGGGCGGCGCGGGCAGTCGAGAAGAAACGGTGGGACGCCGCGGCGAAGGCCATGGCGAAGGCCCGGCGGGAAGCCCCCTGGTGGCCGGAGGTCTACTGGATCAAGGCCCGCATCCTGGAGCTTACGGCGGGCTCGGCGAAGGCGCCCAAGCCCGCGACCTTGGCCGCCGCAAGGGAGCAGTACAGGCTGTTTCTCAAGGCCGCGCCGCCCGGCGACGACAGGAGGGAGGAGGCCCGGTCCAGGCGGCGGGCGCTCGCCGGCCTGCAACGCAAGCTGGAGCTTCCGGACATCCGCGTTCTCCCCCCGATCGCGCCGGACGCCCAGACCGCGGGGCCGGCGGGGAGAAGGAATCTCTACCTCGGCGTCCCGAACGTCTACTTCGATCTCGCGGGCGGGTCGTTTTCCTCCGGCTTCCGGGAGCTGCGCTTTCTGCGCTGCCTGCTCTTCAGCACCCGGCTGCGCGCCGGCGCCGGCTTCACCGTCTTCTCGCGATACAAGACGCCCTTCGAGATCCGCGTCTCCGGACGCCCCCCGGAAAAGGCGACGATCACGACGCTGGGATCCTTCGAGACCGCCTTCGCTCCCCTCAATATCAGGGTGTGGAAGAACACCGTTCTCTCCCCGCAGCTCTACTATTCCCGCTCCCTGCTAGCCTCGGCTACATCGGCCAGCGTCGGCTCCTACGACGCCGGCCTCGGCGCCCGCGTGACCGACTACGGGGTGCGGATGCCCATCGGGGCGTTCGTCGGGCTGCGTCTCGGCAGGATGCACGCCGTCGCGCCCGGCGGAGCGATCGACGTCCTGGGCCCCGCGTTTCAGGGGTTCGACGAGACGAGGGCCTACGCCGCCTTTGAGCTCTTTCTCGGCGCCATGTTCGGCCTGCCGAAGAGGGCGGGAGCCCGCTGAGGGGTGCCGATGGAACGTCGTGATGCTCGTAGACGCGGCCTCCCCGCTCCGGCCAAGACCGCAGGGAAAGCCCCGCGGGCCGCGGCCGTCGCGCGTCTGGCGCCGCCCCTGCTGGCGCTGCTCCCGGCGCAGGGGGGGTGCCGCGGCGGGCAGGCCCGGGCGGGCAGGCGACGCGGCTCGTCCTCGCGGAAAGCATGCGGAGGCTTGAAGCCACCGCGGAGATGGCTCGGCCCATGAAGGCTCAGGAGAGCGCCTTCTTCAGCTCGGCGACCAGGCCGGCGGCGGTGGCCGGCCGCTTGCCGGGCTCGGGGTCGAGCATCCTGTCGATCAGCCCGTCGACGCCCTCCGGGAGGCCCGCCACGATCTTGGACGGCCGGAGATAGACCCGCCTCTCTTTCTGCGCCTGGAAGTCGGGCCCCTTGAACGGGATCTCGCCGGTGAGCATCTGGTAGAGGCACGCGCCCAGAGCGAAGATGTCCGCGCGCACTCCGACGGCGCCCAGCGCCTGCTCGGGGGCCATGAACGCGGGCGTCCCCACCCCCACGCGGGTGGCGCGGCTGATAGCGTCCTTCACGTGGCGCGCGATCCCGAAGTCCATCACCTTCGCGTAGCCGCCCTTGCAGAGCATGATGTTCGAGGCCTTGAGGTCGCGGTGCACGATCCCGCTGCCGTGCGCGTACTGCAGGCCGCTGCACACGTACTCCAGCACCCTCAAGGCCTCGGCGGGATCCATCCTCCCCCGCTCGGCGAGCGCCTGCTCCACCGTCGGCCCGTCGATGTACTCGAAGATCAGGTAGACCCCTTCCAGGGTGCCCACGATGTTGTAGATGTCCACGATGTAGGGATGGTGGAGGGCGGCCACGGTCTCGGCCTCCTTGATGAAGCGCGCCCTCTCCCGCGCGTCGGCCGAGATCTCGGAGCGCATCTGCTTGATGGCGACCTTCCTCTTGAGCTTCCGGTCGTAGCCCTCGTAGACGACGCCCATCCCCCCGGCCCCGACCCGCCTCACGATCTGGTAGGTGGCGTCGATGACGCTCTCGGCCCCGGGCCCCTCCCGGCCGCCCGCGGCGTCCCCGGCCGGCGCCGGCTCCTGGGCGGCCTTCGCGGCGGTACCCGCCCCATAGCCGAAAGCTTCCCGGATCCGTCCGGTCAGGCGGCCGCCGGCCGCGTGCGCGAGCCCGAGCGCGATGAGCAAGAGGCCCAGAACTCCCGCGGCCCAGAGAAACCAGAAACGCGCCCGGCCAGGCTCCCGCTTCGCGGGCGCCTTGCTCGCGGCGCGGACGTCACTCCCCCGGCCTCCGGTGAAGAGCATGGCGAGGTCCGCGTCCACGGGAAGCCGGAGCGCCTCTTCATAGAGCGCCTCGAACTTGCCGTCCAGCGCCTTCGCGCGGGCGAGCGCCTTGACCATGTCCCCGCGCCTTCCCAGCCCCCCGAGCGCCCAGGCGCGGTTGTAGAGGGCTTCCGCGCTGTCCGGGTTCAGGGCCAGCGCCTTGCCGGCGGCGTCGAGCGCCTCCTCGTATCTTCCCATGCTGTTCAGGATGTTCGCGTACGCGATGAGCAGCTGGTAATTGTCCGGAGCCAGCTTGAGCGCCTCCCGTATGCTCTTGAGCGCCAGGGGGTAGCGCTTCAGGTTCATGTAGGCCAGGGCCCGCGTGTAGAGGGCCAGGCCGTTGAGCTCGTTGAGCTTCAAAGCCTTGTCCGCGGCCTCGGCCGCGGCCGCGTAATCCCCCTGCCCGAATAGGAACTGGGCCTTCTTCGTCAGCCTGTCCGAGGCCCGCAGGTCCTGCGAGGACGCGCGTCCGGCCGCCTGTCCGGCATCGGCCGACTGCCTGAAAGCCCCGAAGTCCGCGGAGGGCCCGCCCGTCACGCGGCCGTCCGCGGG
>JBDREN010000026.1:0-9629 GCA_043819795.1 Elusimicrobiota bacterium
AAAGAACGCCTACGGCTTCCATGACTGGACCTACTTCCGGCTCAAGATTCTACGCAAGTGCGGCAATCTGGAGAAGAAATCAGTTGACCGGCTTTGAACCCCATTTTCTCGACGGGACCCACTCTATTCCGAGAAGATCCAACAAAGTTAACACCTGACGCTGTTTCTCGAGGAGCTTCCGAGGGACCTTGAGCAGGAACCGGTGCGTGCCCCAGTTCGCCACATAGACGAAAGCGTCGAAGCAATTCGCCATCAAATCGTCAACATTCCCCCGGAAGTCGCTCCAGTTGTAGTAGTTCACGAAGCTCGTCGGCGTGATGCGGGCACGGCTGGAGATCGACCGGAGCTCGCTCATCTCGCCCTCGGTCAAAGGTCGGTCGACGGCCTGGAACTCATAGTATTGATATTCGCTCACAAGTGCCCCCTAATCCCCGTCAGTCTCATTCGGACCAGCGCCGATAGGCCTCGATCCACTCCGCGCCGGCGGGGTTGGGAGATGGGAGGGGAAGTTCGAGGATAGAGATTGCCTGCCTCTCCGTCCCCCTGCGGCAGACCGCCACGATCTCGTCATTCACCGTGAGGTCGATCTTCTCCACCCGCACCGGGACGCCGAGAATCGTGGTCTCGAACGGCAGCTTGAGATTGTCTTCGATCGCCGTGAACCAGCCCGTGGCCTGCTCCGACTCGCCGTAGGCGTCGACCGTGGCCTCCTCGATCATCGCCTCCAGCCGCGCCTTGCCGAGCCGCACGCGGGACGTAGTTCCCTTGCTCATCGGCGCGAGCTCTCCGCCTTGATTCGCTCCTCCAGGCGCATCCCCCGTCCGATCGCCTCTTGCGCGAAAGCCATGGGCAGGCGATCGCCTTTTGTAAAGAGAAAGCCGAGCAGTTCCTTGTCCGCATGCCCCGCGCATGTTTCCGCATCCGCCGGGGCAGCCGCGGGCGTCGGGCTCGGTGGTTCGCTCACAACTTCCGCAACCTTATCGGAGGAGTACTCCCGCGCGGCTTTCCGGTGTCGAGCCGGTCCGGATCGAGAGCCTCGTCGATTTCATAGTCCTCGGAAGGCTCCGCCTCTCCGGTAATGCAGGTGAAGCACATGTATCCCGCGACCGCGCTTCCGATGGCCCAGATGGGATTGCCGCAGTCGCAGAGGCGGCCCGCCTTCTTGGCCTCGACCGCCTCGCGCAGCCGCTCGCGGAAGTCACCCTCGTTCTCGTCCCGGTTGCTTTTCAGATGCTTGGCGACATAGGCGTCGAAAGGGATGGGCTTGAACGGGCTCATCGCGGTTTCTTGCGCTCCGGCACGGGCAGTCCCTTCGCCTGGGCCGCGCGCCACAGGTTCTTTCGCCGCCAGTGCATGTCCGCCCATCGGCGCAGGAGTTCCTCCCCGGCGGCATGATCGACATCCCTGAGGGCGCGCAGCCAGTCAACGCATCTGTCGTAGTCATTTGATGCCGGGTCCGGGACGAGGCGGAGCATGTTGCGCTTCCAGAAGGCCTCGAGCTCCGGGATCAGGGCCGTCGCCCCGAGCCGTTCGAGCCAGCTACGCCTGGATCCCCGGCTCGATGCTGCAGCCCGCGTCCATCCGCGGGCCAGGATACTCTCCAGGGACGGAGAGATCCGGCGGAGCCAGCCGCCGGGGTCGAGATCCAGGCTGAGCCGGGCCAGGACGTTGAGGGCATCGCGCAGGGAGTCCCCGCTCTCTTCGGCTTTCTTGAGCCGGAGACGGACCTCCTTGAGAAACCCATCCGATCCGCCTTCTCCCAGGCGCGCCGCGTCCGCGAGGGCGTGGACCCAGGTACTCTCCTCCCGGGGCTTCTTCCAGAGGACGGACCTGTCCTCGTCGTAGTCGTGGCGGTCGAGGCTCCTCTTCGCCACCAGGGAGCGCCACTGGCTGAAGAGCCGGTCCCGCATGGCGTCGAACCTGGGGGAGGGAATCCGGCCGAAGGCGCCGAGAGCCTTGTCCCAGTTCGGCCACCCGTCGAGAAGCGCGGACTGGAGCCGGAGCGCGGCGTCGGTCTCGTCCCGGCCCATGGCCCGGGCCGCCTCCCGCCAGGCCTTGAGGATGGTCTTTAGGCGGTCAACGGTGTTCTTTTCCCGGTAGTCATCCTCGACCGGCGCGAGCATGGTACTACGAGGGTCCCACTTCCCGCCCTCGCGGAGGTCCAGAAAGGAGGAAACGGCATCGGCGCAGACGCGGCAAACGTCCTCATGCGCCTTCTTCCCGGCCAGATTCTTGACCACGGGGAGGGCCAGGGACCAGTCGTCCGAAATCCTGTCGCGGCAGGACTCCAGATACGCGGACCGGTCCTGTCCCCGGCAGAGGTCCTGGTAGAGACGGAACCAGCCGGAGTGCGCGGACTCTAGGACCTTCTTCCACCGGTCTTCTTCGCGGTTGCGGCGGATGCCTTCCAGAATATCACCCTTGGCCTCGCGTCCGAGGCTCCGCACGAACGACGCCACGGCCTTGTCGTCCAAGTCCAGACCCTCGTGGGACGCTTCCAGGCTCCGCAGCTTGTCTATCAGGTCGAACGTGGACTTGCCGTCGCGTTGCGCTGAGCGCCATTCCCATTCGATGAAGCATTTTGTTGCTTTGGGCCCAAGCTCGAAATCTCCCTGGTCGAAGGGGCACATCCAGTCGGGCAAGCCGGAGCCTATCTCGTCCACGCACTCGGCGACCGCCTCCGCGAAGTCGAAATCGGGGTCCAGATCCTCATCGAAGACCCTCGGCAGGAGTTCGCTCATTCGCGCGGCTATGGGCTCCAGGTCGTTGGTCAAGGAATAGAAATCCAGATAGGGCTCCTCCCAGTCATTGTCCTTAACGATGTAGTCCCCTTCCTCGTAGACGGCCTCGCTGATCCGGCCGTCCCAGTCTTTCCAGGCGCGTTCCCACTCCTGGAGGATCTTGGACGGACCCGGGACCGGAGGGCGCTTCTTCCCCCGCGCACGCAAGGTGCGGCGCAGGGCGGCTCCGGTATCCGGGCCGAGCCTTCCAGCAAGACGTTCGATCCCCTTGGCCCCGAGTGTGGACAGGGCCCCGGCCAGCACCCGCTCGATTTCCTTTTCGGATAGCCCGGCTGAAAGGCTCTTGAGAAGCTCCTTCGCGGTCTTGGATTTGCGCCCGCCCACGTCAGCATTCCCCTCGCGCGGAGCGGTCTATCTTCTGGCACTCGGAATAAGTCCTGCCGCGCTCAATGTTCCATAGGCAGATGCGAGCGCCCTGGTTGTCCGGCGGGTTCAGCCAAAGAATGCGCCGGAACACGGTGGCCGCCTTATTGAGGTCGCCCAGGGCCCAATGGCAGATCCCGAGGCCGCTCAGGCAGCGCAGAAAGGGGCGGTTATTGATCCGGCCCCACTGCAGTACGCTTCTGAATTCGGGACCGAGGGAGAGTTCGCCGATGGCCGCGCCCGCCTCATAGTGCCGCCTCGCCTGTTCAACGCCTACGGAATTCGATCCGTCTCCGAAGGCCCAGATTCCGAGGTGCGCGTGCGCGTCGAGCACCCGGAGATCCGAACATAGGCACTTTTGGAGCACCTTGATGGAGCCCGTAAGATCGCCGGCTTCGTAGAGGTCTACCGCTTGGCCGATGGGGTCGGTATCCGGATCCGTTGGGTCATCTCCGGGTAGGATCTGCTCCATCACGTAGCCGGGCCGCGGGCCCGCCGCTATGATGGGCTTGAGATTTTCGTCGACCGGTTCGTCCGGCTCACCCCAGTACTCTTCGGCGGGGTCCCAGGTCCATTCATCCTCCAGCTTCAGGGGCGTAAGCCCGAGGGCCGGGGCATCGATCCTCGAGTCGAGGATCTCGCCGGACACGTATGCCGTGCGCTTGTAGGCCCACTGCTTGGCGGGCAGGACGGTCAGGATTTGCCCCTCCGCGATGCGATAGGGCTCGTGTTTCGGCCGCAAGGTAAGGCGCTGTCCCCCGTCGAGCATCCGGCACCGTACGGTCTGGTGCTGAACGGCCAGGACCGCCAGCTCGATGGTCTTGCCCGGCTTTACGACCGGGCGCTTGGCCGACTCCTTGAGGCGCCGGTCGATCCCGTCCCTGAGATCCAAGAGCTCAGTTTCGGAGAGCTTGTCGAGATTCTTATCCTTCATGGGGGGCTTCTTGGTCCATTCTAGCACTTCACTCGCGGCCGGCGTCTACCTGGGCCAGGGTCCTATCTTAGAGCGGTAGGCCTTCTCATCTCCGGAAGTTTCCGGGTGATATCCCGGGAAGCCCTGATATTGCGCGACGTGTCCCGTCGTCGCCGGATGTGGCTCAGGATCGCTTGGGAGATCGCAAGATATCCCCATTGGACTATCCCACGGACAGAAGCTGCCCGTCGAGAAAACGGATTTTGGCTAATGGTCCGGATAGGCGCTCAGTCTGCCATATCGCTGGCGGGCGAAATACACGAGAAGTCCGGGTTCCAGCCTTGGCTGCCCCCCGGGGTTATAGCGGGCTTGATATTCATATTCTAATATACTCTAATAATTAGTAGATTATGATAAACTTCAAATCAGGCCATTGCAGAAGCGTAATCGAAGGGCGGTTAAAGGCGCGTTTCGCCGAGAAGGCGCCTGGACATGTGCAAGTCCTTACCGGCCCGCGCCAGGTCGGAAAGACGACTCTTTTGATCGGACTGATCGACCAGGTCCCTGACGCCGTTTATCGTGCCGTGGACGCGCCGGAGGCGGCGATGTCCGGCTGGTGGGAGAACCTTTGGAGCGATGTCGACCGGCGGGCCAGGTCGGGAAAGGTCACGGTATTCCTGGATGAGATCCACTATCTGGACGGATGGGAGCGCCTTGTCAAGGCGAAGGTGGATGAGCTGCGCCGCAAGCGGACGCCGGTGCATCTGGCATTGACGGGCTCTTCCTCTTTGCTGGTGGGTCGGGGCCTCAAAGAGACGATGGCCGGACGTTTCGAGAGTCTGAAGCTCAACCACTGGGGGGCGGCCGACTTGATGGAGGTCTTCGATCTCACTGAGGAATCGGCGGTTGAATACTTGGTGAGCCGGGGAAGTTATCCCGGCGCCTTTCCCCTGAGGGAGGATGCGTTCAGGTGGCAATGCTATATGCGCGAGAGCATACTCGAGCCCGCCATCGGCCGCGATATCCTAATGCTGGAGCCCGTACGCAAGCCCGCCCTGCTGAGGCAGCTCCTCATGCTTTGCCTGGCGCATCCGGCCAAGATCATAGCCCTGCATAAGCTGGCGGGGATCATGCGCGACAAGGGGGCTCTGGAAACGCTTTCCCACTACCTGCATGTTCTGGAGCAGGCATTTCTGGTGGCGGGAATTAAGAAGTTCTCCGGACGGGCGCTGCGGCGCAGGTCTTCACCTCCGAAGATCGTGGTCCTGAATAATGGATTGATCGCTGCTCTCAGGGAGATGGACGCCGGGGGTGTCAAGCGGGGCGCGTGGGTGGAGAACGCTTGTCTCGCCCATGCCTACAACAGCGGGCAGGAAGTTTTCTACTGGCGCGAAGAGCCGCTGGAAGTCGACGGCGTATTCACTGGAAGTTGGGGGAAGTGGGCGGTGGAGATCAAGACGGGGCGTTTTGCCGCGCGAGACCTGCGGGGGCTGCTGGAATTTTGCCGAAGATATCCGGACTTTCAGCCGTTGGTGCTGTGCTCGCGGCGCTATGCGTCCGAGACAATCTCCGGAGTCCGGATGATGTACTGGGGAGACTTTCTGATGGGCGCCGGTCCGGATGAATCGGCGGAATCCAAAAGGAAGACCGGATCGCGTACGAGGGCGCCGCGGCGAAAGAAGAGATGAAGGGCAAATTTCGGTGTCAGGCTATGACTTTTGTGACTTATCTCAGGATTGCGGCGGCGAGGCGTGCGCAAAAGTCAAACAAGTCACAAAAGTCATAGCCGTTACCCGGCCCTGATCCCGGGTATGACCTATGAC
Source organism: Elusimicrobiota bacterium (assembly GCA_043819795.1). Lineage (GTDB taxonomy): Bacteria > Elusimicrobiota > Elusimicrobia > UBA1565 > UBA1565 > JBDREN01. The sequence continues at coordinate 5,901 of JBDREN010000026.1, forward strand.
GGCATCGCCATCAGTGATGGGGGGGAGGCCTCTATCGCCTACTTGAACCTCATGGAGGGCAAGCTGTCTAAGCCGGAGGCCAAGAAGACCATAGCGGCGCTCAAGAAGTACTGCGGCCAGGATACCCTGGCGATGGTCGAGCTTCTGCGACACTTGACGGGGATTGTTGCGCGTCGAGGCGGTCGGGCCGGCTGTCGTCCCAATTAGCGCCGAGCGTTTCCCTGCCGACCGCGGTCGATGTCGCGGCCGCTTGTATCGACGTGCATGAGGCCCGCTTGGGAACGCAAAGCAAAAATGGGTCTTGAAATTCCGGGAATTCCGGTTATACTTAATGCGACGCAGGGGCCGGTTTAATTCTCAACTTACGGCGGCCCTTCAAATAATACCGTTAAAGCGAGGTTTTTTATTTGGCGCCGAAGCCCGAGACGCACGGCCGGCATTTAGGGTCCGCCCACTTGGCCCAGGCCGAAAACTGGGGACTAAAGGGTGGAGATCCGCACGCGACTTCCCGCAAGGACGCGCACCGCGGCTCTTCCGCCTATAGATCTGGAAGAGGCCGTGGAAGATCGAACGGCATCAGCGACGACCGCCCCGCACATGGGCGGATCCGTCTTGTCCGCCGGTCGTCAATTCGAGACGACCGATGCTTCCGCTATTTGCCGGGAGGAGGCCTGAGAACATGCGGCGGCGGACAAGGGTCCGAGGGCCTGGACCGGAGGTTGTCACGATGCTGAAGCACGCGCGCCAGCGACGGGGGGGAAGACCGCTCCGCATCCTGATCGCCGACGACGACCGGGACTTGGCAACCCTCTTCGCCATGGTCCTCCGCAAGAGGGGGTATCAGGTCTTTGTGGCCTACGACGGGCCTTCGGGGCTGCGGATGGCCCGGAACATCGTCCCGGATCTGGCGATCTTGAACTTCCTGATGCCCGGGATGACGGGCGTGGAAGTCTTGAGGCGGCTTCGGTCCGAAACCCGGACCCGGAGCATCAAGGCCGTCGTGACGAGCGTCGCGCCGAGAGCCGCCGCGGAGGCCTTGGCCGCCGGCGCGGAGGGATTTATTCAGTGCCCGATTCGGATGCCGAAATTGATCGCGATGGTGGAGGAGAATTTGGGAATTTGAGATCGACGGACGCGGCGGGACTTTAATCGTCCAACTTGGCCCCGGCCGGCGCCGAAAGGCGCGAACAGGGACCTAAAGCGGGCAGGCCCACCGAACCGGCCTGCCCCAGCCCAGGAGGCAGGCCATGAGCGAAAAAACGAATCCATACAAGGAGCGCCTTTCCACCCTCGGGGTGTACGGCTTTGGCCGATCGGAGCCCGTGATCCTCGCGGCGATGGTCACCGAGGATCCGCTCCTTCTCATCGGGCGGTCCGGGACAGGCAAGACCTACCTGCTCAACTCGCTCAGCGAAGCGCTCGGGCTCGAGCACCGCCACTACAACGCCAGCATGATCTCCTTCGACGATCTGGTCGGCTTCCCGTACCCGGACAACGAGCGATCGAGCGTGAAGTTCCTCGAGACCCCGGCGACGGTGTGGTCCGCCGAGTCGGTCCTGATCGACGAGATCAGCCGCTGCAGGCCCGAGCACCAGAACCGGCTGTTCTCGCTCGTCCACGAGCGGCGGATCCAGGGGGTGTCTTTGCCGAAGCTGCGCTACCGCTGGGCTGCCATGAACCCCGCCCCCGGCGATCAGGCGGGCATCGAGGGCTACTCGGGCTCCGAGCCCCTCGATCCCGCCCTGGCGGACCGCTTCAGCCTCTTCGTCCGGGCCCTCGACTGGGAGGAGTTCGGCAAGGAGGAGCGCCTCAAGATCGTCGACCCCGGGGGCGAAGGCGCCGTCTCGAGCGACGGGGGGCGGCTCAGGCGGGAGATCGCGGGTTGGCGGGCGCGGTTCCTCCACGAGGCGGGCCGCTGCCCGCCCCAGATCGCGGCCTACGCTGCCGCGGCCGCGACGCTGCTCAACGCCGCCAGGGTGCGCGTATCCCCGCGGCGGGCGCGGCTCCTCGCGCGCAGCCTATTGGCCGCCCGCGTCGTGACCGGAGCGATGTCGGAAGACATCTTCAGGCTGGTCCTTGAATGCAGCCTCCCGCAGGCCACCTGGGGCGTCGAAGTGGCGGCCGAGAAGCTCGCGGCGGCCCATCGGGGGGCCTGGGATGGTTCGATGCTGACCGGGGACCGGAGATGGGTGCACGAGTTCCACTGCGAGCGCACCCTGCCGGGAAAGCTCGGGCTCCTGCTGGACACCTGCCCCAGCCCGGATGCCGGCACGCAGGCGATCGAGCAGCTCCTGGCGAGCGCGGGCGAGGCCCGCGCCGGGGCCTTCGCCTTCGCGACCTACCCGGCGGCCGCCGCCGGCCGCCTGCCGGTCGGGGCCGAGGGCGTCAACGACCTAGGCAAGGCGGCCGCCCCGATCCTGACCGTGGACGGCAAGGTGAGCTGGCAGGAGCGGCTCTCCGACAAAGACACGAAGCATCCCGAATTCGCCCGCTACGCCAAGGCGCTCTCGGGACTGCGCGGGGCCCGGCGCGAGCGGGCCCGGCAGTTCTTCAATTGGTGCCTTACGAAAGATCTCGTGCTCGAGGACCCGAAAGCCCTGGAAAGGGAGATCCACGAGTGCGCCGGCATTCTCAAGGCGAGGGGGGCGCTATGAGAGGGCTGTGGGCGCCGGTCGTCCAGCGCTTCGAGCCGGCGGCGCTATTCCTCAACTCGGGCGGGCCGATGAGCCGGACCCGCGTGGAGACCATCCGTTCCTCGCTGCTCGGCGGCGAAACGGGCGCGATCCGCTGTCCCCGGGTGATCCGGCTCGCCCTCGACTTCGGGGACGGGCCGCCGGTCAAGACGATCGAGGCGCTCTTGACGGCGCGGGGCCGCCTTTCGCCGGAGGAGCTGCGCGCGGAGTACGCCATCCCCCGTAAGCGGCTCATCTGCCGGCCGGACCGGGCCCCGCGGCCGCTCAAGGCCGTCTCCGCGAGTCAGGACGACGTGCTCGAGACCGCCTTGATGCTCGGTCTGTGCACGCGGGTGCTCTACGACCCCTCGCGCCCGGTCCTGTGGACCGAGGCCAGCCTGACGCGCCGGCTCGAGGTCTTCGACCCGGAGGGCTTTTACGCATGAACGAGGCCGAATTCAAGGCCGTCCTGCGCGAGCTCGTGGACGAGAACCCGTTCGCCGTGCGGGCCGCGCTCCAGATCCTGGCGCTGGGGTTCACCGGGGAAGTCCCGACCCTGGCGGTGACCTGCGAAGACCGGCCGCGCCTTCTCGTGAACCTCTCCTTCGTGCGGGAGCACTGCCGGACCCAGGCGCACGTCAAGGCCCTGATCTGCCACGAGTTCCTGCATGTCCTTCTGCGCCATACCGAAAGGCGCGGCCCGATCGCCGAGGCCGAGCATCTCGCCTTCGACGCCGTGATAAACGCCGTCATCCATCGCGAGCAGGGACCCGAGTACAGCTCGCTGATGAGCCGGTACTACGCTGAGGAGAAGGGCCTCATGCGCCTGCTCAGGCCTATAACGAAGGGCGAGCTCGCCGCGAGTCTTCGCATAGCGCGTCGGATCCCCGTTTGGTTCGGGCCCTGGATGGGGCTCTACGAAGGCCTGATCGTCGCCGACGACATCGTCGAGCTGGCCGCGGGCCTGAAGGGGCGGGATTTGGCGACGATCGACGTCGGCCGGCTTCTGGGCGACCATTCGGACCGGCCCGTGCGCGGGGCCCTGGCCGAGGCGCTC
>JBDREN010000027.1:0-11363 GCA_043819795.1 Elusimicrobiota bacterium
AGAAAGAAGCCCCGCGCCGCAAGGCGCGGGGCTTCCGCGTCCGGGGGCGTTTCGACGTCAGGCTGCAACGTATGGGCGCTCAATAAGTTTCATAAGTTGCAGCCTGACGCCGCAGCCTCGTCGGGTTATTTGATATCATCCGGCGACACCCCATCCAATAGGGAAGCTCATTTGCGAGTGAGGATCCTCAGCGTCGGAGACCGCGTCCGGGAAGGCTCCTACCCCGCCCACTCCAGTTTCAGTAGGGCTCTGAATTTCATGGACGGCCGGCTGCTCGTTTCCGTCGTTGACGAGACGGTCGGCGGCGGCCCGCTCAATATCGTGCTTTCGGGTCCCCTGCCGGACGCCGCGGACCGTCTGGAGATCGGCGCCCGGCGCGCCGTGCTGGGGGATGTCTCGCTGGATCTCGCCGCGGCCCGTAGGTACCGCTCGGAGCTGGGGACCGCGCGCGCGGGCGCTGCGGAGCTCCGCGAGGGCTTGGCGGTCCTGGAGACGCGCCTGGTGGAGACGGCTCCTCGCGAGAGCCTGGTCTTTCTGCTCGACGGGCGGAGAGTCCGGCGCCTTCGCCCCGGGTTCGAAAGGGCTTTCGCGGACCGGGCGACGCTCGCCGCGCGCGAGATCTTCGGCGGGGACCTGTCCGAGGGCGCGCGCATGCTCAAAGGCTGCGGGTTCGGCCTTACCCCAAGCGGCGACGACTTCCTGGCGGGCGCGCTATTCGGGCTGCATTTCCTCGGCAAAGTCTCGGGCGGGGATTTCGGGCGGGCGGTCGCCTTGGTCTATGAGGCAGCCAAGGGCGGCGGGGTCTTTTCGGACACCTTCCTCTATTTGGCGAAGGAGGGACTCTTCTTCGAGAGTCTGAAGGGCCTGGCCCGCGCGCTGCTCGACGGGGCAGAGGAGGCGATCATCCGGGCCGCGGACCGGCTGATCGCGGTGGGAGCGAGCTCGGGCGCGGACCTCGCGACGGGCTTCTTGATGACGCTGAGGAAGGGAGAGGCTTTATGGTCGTCAACGGCCGGATAAAGAAGGGAGAGTACTTCGATTCCGTGAGCCTGATGGTGGTGGGTAAGGAGGTCGCCGCTTTGGAGGGCGTGATCGACGCCGCGGTCGTGATGGGCACCAAGGAAAATAAGGCGATCCTGCGGGCCGCGGGCCTGCTGATCGGCGAGTTCGAGGGGGCGGACGACACGGACCTTCTCATCGCGGTCAAGGCGAAAAGCGGCAAGGCGGCCCGGGAGGTCCAGGAGAAAGTCGACGGCCTCTTGGACGGCCTCAAGAAGAAGAAGGGAGCCGCCGGCGAGGAATACCGGCCGCGGAGCATCGAAGGCGCGCTCAAGGCGCTGCCGGACGCCAACTTGGCCCTGATCTCCGTGGCGGGGCGCTACGCCGGCGACGAGGCGATGAAGGCGCTGGAGAAGGGCCTTCACGTGATGCTCTTCTCGGACAATGTCTCTATCGAAAAGGAGATCGAGCTCAAGAATTACGCCAAAGAGAAGGGGCTCCTGGTCATGGGGCCGGACTGCGGGACGGCCATCATCAACGGGGCGCCGCTCGCGTTCGCGAACGTGGTGAGCAGGGGCGCGGTGGGCCTGGTCGGGGCCTCGGGCACGGGCCTCCAGGAGGTCGCCTCGATCATCTCGAACGAAGGCTGCGGCGTGTCCCAGGCGATCGGCACCGGGGGCCGGGATGTCAAGCGCGAGGTCGGGGGCGTCATGTTCCTGGAGGGCCTGAAGGCCCTGGCCCAAGACGAGGCCACGGAGGTCATCGTCCTGGTGTCCAAGCCTCCCCATAAGGAGGTGCTGGAGCGCATCGGCAAGGAACTCGGGCGCGTGAAGAAGCCCGTGGTCTCGGTGTTCCTGGGCGCGGAGCCCGGATGCCTGAAGAAGTACGGCGTCCACGGGACGGCCACTCTTGAGGAAGCCGCCATGACCGCGGTCGCGCTGGCCAAGGGGAAGCCTCCCCGGGAGGCGGCCAAGCTTCTCAGGTCCCGGGACAAGGAGCTCAAGTCCCTCGCCGAGAAGGCGGCGGCAAGGCGCGGGAAGGGACAGAAATATCTCAGGGGGCTCTTCAGCGGAGGGACCTTCTGCACCGAGGCGGAGGTCGTGTTCGAGGGCGTGATCCGACCGCTTTACTCGAACGCGCCGGCGGGCAAGGCGCTCAAGCTCGAGGACGCGCTCAAGAGCCGGATGCACACGGTCGTGGACCTGGGCGCGGACGAGTTCACGGTGGGCAGGCCCCATCCTATGATAGACTACAGTCTGAGGAACCGGAGGATCGCCCAGGAGGCCGGGGACCCGGAGACCGCCGTGATCCTGCTCGACGTGGTGCTGGGCTACGGTTCCAACCCGGATCCCGCGGCCGAGCTCGCCCCGGTCATCCGCGAGGCAAGCAAGAACGTTGCAATCGTTTGTTTTATAACGGGCACGGACAAGGACCCTCAAGGCAGAAAAAGAGTGGAAAAAGCGTTAAAAGCGGCCGGCGCTCTCATGGCGCCGACGAGCACGGCCGGCTGCAGGCTGGCCGCGGACATCGTCCGCCAGTCGGGCGCGGGGCGAGGCAAGAATACTTCCTCCAAGGCGGCGGCATAATGGGAGTGGGCGAGCTTTTCCGGCAGGACCTCAAGGTGGTCAACGTCGGCCTTTCCTCGTTCAAGGACAGCCTGAGCAAGGAGGGCGTGCGGGCGGTCCAGGTGGACTGGAGCCCGCCCGTGGCCGTGGACGAGGGCGCGTCCGCCGTGATACGGGCCCGGGCCTCGGACATCGAGAAGGCCAACAAGGAGGCCGTCAAGAGGATCCTTAACGGCAAGCCCCGGCTCATAGGGCTCGAGAAGGCCATAGACGTGGTCCCCGGCATGAAGAAGAACCTGCTCCTTCACGCGGGGCCTCCCATAGAGTGGGAGAGGATGTGCGGGCCCATGAGGGGGGCCGTCATCGGGGCGATCCTTTACGAGGGGATGGCCAAGACGCCCGAGGAGGCCGAGCAGCTCGCGGCCTCGGGCGGGATCGAGTACTCCCCCTGCCACGAGCACAGCGCGGTCGGTCCCATGGCCGGGATCGTGGCGCCCTCCATGCCGGTCTTCGTGATCGAGAACGCGGAATACGGCAACCGCGCCTACTGCACGATGAACGAGGGGCTCGGCAAGGTCCTCCGGTACGGGGCGTACAGCGACGAGGTCATCGGCAGGCTCAAGTGGATGGAGGAGTCCCTCTATCCCGCGCTGAAGAAGGCCGTGGAGAAGCTCGGCGGCGTGGACCTCAAGAACATCATCGCCCAGGCGCTCCATATGGGAGACGAGGTCCACAACCGGAACCGGGCCGCGACCTCGCTGCTCTACCGGGCTTTGGCGCCGGAGATCGTCAGGACCTGCGCCGACGCCAAGACGGCGGCCGAGGTCCTGGAGTTCATCCAAGGGAACGACCATTTCTTCCTGAACCTGTCCATGCCCGCCTGCAAGGCGGTGCTCGACGCCGCCCGGGGCGTCGAATGCTCGAGCGTCGTGACGGTGATGTCGAGGAACGGCACAGAGTTCGGCGTCCAGCTGGCGGGGACCGGGGGGGAGTGGTTCACCGGCCCCGCGGCCGTCCCCGACGCCCTCTTCTTCCCGGGATTCACGAAGGAGGACGCCAACCCCGACATCGGCGACAGTTCCATCACCGAGACGGGCGGCCTGGGCGGCTTCGCCATCGCCGCCTCGCCCGCCATCGTCCAGTTCGTGGGCGGCAGCGCGGGCGACGCCGTAAGCTACACGCGCCAGATGTACGAGATCACCGCGGCGGAGAACAACGTCTATCAGATCCCGTATCTCGATTTTCGGGGCACGCCCACCGGCATCGACGTGATCAAGGTGGTCGAGAAGAGCATCCTTCCCTTCATCGACACCGGCGTGGCCCACAAGAAGCCCGGCATCGGCCAGGTCGGGGCCGGGGTCTTGAACGCGCCGGCGGAGCCCTTCAAGAAGGCCTTCGAGGGGCTCGCCAGGCGGCTGGAGCAGGGAAAAACCACCAAGCGAGGAAAGAAATGAATATCGATCAGTTCCTGAAGTTCATGGGCAAGGTCCGGGTCTACGACCTGACCCAGCGACTGAGCATCCATACCCCGCCGTGGCCGAGCTACATGCCGCTCGGCATCCAGTACTTCAAGAGGATCGCCGGCGCGCATATGGGGCAGGGGGCCAACGGGCAGATCATCACCACCAGCAACCACGTGGGAACGCACATGGACGGCGAGATCCATTTCCACGCCAGCGGGCGGGCGATCGGGCAGGTCCCGCTCGGCGAGTGGATAGGCCCCGGCGTGGTCGCCGACATCTCCGGCGAGGTCGGGGACTACGACCTCTACTCCCCCGAGATGATCACCAAGAAGGTGAAGGTGAAGAAGGGGGACATCCTCATCATCAACACCGGCTACCACCGCTACGCCTGGGACCAGCAGGGCTCCGACGAGATCCGCTACTTCGTGAAGCATCCCGGCCCGGGGCCGGGCTTCCACGAGTGGGCGATGGACATGAAGCTCAAGTGGATCGGCGTGGACTGCGGCAGCGCCGACCATCCGATGAACACGATCATCAAGGACTGGCATCCCGGCCCCTTCGCCGAGGCGGAGAAGAAGATCAAGAAGAAGCACGGCAAGAGCTGGGCCGAGCTCTTCCCGCCAAAGGAGTACTACCAGGTGATGCACCTCAAGCTCTTCCCCAAGGGGATCGTCCACGCCGAGAATCTGGGCGCGGAGATCGACAAGGTGAGCAATAAGCGGGTCTGGATCGGCTGCTTCCCGCTGCGGGGCATCGAGCTGGAGTCCTCCATGTGCCGCATCGTCGCCCTTCTGCCGCCGAAATAACGGAGGGGCCCGGGAGAGACCATATGGCGATCGCGTGCGAGTTCGAGTACTTCAAGCCGAAGACCGTCGAGGAGGCCTTGAAGCTCCTGGCGAGATACGGGAGCCGGGGCCGCGTGCTCGCGGGGGGGACCAACCTCGTGGGCTGGCTGAAAGACGGCCTGATCGCTCCCGAGGCCCTGGTAGACATCAAGGGCCTCAAGGACCTGGGGAAGATCGCGCTCAAGGACGGCGTCGTCTTCATCGGCGCTCTGGTCACGTTCAACGAGCTCATCGCGTCGAGCCTCGTGAAGAGCAAGCTGCCCCTTCTGTGGGAGGCCGCCCGGACCGTGGGCTCGAAGGGCCTGAGGAACCGGGCGACCATGGTGGGCAACATCTGCGCGGCCGTGCCGTGCTGCGACGCGGGTCCGGCGCTCTTGGCCTACGAGGCCAAGGTCCTCGTCAAGGCCCCGGAGGGCGGGCGCAGGATCCCCGCCGGGGGCTGGTTCCTCGGCCCGAAGAAGCCCGCCCTCAAGGACGGCGAGCTGGCTCTCGGCGTGGAGATCCCCCTGCCGCCGAAGAGGCAGGGGGGCTGCTACGCCAAGCTCGGCAGGTATAAGGGGGAGGACCTCGCTCAGGCGAGCGTGGCGGTCCTCGCCCTCCCGCGCAACGAGTGCCGCGTGGCCTTCGGCGCGGTGGGCCCCCGGCCTTTCCGGTCGAGGAAGATCGAGGCTTTGCTGAGCGTCAAGAAGCCGGACGCGTCCGTCATCGAGAAGGCGAAGAGGCTCGTGGACGGCGAGATCCGGCCCATCACCGACGTGAGGGCCAGCAAGGAGTACCGGAGCCACATGGTGAAGGTGATGCTGGGCCGGGCCGTGACCGCCGCCGTATCGAGGCTCGCCGGAAAGGGCCCCGCCTACGGCGAGAGTGTCCTTTAGGGGGGCTCATGAAAAGGACCATCGAGCTGAAGCTCAACGGAGAGAAGCTGGCGGCCGACGTCGAGCCCAACGACGTCCTCCTGGACGTCCTCAGGGAGAAGCTCGGCGTCAAGAGCCCGAAGGTCGGCTGCGAGAGCGGCGACTGCGGAGCGTGCACGGTCCTGCTGGACGGGAAGACCGTGCGCAGCTGCCTTATCCTCGCCGTCGAGGTCGACGGGCACGAGATCGTCACGGTGGAGGGCCTCAGCAAGGACGGGCCCACGCGGCTCCAGAAGGCGTTCCTCCGGCACAACTCCTTCCAGTGCGGCTATTGCGCTCCCGGCGTGGTCCTCGCCGCGGAGGAGCTCCTGAGGGACCGGCCCCTGCCGACGGAGGTCGAGATCAAGGAGGCGCTCGCCGGGAACCTCTGCCGGTGCACCGGCTACATGCCGATCATCGACGCCGTCGCCGAGGCGGGCGGCCGCAAGAAACCGAGGCGAAAATGAGATTTGTGGGACAACCGGTCGGGAGGATAGACGGGCTGGAGAAGGTCACCGGCGCGGCGAGGTTCGTGGACGACCTCGATTTCGGTCCCAACCTCCTCCACGCCGAGGTAGTGGAGAGCTCGCGCGCGCACGCGATCATCAAGAGCGTCGACACCCGGGAGGCCGAGAAGGTCCCGGGCGTCGTTAAGGTCGTCACGGGCAAGGACTTCCCGTACAAGTTCGGCCTCTACATGAAGGATCGCTACGTGTTCGCCCAGGACAGAGTGCGGTTCGTGGGCGAGCAGGTGGCGGCGGTCGTCGCCCGGGACGCCAAGACCGCCAAGAGGGCGGCGAAGCTCGTGAAGGTGACATATAAGGACCTTCCGCTCGTGCTGGACGCGGTGGCGGCCGTGCGCAAGGGGTCGCAGCTCGTCCATCCGAAGCTCGGCGGCTACCCGCACGTGCCGTGGTTCTTCCCGAAAGCGGGGACGAACATCGCGCACTGGCGCAAGACCAGGAAGGGGGACCTAGCGAAGGGCTTCAAGGAGGCCGACGTCGTGCTCGAGGACACGTACCAAGTCCCCCGGTACGCCCACTGCGCCATCGAGACCCACGTGATCGTGGGGCTCTACGACCAGGCGGGCAGGCTGACGCTCTGGTCCGCCTCCCAGTCGCCCTACACGCAGAGGCATCTCTTCGCCGAGGCCTTGGCCCCGCTGGGCCTGTCGCACAAGGACGTCCGGGTGGTGACGCCCTACGTCGGCGGCGGCTTCGGCGGCAAGGCCGGCGTCTCCATGGAGATCATCGGCGCGGCCCTGGCCACGGCCGTGAAGGGATGTCCCGTCAAGGTGAGGTGGACGCGGGAGCGGGAGTTCTACAACACCTACCAGCGGCAGGGGGTGACGGCCAGGATCAAGATGGGGGCCAAGAAGGACGGCACGATCACCGCGATCGAGCATACGCTGCATTGGGACGCGGGCGCTTACGTGGAGTACGGCGCCAACGTGGTGAACGCGGTCGGGCTGTCGGCCACCGGCCCCTACCGGATCCCGAACGTCAAGATAGACTCCCTGTGCGTATACACAAACCTCCCTCCCGGAGGGCCGTACCGGGGCTTCGGCTACTCGGAGTTCCATTTCGGGCTGGAGTCGCACGTGACCAGGCTCGCCAAGAAGATCGGCATGGACCCCGTGGCCTTCCGGAAGAAGAACGCGATCCGGGAGGGCGACACCTTGGCCTACGGCGCCAAGATGAACCCGAGCGGGCTCCACGAGGCCATAGACCGGGTCGCGGCCGAGATCGGATGGGGCAAGAAAGAGAAGCCGTCCGCTCCCGGCAAGGTGGTGGGCAAGGGCTTCTCGCTCATGTGGAAGGCTCCGGCCATGCCGCCCAACGCGGCTTCGGGGGCGTTCCTGAAGTTCAACGAGGACGGGAGCGTCAACGTGATGGTGTCGGGGATGGAGATCGGCCAGGGCTACCTGACGGTCATGGCCCAGATCGCGGCCGAGGTCCTCTCCGTGCCGCCCGATAAGATCCGGGTCGAGACCCCGGACACCGACAGGAACGCCTACGAGTGGCAGACGGTGGGCTCCCACGTGACCTGGGGCTGCGGAAACGCCGTGAAGAAGGCCGCGATCGAGGCGAGGGACAAGATCTTCGACCTGATCCAGCGGGCCCATGGCCTGGACCGGAACACCCTCTACCTGGAGGACGAGAAGGTCAAGTGCATCACGGACCCGGGCTTCGCGATCCCCCTCAAGGACTTCGTCATCAACGGCATCATGGCCCCGGACGGGACCTTCATGGGCGGGCCCATCATGGCGAGCGGCATGTTCATGCCCGAGTTCTCCTCGGCTTTGAGCGATCCCGAGACGAGCCAGGGCGGCCACCCGAACGTGCACTACACGGTCGGGGCCGCGGCCGCGACCGTGGAGATCGACAAGGAGACCGGCAAGATGAAGGTCCTCAAGGCGGTGCTCGCAGTGGACGTGGGCAAGGCCATCAATCCCGACCTGGTCAACGGCCAGATCATCGGGGGCATGGTGCAGGGCCTGGCCACGGTGCTCTACGAGGACATGCGGTTCAACGCGAAGGGGAGGCTCCTCAACCCCAACTTCATGGACTACAAGATCCCGACCGCCCTGGACATACCGGATAAGATCGTCCCGATCATCATCGAGACGCCCCAGCCGGACGGGCCCTTCGGGGCCAGGGGCGTGGGGGAGCACACCATGATCCCCGCGGCCGCCATCGTAGCCAACGCGGTGGAGAGCGCTCTCGGGCTCAGGATCAAGTCCATGCCCATCACCGCGGAGAAGGTCGCGCTGACCCTCCACAAGAAGGCGTAGTATCACCGGGACGCTGGATTTCCCCCCGGCGGGAAAACCAGCGTCCCGGCTTCCCACCAAACGGCCGGCAGGCGCGCGAGTCCGTTGAGCCGCGCACGCCGGCCGCCAACGCCCGACCAGAGGTCGCCCGGCACGGCGCCCCTGCCGGGGTCGACGCCGCGCCAGCGGCCTCCGTAAACATTCAGTGAACCCATAGCTGCCCGTCGATAACCTTGGAGCTCTGGAGGTTTCTGAGGCAGGTTCGCTCGTCGGAGCGGGATGGGTTCAGTGAATGTTTACCGGCCTCCGGGCGTCATTTTCTTTCTGACAAAATAAAAATTTACGCATTTTAAAGCAGTATTTCTATATGAATGTCAGCGTCTTGTCCTTGACTTGGGAGCGCATCTGGGGTCATCCTATTCGTGACCGGCTGCCGCTCGGCGGCGGAGCCCGGGTCTTTCTAGTTTGACGCATGGAGAAACGAAAATGAAGATCGCAAGCGAAGTCTTTGGCTCGGCTAAGACCGGTGCGGCCATCGCGGCTCTTGTCATCGCGGCGGCTACGGCTTTTTCATGTCCCGGCGCGGCCCTCGCGCAGGACTGCTGCACCATCACGGGAACGGTGAGCTCGGGCGGGCTTCCCGCGGCGAGCGCCAGCGTCTACTTCTTTCTGGGAGGCGCGCACGTCACAACATCCTGGGCCGACGGCGACGGCCGTTACGAGGCATTGCTGAGCGAGCCGGGCGACTACGAGGTCATCGTGGGCTACAAGGGAGCGGGCTACGACTTCTCGCTCACGATGCCCGCGGAGGGCAGCGCGGTGTTCGATATGGACGTCACGCCGAACCTCACCGGGACCGTGACCTCGGGCGGGCTTCCCGCGGCGAGCGCCCCTGTCTATTTCTACCTGGAGGGCGAGCACGTCACGACATCCTGGACCGACGGCGACGGCCGTTACGAGGCATTGCTGAGCGAGCCGGGCGACTACGAGGTCATCGTGGGGTACCAAGGAGCGGGCTACGACTTCTCGCTCACGATGCCCGCGGAGGGCAGCGTGGTGGTCGACATGGACGTCGCGGCCAACCGCACGGGGACGGTGACCTCGGGAGGGCTCCCCGCGGCGAGCGCCAGGATCCACTTCTTGCTGGGCGGCGAGCAGGTCACGGTGTCCTACGCCGACGGCGACGGCCGTTACGAGGCATTGCTGAGCGAGCCGGGCGACTACGAGGTCATCGTGGGCTACAAAGGAGCGGGCTACGACTTCTCGCTCACGATGCCCGCGGAGGGAAGCGCGGTGTTCGATATGGACGTCACGCCGAACCTCACAGGGACGGTGAGCTCGGGCGGGCTTCCCGCGGCGAGCGCCCCTGTCCATTTCTACCTGGGGGGCGAGCACGTCACGACATCCTGGACCGACGGCGACGGCCGCTATGAGGCCCTGCTTCCGGAGCCGGGCGACTACGAGGTCATCGTGGGCTACAAGGGAGCGGGCTACGACTTTTCGCTCACGATGCCCGCGGAGGGCAGCGTGGTGTTCGATATGTCCCTCGCGCCGAACCTCACCGGGACGGTGAGCTCGGGCGGGCTTCCCGCGGCGAACACCCCTGTCTATTTCTACCTGGGGGGCGAGCACGTCACGACATCCTGGACCGACGGGGACGGCCGTTACGAGGCCTTGCTGAGCGAGCCGGGCGACTACGAGGTCGTGATGTCGTACGCGGGGGAATCGACGCGCCTCTGGGTCACTATGGCCGCCGGACAGACCCTGATCGTCGACTTTCCGCCCAACACCCCCTCCGGCGCCGACGTCGTGGTGGAACCCGACGAGGATACCACACTGACCTTCGAGGAGATAACCGGCGACGGCACCACGACGGTCGAGGAGACCACGGGAGGCCAGCCCCCGCCCGCCGGGTTCAAGCTGCTCAAGGACTACTACGAGATGACCACGACCGCGCAGTATTCCGGCCCTATTGAGATATCGATCGCCTACGACGACACCGGCTTGGGCAACAGGGAGAGGGGTCTCAAGCTAATGCATCTGGAGGGCGGGGAGTGGGTGAACGTGACCACCTACCTGGACATGGACAACAACGTCATCTACGGCGAGGTGAGCCACCTGTCGCAGTTCGCCATTATGGAGAGGGATGCGATACAAGCCGCGGTGGACATCGACCCGGACACCCTGAACCTGAACAGCCAGGGAAGGTGGGTCACCTGCACCATCACGCTTGCCGAGGGCTATGACGCCGCCGGGATCGAGCCCGGCACGGTCCTCCTGGAGGGCGAGATCGGGGCCTCCAGGTGGGACTATGAGGACGGCGTCCTGACGGTCAAGTTCGAGAGGGCCGCGCTCGCGGACATGCTCCAAGCCGGAGACTCGGTGGAGCTGACCGTGACCGGCGACATAACCGGCGGGCCCGCGTTCGAGGGAAGCGACATCATAAGGGTGATCGCCAAAGGCGGCGGGAGGAAGTGAGATGGAGAGCGCAATCGAAGTCTTCGGTGTGGCGAGGAGCAGGCATGCGGTCGCGGGGCTTTTGGCGGCCGCGGGTTTGGCATTCTCGTGTCTCGGGACCGTGGCGGCCCAGCAGTCATGCACCCTGACGGGGACGGTGACCTCGGGCGGGCTTCCCGCATATCCTGCCGCGCTCGGGTTCTATCTGGACGGCCAGCGCGTCAGCTCGTCCTACACGGACAGCGAGGGTCATTACACGGCCGTGCTCACCGAGCCGGGCGAGTACCAGATCGGGGTATTGTACAAAGGATCATCGTCCGGCTTTTGGATCACGATGGTCGCCGGGCAGAGCCAGGTGTTCGATATGG
>JBDREN010000028.1:0-22233 GCA_043819795.1 Elusimicrobiota bacterium
GGGGATCACCTCTCCCGCTTGCGGGAGGCGGGGATCACCTCTCCCGCTTGCGGGAGGCGGGGATCACCTCTCCCGCTTGCGGGAGGCGGGGATCACCTCTCCCGCTTGCGGGAGGCGGGGATCACCTCTCCCGCTTGCGGGAGAGGTCGCGCTGAGCGTAGCGAAGCGCGGGTGAGGGTCGGTCGGGCAAGGCCTCTAGAATCGCCCCCGGCACGCAATCCGTTTCCAGCAGGGCGTCGTTGTCTTGGAAGCGGAGGACCTGCCACCCCTTCGACCGCGGAAAGGCGGTCCGTTTCTTATCGTACTGTCGGCGCTCTCGATGCCGGCCTCCGTCCAGCTCGACGACCAAACGGCTTTCGACGCAGCGGAAGTTCACGATGTAGGGGCCGATGGGGTGCTGGCGGCGGAATTTCCATCCGGCCGGCCTTCGCAATCGCAGGTGGCGCCGGATGCGGGCCTCGGCGTCTGTGGGGGTCCGGCGCAGACCGCGAGCGAAGTCTATCGGGTTCATGGGCGATGCCTCGTTACCGTATACGAGTGAACGCCTCCATGAGTTCCCCCCCTCACCCTGACCCTCTCCCCCTTCGGGGGAGAGGGGAATCCGTCCCTCAGACCGCGTACGAACTGCGCTGACGCGAATCTCCGACGACACGACGCCGCAACGGCAGAGCCTCAGAGAGTCAACCGACGGAAACGGTGGCTTACCATACGGCTTTGTCCGGGTGTCCCATCGCGGAAGTCAGGAGCGCAGTTTGCGGAAAATCCCGAAGATCCCATAACGGGACGTGAATGACGCGTCGCCGTGCGCCGTGCCTGGCTAAGCGGAGTTTGAAGAAAATCCCGAAGATCCCATAACGGGACGTGAATGGCGCGTCGCCGTCCGCCGTGCCTGGCTAAGCGGAGTTTGAAGAAAATCCCGAAGATCCCATAACGGGACGTGAATGGCGCGTCGCCGTCCGCCGTGCCTAGCTAAGCGGAGTTTGAAGAAAATCCCGAAGATCCCATAACGGGACGTGAATGGCGCGTCGCCGTGCGCCGTGCCTGGCTAAGCGGAGTTTGAAGAAAATCCCGAAGATCCCATAACGGGACGTGAATGGCGCGTCGCCGTCCGCCGTGCCTAGCTAAGCGGAGTTTGAAGAAAATCCCGAAGGGATTTTCTTCAAACTCCAAGATAACGTCTTAAGTATCGAGCTTGATGTGCAGCTCTTTGAGCTGCTTCTCGGAGACCTCCGAGGGGGCGTCGCTCAGGAGGTCGAGGCCCTTCGCCGTCTTCGGGAAGGCGATGACATCGCGGATGGAGTCCTCGCCCGCCAGCAGGGCGACCAGGCGGTCGAAGCCGAGGGCGATGCCGCCGTGCGGCGGAGCCCCGTATTCCAGCGCCCGCAAGAGCAGGCCGAAGCGCTTGCGCCGCTCCTGGGGCCCGTAGCCCATCAGGCCGAAGATCTTCTCCTGGATCTCGGGACGGTGGTTCCGGATGGAGCCCGAGCCCAGCTCGACCCCGTTGACCACGAAGTCGTACTGGTGCGAGAGCACGTTGCCCGGGTCGGTGTCGAGCTTCGGGATCTCCTCCTCGAGCGGCGCCGTGAAGGGGTTGTGGGTGAACGTCCAGTTCTCGCCCTCCGCGGCCTTCTCCAGCAGCGGGAAGTGCCTGACCCAGAGGAACGCCCAGGGCCTCGTGGGCTCGAGCCCCAGCTTGTCGATGAGCTTGAGGCGCAAGACGCCCAGATGCTCGGCGACCGTCATGGGCTCGCCGGCCCCGAAGAGGAGGACGTCCTCGGGCTTCGGGGAGAAGCGCTCCTTGAGTCCGGCCAGCTCCTCTTCGGATAGGTACTTCGCGATCGGGGACTCCGCCTTGAGCTCGGCGCCGCGCCAGCGGATCCACGCGAGTCCCTTGGCGCCCATGGACTTGAGCAGGTCGGCGAACTTGTCGAGATCGGTCCGCGAGAGTACGCGCGGGCCGGTGGCGGCCAGGGCGCGGACCACTCCGCCCGAACGCACGGCGTCCCCGAACACCCGGAACTTCGAGTCCTTCAACAGGTCCGAGCAGTCCCGGATCTCGAGCTCGTAGCGCAGGTCGGGTTTGTCGATCCCGTAGCGGGCCATGATGTCCGAATACTCGAAGCTCGGGAACGGGGTCTCCAGCTCGAGGCCGAGCACGTCCCGGAAGACCTCTCGCATCATCCCCTCGATGACCCCGTGTATGTCGCGTTCGGTGACGAACGACATCTCGAGGTCGATCTGCGTGTGCTCGGGCTGGCGGTCGGAGCGCAGGTCCTCGTCCCGGTAAGCCCGGGCGAACTGGAAGTAGCGCTCGATGCCCGAGACCATGAGGATCTGCTTGAAGATCTGCGGCGACTGAGGCAGGGCGTAGAACTGCCCGGGATTGAGCCGCGAGGGGACGAGGTAGTCGCGCGCGCCTTCGGGAGTCGACTTCGTGAGGACGGGGGTCTCGATGTCGAGGAAGCCCTGGTCGTTCAGAAATCGGCGGGCGGCCTGGGCCGCGTTGTGGCGCAGCGTCATGTTTCGCAGCATCCGGGGCCCGCGCAGGTCGAGGAACCGGTACTTGAGGCGCACCTCCTCGGTGGCGTGCATATGCTCGTCCACCTCGAACGGGAGGGGCTTGCAGGTGTTGAGGAGCTTGATCTGCGAGGCCTCGATCTCGACCTCGCCGGTGGGGAGCTTCGGGTTCTCGCTGCCTTCCGGCCGCGGCCGCACCTTTCCGGTCACGGAGATGACGTACTCCGAGCCGAGCCCTTCGGCCACGCCGAAAGCCTCCCGGTTCTGCGGCCTCGCCACCACCTGGACAAGCCCGCTGCGATCGCGAAGGTCGAAGAAGTAGACTCCCCCGTGGTCCCGGCGGGCGTGCACCCATCCGGCCACGCGTACGGTCTCTCCGATGTCCTTGGCGCGGAGCGCGGCGCAGGAGTGGCTGCGCATCGCGTCGTTGTCGGTCATAGATCCTCCCTCAATCTTGGGCCTTGTCGACGATGAGCTTGGCGCCGACCGTCTCGATGAGCTCGGAGAGGCCCACCTCAACCTGCTCCCCCCGGCCCATGTCCTTGAGGATGCAGGTCGGCGGGTCCTTCTCCAGCTCGGCGTCGCCGATGATGACGGCCAGGCGCGCTCCCTGGCGCCCGGCCTCCCGCATCTGGGCCTTGAGGCTCGATGTGAATACGCCGCAGCCGGCGCGAATGCCGAAGCGGCGAATCGAGTCGAGCAGGCGCACCCCCTCGGCCACGGCGCGGTCCTCCCGGCTCTGCAGGGCCAGGAAGACGTCGGCCCGGCGGCTCGGCAGGGCGGCGTTCAAGGCCCCGGCGCCCGGTTCCGCCGCGTCGGCGGCCATCAGAACGCGCTCGACGCCGAGGGCCCACCCCACGGCGGGCGTGTCGGGCCCCCCCATCGCCGCGACCAGGGCGTCGTAGCGGCCGCCTCCGGACACGGCGTCCTGGGTCCCCAGTCCTTCGGCCGAGAACTCGAAAACGGTGCGGGTGTAGTAGTCGAGCCCGCGCACGAGGTTCTTGTCCGGATAGACGTGCTCGCAGCCGGCGTGCGTGAGCAAAGCTGAGACCTGATCGACGTGGCGGAGGCACTCAGGGCAGGGCTCGAGCGCGGGCGCGTCCTGGGCGAGCTTGGGGCCGTCCTCCTTGCAGTCCAGCGCGCGCAGGGGGTTGCGCTCGACGCGCCGGCGGCAGCTGTCGCAGAGCTCCGCCGCGCGCTCCGCCAGGAAGCCGCGCAGGCGCTCGCGGAAGAGAGGCCGGCAGTCGCGGCTCGCGTCGCAGCCCAGGTTGCCGAGGCGCAGCTTCGTCCTTCCCTCGAGCCCGGCCTGGTCGAGGATCGCTTTGTGCGCGAGGATGGCCTCGACGTCGGCGGCGGGGTGCGGGTTGCCCAGCACCTCGACCCCGATCTGCCCGAACTCCCGGTAGCGGCCCTTCTGCGGGCGCTCGGCGCGGAACATGCTGCCGATGTAGAACAGCTTCGTGACGCCCCCCTGCTGGCTCAGGTGGCGGTTGAGGAAGGCGCGAACGACGCCGGGCGTCCCCTCGGGGCGCAACGCGAGGCTCCGGCCGCCCGCGTCCTCGAGCTGGAACATCTCCTTCTCGACGATATCGGTGGTCTCCCCCGTGGCCTTGATGAAGAGCTCGCGCGGCTCGAGGGTGGGGAGGCGGACCTCGCTGAAGCCGTAGAGCGCGAAAACGTGGCGCGCGACCGCCTCGAGCGCTGCGGCGCGCTCGGACTCCGGAGGCAGCACGTCCCGGAAGCCGCGGACGGGTTGGTGCTGAGGCTCGGCCACGGTCAGTCTTCGGGGTGGATGGCGCTGAAGATGAGGGATTCGAGCTTCGTGAGGTCTTTGAGCGTGACTCGCCCGCCGCGCGTCTCCACGATGCCGGCGCGCCGCAGGATGCCGAGGGCCCGGGAGAGCGGCTCGCGCGTGGTCCCGACGAGGTCGGCGAGCTCCTGCTGGGAGTAGCGCTGCTTGAGGACCACGGCGCCGGCGCAGGAGGTGGTGTCGCCGCCCGCGAGGTCGCGGAACGTCTTCGCCAACCGGCCGAGGATGTTACGGAACAGCATGTTCTCGATGTCCTCGTTGGCGCCGCGCAGGCGCTGCGAGAGGGCCTTGAGCATATATATGGACAGCTTCGGATCGGAGAGCAGCAGCCGCTTGAAGTCCCCTTTGTGGATGACCAGCATGCGGCAGGGCTCCACGGCCTGGACCCCGGCCGAGCGCGGCTTGTCCTCGATGATGGCCATCTCGCCGAAGAAGTCCCCCCGGCCGAGATAGGCGAAGGTCTTGCTCTTCTTCCAGCCCGACCGGATGAATATCTTTACGCGGCCGGACATGACGATGAACATCTCCTTGGCCGCTTCGCCTTTCTCGAAGATGACCTCCCCGGCCTCGTAGTTGCGCGTATGCGAGATCGATAGGATGCGCTTGAGCTGCTTCGCGGGCAGCTTCTGGAAGAGCCCGAACCGTCTGAGAGTCGTGATGGCCATGATTGGGAAAATATACCTTATAGCCGCCCGGCGAGCAAGCCGAGTCAGCGCCGTAGTCAACGCCGCGAGCCTGCCTCGCGGCGTTTATACCTTCGAGTTATCAGCAAACCCGTCGCAAGAGGTCGTTGTTGTCGTTGCCGTTTTCACGCAGCAGGCTCGCCCCGCGGCGCTGACTTCGGCGCTTACTTCTTAGACTTCTCAGGCGGGCGGATCGGCAAGGTGAATAGGAGGGTCGTGCCCTTGCCGAGCTCGCTCTCGACGCGGATCGCCCCGCCGTGGGCCTCGATGATGTGCTTGCAGACGGTGAGCCCGAGCCCGGTGCCGGTCGTCCTCTTCGTTACCGCGTCGGCGACGCGGTAGAACTTCTCGAAGAGGTGCTTCTGGGCCTCGGCGGGGATCCCGGGGCCCTCGTCGCTCACGGCGACCAGGACCTCGTCGCCCTGGCGGCGCGCCGAGATGCGGACCGTCCCCTGCGGCGGGGAGTACTTGATCGCGTTGCCCCCGAGGTTGATGAGCATCCGCTCGATCTGCTCCTGGTCCGCCATCACCTCGGGCAGGCCGTCCTCGATGGCCAGCTCGAAGCGGACCTCGGGCCCGTAGCCCTTCAAGGTCCCGATCACCCGCTCGGCGACCGCCTTGAGGTCGGTCGGCTCGCGCCTTATCGTCACCTGCCCCGACTCGAATCGCGTGAGGTCGAGGAAGTCGTTGACCAGGCGCCCGAGGCGCTTGGATTCGCGCAGGATGATGCCCAGGTACTTCTTCTTCTCGTCGTCGGACAGCTCGTCCCAGTATGCGAGCATCGTGTCCGAGAAGCCGCGGATGGAGGTCATGGGGATGCGCAGGTCGTGGGTGACCAGGGCGACGAACTCGTCCTTCATCCGTTCGATCTCCTTGCGCTTGGTTATGTCGCGCAGGACCCGGACCATGCCGAACGGCCGGCCCGCGTCGTCTTTGACGACGGTGAAGGTGACCTCGACCGGGACGACCCGCCCGTCCTTGCGCAGGCGGAGCATCTCGACCCCGCGGACGCGGCCTTTCTCCAGGGCCTCCTGATGGGTCCTCGCCAGGAGCTCCGCCTGGTCCTCTGGGACGAAGAAGTCGGCCGGCCGCCGGCCGAGCACCTCTGCGGCCGAGAACTGGAAAGTCTCCTCGGCGCCGCGGCTCCAGGCGGTGATGCGGCCCTCCAGGTCCGTCAGGAGGATCGGATCGGCTGACTGCTCCGTGACGGCCGCCAGGGTCTTCTGCTCCCGCAGCTGGCGCTCGGCCCGGAAGGCGCTGTGCAAAAGGACGGCGACGTCGCCGAGCAGGACCTGGGCGTCGCTCGCCGGCGGCTCCTCGGCCAGAGTCCCGACGACCATGGCTCCGTCGACCCGGCCGGTCGAGCGGTCCAGGATCGGGATCCCGTACCACCCGGCGGGAGGCGGCGGCGTCCACCCCGGGCGCTTTTCGCTGAGGATCCGCTCGACGGCGCTCTGGAGCGCGGCCGAGGCCTCTTCGGATTCGAAGCGCTTGTCGCCTTGCGCGTGCACGGTCGCGAGCTCGCCCGACTCGTCCCGCCGGAGGATGCTGAGGTACTTGGCGCCCGAGAGGGCCAAAATGCCGTGCCCGGCCCTTCCGAGCGACTCGCCGAGGTTCTTGCCCGAGAATATCCCCAGCGCGATGCGGTTGAGCAGGACCAGCCGCTGGTAGCGGACAGGAAGGGAAGGCGCCGCGGCCTTCGGGGCGGGGGCGGCCTGCGGAGCCTCGGGCGGGGCCGAGGCCGGGGCCGTCAGGAGCTTGCCGTCCGCGACGATCCCCCCCCGATCGCCTCCGCCGGACTGGGCCTGCCGCAGAGCCTTCTCCGCGGCCCCGAAAAGCCCCGCCTGCTCGGCGCCCGAGGCGGCGCCCACGCTGACCGCGAATCGGAACGAGCGGCGCAGGTGCTCATGAAGCTTCAGCGCCATGGCCTCGGCCGCCGAGGGCGGGGCGCCGGGCAGCAGCACTCCGACCGTATCGGAATCGACGCGGCCCACGATGTCCGAGGGGAGCGTCCGCGTCCGCAGCCTATCGGCGAGCTGGGCCGTCAGGCGAAGGGCCACGGCCTCGCCGCGGGATCCCCGGATCTCGGCGATGCCCTCCGGCTTGAACAGGATGAGGCAGGCCGCGCGGCTGGATTCGAGCTCGACGCGGCAGAGGCGCTGGAGGAAGCTCAAAGTGAACATCCCGGTGACGGGCTCGATGGCGGGTCCGGCCTCCGGGTCGGACGGCCCGGCGCCCAGGCGCTCGGCCACCGCGTCGGCGAACACCGCGAGGACGCGCAACCGCGCCGAGTCCGGGCTCCGCGGACGCGAATCGATGAGGCACAGGGCGCTCGGTCCCCGGGGAGGCCGCGAGGCCCGCCGCAGCCGGGTCCCGGCGACGAACGGCCCGGCGGCTCCCTTGCCGCCGGAGCCGATGCAGAAGGGCTTGCTCGGCTCGTTGTCCGGCGTCCGGAGCGCTTCGCCCAGGGCGTCCCGGACCGGCGGGGGCAGGCCGGCGTCCAGGCCCTGGGAGGCGAGCACCCGGACGGCGTCCCCCGCGAGGTCCGCGATCACCGAAGGGATCCCGAAGCGGTGGGATAGGGCCGCGGTGATCTCCGCGAGGATGGGGTCTTTCCGTTCCGGTGTCATGGTTCGTCGCCCGATTAAATCAATTTGGCGCAGACGGACTCAAACGGAGTTTCTCCGGGTCCCGTGTCAGCGCGCCGGTCCGGTCGAGGGCTTCCCGGACCGCCGCGCGCACCTCCGGGCCTCCTTCCCGGATGCGGCCGTAGTTAACGTCCACCGGGACGAACTCGGCTCGGACTCCCTCGCGGCTCAGGCGCAGGCGCGCGATGAAGCTCCGCTCCGTGCCCGGCGTAGGGGAGACGAAGAGAAAGTTCCCGAGGCTGTAGAGGATCAGGGCGCCGCCGCGCACCTCGACGGGCTGGACGACGTGCGGATGGTGGCCCAGAATGACGTCGGCCCCGGCGTCCGCCGCCAAGCGGACGAACGCGCGCTGCACCTCGTTGGGCTCCGGGGCCAGCTGGGTGCCGCCGTGGAAGGAGACGATGAGGATGTCGCAGTCCCGCTTGGCCGCGCGCACCCATTCGGGCACGCGCGCGAAGTCGGAGTAGGCCACCCCCGGGGAATCCGGCCCGGCCCAGTTTCCCTCGGGGAGCGTGCTGGTCAGAGCCAGCAGGCCGATGCGCAGGCCGTTCTTCTCGATGAACACCGGCCGCCGCGCCGCGCGCGCGGTCGGTCCCGCCCCGGCGTAAAGCAGGCCGCCGCGCGACAGGGCTGCCAGGGTGTCCCGCATCCCCTGCGGGCCAAAATCCATCACGTGGTTGTTGGCGACGCTCAGGAGCGTGAAGCCCGCCGCGCTCAGGATGCGGAGGTTATCCGGCGGAGCCCGGAAAGTATATTCCTTAGCGGCCGCCTCGCCGCGCTCGGTCACGGCGCACTCCAGGTTCCCGAACACGATGTCGGAATCCAGCCATGCGAGGACGTCCTTGACCGGCGCTCCCGGCCCGTGGGCCGCGGCGATGCGGGCCACGGGGCCGTCGAGCCGGATGTCGCCGACCGCGCTCAGCGTGACGAAGGGCTCGGTCGACACCCGCGCCTCGAGCGGCGCGGCCCCGGGCTCCCCGGATCCGGCGTGGAGCGCGGCCGGCGCCGGACGCAGGGCCGCGACGACGGCGGCCGCTCCGAGGAGCGCGCCGAGCAGGCGCGGCGGGCGCCGCGAGAGGCCCCCGCGCCGGTCGCACGCCGCGACTAGAGGCCCCACCGCTTGATCCCGCGCAGCAGCTTCTCGTCGGTGTTGTCGATCCGGAGCGGGGTGACCGATATGTAGCCGGCCTTGATCGCCGCCAGGTCGGTGCCGCGCGCGGCGATCCTTTCGATGTGGCGCCCGGCGATCCAGAAGTAGGCTCTCCCGCGGGGATCGGCGCGCTCCGTCACGGTCTTGTCGTAGGCGCGTCGGCCGAGCCGCGCGGGCATGGCTCCCCGGATGCGGGCGGCGGGGATCGGAGGCACGTTCACGTTGATGCAGGTCCCGCGCGGCAGGCCCCTGCGGAGGACCTGAAGCGACAACCGCAGGGCGAACCCGGCCGCGGCCAGGTAATCGCCCCCCTCGCGGACGCCCTGGCTGATCGCGAGGGCCGGGACCTCGAGAAGCGCGGCCTCGGCGGCGGCGCCCACGGTGCCTGAGTACACGACGTCTTGCCCCAGGTTGTGGCCGCGGTTGATCCCCGAGGCGACGAGATCCGCGCGCCCGCGCATCAGGCGGATCACGCCGAGCCGGACGCAGTCCGCCGGCGTCCCGTTGAGGGTGAACAGGCCGCCGCGCACCCTGCGCAGGCGCAGGGGCTTGTGGAGGGTGAGCCCATGGCTCACGGTCGAGCGCTCCCGTTCGGGAACGACCGCCGTCACCGAGCCGGCCTCTCCGAGCGCCGACACGAGCGGCATGAGCCCCTCTCCGTCTATCCCGTCGTCGTTGACGACCAGGATGCGGGGACGTTTAGGCATGCTCACCGGTACGATACCCTTTTGCGGCCTCCTCGACAACGTCCGCGAGCAGGCGGCCGCTTTGCGAGGGCTCGGGGAGCCGCAGGTTGCCGTAGGCCTCCGCCATCGCCGCGAGGTCCGCGGCGGATTCCTCACCCAGCAGCTTTTCGAGCCTCGCCGCGAGATTCTCGCCGTTGAGCTCCGGCTCGAGCAGGACCTGCGCGGCGCCGGCCGCCTCGAGGACGCGGGCGTTGGCCTCTTGATGGCCGGCTGTGGCGCTCGGGTAGGGGACGAGGACGGCGGGTACCCGCTGGGCCGCGAGTTCGGCCACCGTGCTGGCGCCGGCGCGGCAGAGCGCGAGGTCCGCGGCGGCGAAGGCCGGGCCCATCCGGTCGAGGGAGCCGCGCACCGCGGCCCTCAGGCCGCGGCTCCCGGGCCCTGCGGTCTTTCCGTAGGCCGCGAGGACGGCGCCCTCGTGCTCGGGCCCCGAGAGATGCAGGACCTGCAGGCGGTCCGGATGCCGCCCGGCGAACCTCTTGAGGGCTTCGGGCGCGGCCTCGTTGAGAGCGCGCGCTCCCTGGGATCCTCCGAATACGAGCAGAGTCCGCCGTGCGGGGTCGAGCCCGAGGCTGAGCCGCGCCCGGGCGGGCCCGGCCCGGCGCCAGAGCTCCTCGCGTATGGGGGTCCCTGTCACGACGGTCTTGACGCCGCGCGGCGGCCCGCCGCGAAGCGGCAGGCTGAGCGCGACGGCCTCCGCCCCGCCGGCGCAGAGCCGGTTCGCCAGACCGAGGACCGCGTTCGACTCGTGAAGGACGTAGGGGACGCCGCAAAGGCGGGCCGCGAGAGCGACGGGGGCGCTCAGGTAGCCGCCCGTGGCGACCGCGACGCCGGGACGATAGGCCCGCATGATGTTGCGCGCCAGGCGCAGGCTTCCGGCCAGCTTCCATAAGGCGCTCAGCCAGCGGACCGATGGCCTCCGCGGCAGGCCGTGGAGATCGAGCTCCGCGTACGGCAGGTGCTCGCAATCCAGGCGGCGCGCGGCGGGGTCCTGGCGGCGCAGGACGAAGAGGACCTCGTGCCCCCGTGAGCGCAGGACTCGCGCGAGGGCGTAGCCCGGATAGAAATGTCCTCCGGTGCCGCCGCAGGCGACGACGATCCTCATCTCCTGCGGATCGCGACCGGTTCGGTCGAGTGTCGCGAGATGTTGAGCAGGATGCCAACGGCGGCCAGCGTCACGAGCATCGACGAGCCTCCGTAGGAGAAGAACGGCAGCGGCAGGCCCTTCGTCGGCAGCAGGCCGATCGACATCGCGATGTTGAAGAAGGCCTGCAGGCAGATCAGGAACGTGAGCCCGCAGGCCAGCAGCGTGCCGAAAAGGTCCGGGGCGTTTCTGGCGACGCGGATGCCGCGCAGCAGGAAGGCCGTGAATATGCCGATGACTGCCAGGGCCCCCAAGAACCCGAGCTCCTCGCAGATGACCGGGAAGATGAAATCGGTGTGCGGCGTGGGCAGGTACAGGAGCTTGAGCTTCGAGGCGCCCAGCCCGACCCCGAGCCACCCGCCGGAGCCGACCGCCAGGAGCGACTGCACGAGCTGGTAGCCGGACCCCGTCGCGTCGCCAAACGGATCGAGGAAGCTGAACAGGCGCTGGCGGCGGTACGGCTTGCGCAGCAGCTCGAAGATGAGGACCGGCACGGCGGCCACAAACGCCCATGCCAGGTGCCGCATGCGGGTCCCCCCTATGAATAGCAATAGGACCCCCACCATGAACAGCAGCACCGGCGTCCCCAGGTCCGGCTCCAGGCCGATGAGCAGGAACAGCAGGCCGACGACCGACCAGGGAACGACGATCCCCTGCATGGGGTTCGACATCTTGCTGCGCTTGCGGTCGAGGTAGTCGGCGAGGAATACGATCGTGGTCAGCTTCGCGAACTCGGCGGGCTGGAACCCCAGCGGGCCGATGCGGATCCAGCGCCGGACGCCCGCCACCGGCGGGCAGAAGAGCACCCCGACGAGCACCACGAGCGTCAGCGCCAGCAGCGGCCACACCCACTCGCGGAGCCGGTTGTAGTGAAGGCGGGTGAAGACCGCCATCCCCGCGAGGCCGAGGATCGTCCAGACGGCCTGCCGCTTCACGTAGTAGAGCGCGTCGCCGAACTGCTGGTCGGCGAGGATCGCGCTCGCGGAGAATAGCATGATCCATCCGAAGCACAGGAGGACCAGCGAGAGCGCGAGCAGGTTGTAGTCGGGGATCTTCGCCCGCCGGCTTCCGCGGCCCATCACGAGGCTTTCCCCGCTTTGGCCACGAGGTCCTTGAAACGGCGGCCGCGCTCCTCGAAGTCCCGGAACTGGTCGAACGAGGCGCAGGCGGGAGAGAGCAGCAGGGTCTCGCCCTTCTGGCCGATCTGGAACGCGACGGAGACCGCCTGCTCGATCGTCGCGCACGGGAATACGTGCGCGACCCCCTGCAGATCCTCCTCGATCTTCGGCCCCGCGCTGCCGACCGCCAGGACGGCCTTGACGAGCCTCTCGATCGGCGGGCGCAGCGCCTTGAACCCCCCGCCCTTCTGGAGGCCTCCGAGGATGAGGAGGATGCCGCCCGCCCGGTCCTCCAGGCTGCGCAGGGCCACGAGCGTCGAGTCGATGTTGGTGGCTTTGGAGTCGTTGATGCAGAAAAGAGGGCCGCGTCTGCCGCAGTCCTCGAGCCTGTGCTCAACGCCGCGGAAGGACTTGAACCCCTTGGAGACGGCCGCCGGCTTCACGCCCCGGCAGAGCGCGAGGAGCGCCGCCGCCATCGCGTTGTCGAGGTTGTGAGCCCCCGGGAGCTTCGGCGGCTCGATCTTGGAGGCTTTCTTCTCGCCCGGCAAGCGGACCGCGATCTTTCCCTCCTCGATCCAGGCCGAGGAGCGCGTGGACGGGTCGTGGCTGAAAAAGAGCTTGCGGGAGCGGCAATCACGGGCCAGACCCATCGTCAGCGGGTCCGCCGCGTTGAACACGCAGACGTGACGGCGGTCCTGGCGGCGGTAGATCCGGGCCTTCGCGTCCATATAGGCGCTCATGTCCCCGTGGTGATCGAGGTGGTCGCGCGTGATGTTGAGGATGGCCGCCGCGGCGGGGCGGAAATGGCGGCTGTCCTCGAGCTGGTAGCTCGAGACCTCGATCACGAGCGTATCGGCCTTGCGCACCTTGCCCACCGAAGCGGAGAGGGCCTCGCCGATATTGCCGGCCAGGTGGACCCGGCGCTTGGCCGCGGAGAACGCCGCGGCCGTCAGCGAGGCGGTCGTGGTCTTCCCGTTGGTGCCGGTGACGGCGACGACCTCATCGGCGGGACAGAACGCGAGGGCGACCTCGATCTCGCTGAACACGGGCACGCCGGCTTCGCGCAGGCGCCGGAGGACGGGCGCGCTGTGCGGGATCCCGGGGCTCTTCACGGCGAAATCGCAGGAGAGCAGCTTCTCGGAGTGCTTGCCCGCCTCCCACTTCACCTTGGGCGGGAGCTCGGCGGCGAGCGCGCGCAGGTCCTTGCGCGGACGGAGGTCGCTGACGAAGACTCGGAAACCCTTGCGCGCGAGAAGCCGCGCCGTATGAAAGCCGGAGCGCCCCAGCCCCAGGACCGCGGCTTTCTTCTTCGCGTAGGCGCGCGGGTCGAAGCGGTCCCGGGGAAGGGGGGCCTTGGCGCGCTTGCGGCGCGGCTTGGGCGCCGGACTCGGTCGACGTGCGGCCGCCCCTTTCGCGGACCGCTTCCGCTTTCCGCGCCGTCCGGCCTTCTTCTTCGTCTTCCCCTTGGATGCCATCAGCGGATCTTGAGCGAGGTCAGGGCGGCGAGCATCAGCACGATGCTTGTGATCCAGAAGCGCACCGTGACCTTGGGCTCCGCCAGCCCGCCCAGCTCGAAATGGTGGTGGAGCGGCGCCATGCGGAAGACCCGCTTGCCGCCGCGGAGCTTGAACGACGCCATCTGGACGATGACCGATAGCGTCTCCAGGACGAACACCCCGCCGACGATGGGCAGCAGTACCTCCTGCTTGACGCACAGCGCGATCGTCCCGATCACGCCGCCGAGGAACAGCGACGAGGAGTCCCCCATGAATATCTCGGCCGGATACGAGTTGTACCAGAGAAAGCCGAGGCAGGCGCCTATGAGGGCCGCGAGAAAGACGGCGATCTCGCCGGCGCCGGGGACGGGGACGATCTGGAGATAGGTCGCGAACTTGAAGTTGCCGGCCACATAGGCGAAGACGGCGTAGGCCAGCGCGCAGAAGATGGTCGTGCCGGCGGCCAGCCCGTCGAGCCCGTCGGTCAGGTTGACGGCGTTCGACGAGCCGACGATGACGAGCACCGCGAGCACGAAATAGAGCGTCCCCATCTCGAGGAAAGTCTGCTTGACGTACGGGACGAGCAGCGACGTCGCGTGCCCGGCGCTCGGCGGGTAGGCGGCGAGGTAGCCGACGACGAGCAGGGCCGCCGCCACCTGCACCGCGAACTTGACCCTGGACGGGGCCCCGCGGGGGTCCTTGCGTATGAGCTTGAGATAGTCGTCCCAGAAGCCGATGGAGGTCAGCGCGATCGACATGAAGAGCAGTATCCAGGTGAAGCGGATGTCGGGGCGCATCCAGAGGAGCGCCGCGAGCGCGACGGCCGCGAAGATGAGGAGCCCCCCCATCGTCGGGGTCCCCGCTTTGCTCAGATGCGTGGCCGGGCCGTCATGCCGCTGGGACTGCCCGATCTTGCGCGCCCGCAGGAAGCGGATGAGCGGAGGGCCGAGCAGCAGCGAGATCGCGAGCGCCGTGACGGCGGCCCCGCCGGCGCGCACGCTGATGTAGCGGAAGACGTTCAGTGGACTCCAGAGATGGCGAAGCTCGAAAAGGTAGTACAGCATCAGAGGGCCTCCACCAGTTCCTCGAGGCGCATGACCCGCGAGGCCTTGAAGTAGACCGCGGTTCCGGCTCCGAGCCGGCCGCGCAGGGGACCGGCCAGCGTGCCGGCCGCCTGCGCGTGGACGACGGGGAAGCGAGCCCCGCCCGCGCGCAGCCCGACGGCCGTCTCGGCCATCCGCTCCCCCGCCAGGCAGACGCCCGCCAGGGGCAGCGTGGCCAGCCACCGGCCGACCTCCCGGTGGAGGCGGGCGGAAGACGCCCCGAGCTCAGCCATGTCGCCCAGGACGACGATCCGCTCGCCGCCGGTGGTCTCCAGGAAGGTCTCGACGCCCGCGCGCACGGAGGCCGGGTTCGCGTTGTAGGTGTCCACGATCAATAGCGCCCCGGAGGGGTGCCGGCGCGGCACGAAGCGCAGGGGCGGCGGCCGGAAAGCCGCTAGACCGGCCTCGATCTCTTCGGCCCCGAATCCGAGCGCCAGCGAGCCGGCGGCGGCCGCGGCCGCGTTGATCCGGTGTATGCCGCCGTAGTGCGCTCCCCCAACGGACACCCGGCGGCCGTCAACGTCGAGCGCGATCTCGTTCGGCCGCGCTTCGGGCGGCGCGAGCACGCGGACGCGCGCCCCGCGTCCGCGGCCGAACGTGACCGCCCGGGAGCCCAGCCGCTCCGTGAGGCGGGCCAGCCAGGGGTCGTCGCCGTTGAGCGCGACCGGGGCGTCGGGGGGAAGCCCCTCGACGAGCTCCGACTTGGTCCGGAAAACGTTCTCAAGGTCCCCGAAGAACTCGAGGTGGGCCGGGCCGATGTTCGTCAGGACGCCCGCCGTCGGCCCCACGAGCCGGGTAAGGGTCCGGATGTCGCCCCGGCGGCAGGCTCCCATCTCGAAGACGCCGAAGCGGGTCGACTCGCCGAGCTCCAGGAGAGAAAGCGGGACCCCGACCTCGTTGTTGAGATTCCCGGGGCTCGCGCATACCTCGCCGCGGCGCGATAGGACGGCGCGCATCATCTCCTTGACCGTCGTCTTGCCGTTCGTGCCGGTGACGCCGACGACCGGCACGCGGAACCGGCGCCGGTGGAAGGCGGCCAGCTCGCCGAGCGCCCGGAGCGTGTCGGCCACCTCGACGATGCGCCCGGGCTTGGCCTCCGGCAGCCGCGCCCCGTCGCGCACGACCCAGCCGCCGGCCGCGCGCGCGCGGTCCTCATCGAGGAAGTCATGGGCGTCGAAACGCGCGCCCGCCAGGGCCCAGAAGGCCTGCCCGGGCGCCAGCCGCCGGCTGTCGGTCGACAGCGAGCCAAACGGGTCCGCGGTTCCCCCGCGCACGAGCGCTCCGCCGGTGGCGCGCGCGACGTCGCCCCAGGTGAGGTTCAAGTCCATCGATAGTCGTCCTCAGATCCTTCGCAAATCTTTCAACGCCGCCCGGGCGATCTCGCGGTCGTCGGAGCGGATCGTCCGGTCCTTGATGACCTGCTGGTCCTCGTGGCCCTTGCCGGCGATCAGCACGATGTCCCCGTCCTGGGCAACGCGCACCGCCTCACGGATGGCGTCCGTCCGGTCGGGGACGATGCGGTAGTTCTCGAAACCGCCCGCTTGGATGCCCGCCTCGATCTCCCTCAGGATGTCGATCGGGTCCTCCCCTCGGGGGTTGTCGGATGTGGCGAAGGCCAGGTCGCTGCCGGAGCAGGCCGCGGCCCCCATGGGGCCGCGCTTGCTCTTGTCGCGGTCGCCTCCGCAGCCGAAGACCGTGATGATGCGTCGGTGCGGAAGGCCGCGCAGCGCCGCGAGCACGGCGGCAAGGGCGCTCTCGGTATGGGCGTAGTCCACGAGCACCGAGAAGCCCTGGCCCGCGTCCACCGCCTCGAGCCGGCCGGGGATCCTCTCGAGCGCCGATAGGCCCTCGAGGATATCCTCCGGGGCGAAGCCGACCTCCGAGGCAGCGGCCGCGGCGGCCAGAGCGTTGTAGACGTTGTGGCGGCCGAGCAGGAGTATCCTGGCGGCGCATTCGCGCTCCCGCAGGCGCAGCCTGAAGGCCGAGCCGGCGACTCCCGCCACGACGCCGTCCGCCGCGTAGTCGGCCTCGGGGCCGAGTCCGTAGGTGACGATCCTCACGTCCAGCACGCGCCGCCTGAGGCGCGCGTAGGTCTCATCGTCGCGGTTGAGTACGGCGACGCGCCGGGTCTTGGCCGAGTCCGCCCGCTCCAGCAGCTCGAAGAGACGCTCCTTGGCCGCGAAGTAGGCCTCCCGGGTCTTGTGGAAGTCCAAGTGGTCGCTCTGGAGGTTCGTCATCACGCCCGCGTCGAAATGGACCTCATCGACGCGTCCGGTGGCCAGGGCGTGGGACGAGACCT
The DNA here is from genome assembly GCA_043819795.1 of Elusimicrobiota bacterium. Classification (GTDB taxonomy): domain Bacteria; phylum Elusimicrobiota; class Elusimicrobia; order UBA1565; family UBA1565; genus JBDREN01. The sequence goes on from JBDREN010000028.1 coordinate 16,712, forward strand.
CCATCACGACGTGGGTCGCGCCCTGGGCGCGCATGCGGGCGAGCAGGCGGGTCACGTCGAGCGAGAATGGGGTCGTGTTGACCGCCTTCTCCAGCGTGCGGTGGCGCAGGCGGTGGCCGATCGTGCCGATGACCCCGGGAACGCCGCCCGCGCGGCTGATGATCGACTCGAGGAAGTAGGTCGCGCTCGTCTTGCCGGTCGTCCCGGTGACCCCGATGACGACCATGCCCGCGGAGGGGTCGCCGAAAAAGGTGGAGGCCGCCTTGCTCATGGCGCCCAAGACGTCGCGGACCTGGATCCAGGCGACGGACTCGCCCGGCATGTCGGTCCGGGTCAGCGTCATCGGGGCCGGCGGGGGCTTGAGCTCGCTGACGACCGCGACCGCCCCTTTGCCCACCGCTTGGCGGATGTAGCGGTTGCCGTCGGTCCGCGCGCCCGGCAGAGCGAAGAAGAGATCCCCCGGGGTGGCGCGCCTCGAATCGAGCGTCACGCCCCGGACCTCGACCTCGAGGCTTCCGCTCGTGAAGACGGGTGAGAACCCGGTGAGCATCTCGCGCAGCCTCATCAGGCCGCCTCGCCCTCGGGCGCGTCTCCGGGGTCGTCCGCGCGGCCGGGCTCCGAGCGCCCGACTCCGGGAGGGGCCCTGTCGGGAAAGAGGTCGCGGTTGAGCAAAGATGGCCTGGGCAGAGGCCTCGGTATCGGCATCGGCGACGGCAGCGCCCTTGGGGGGTGCGCGGGGGCGGGGACGTTCGGGGGGCCTGCCTGCGCGGTCCCGCCCTCGGAGACATCGCCGAGGACGGCTGTCTTGAGCGCCGTCTTCCGGGCGGGGCCTCTCCCCTGGCTCCACCGCAGCGGGAGGGGGCTGTCGGGCGCGACGGCGTGCATGGCGAGGAGCTGGCCCGCGACCTCCGCGAAGACCGGCGCGGCGACCTCGGAGCCGTAGTGGCCTTCCTGCGGACGGTCGACCACGACGAGGATAGTGAAGCGCGGGTTCCCGGCCGGGAAGTACCCGACGAACGAGGAGATGTACTCGGTCTGGGAGTACCGCCCGGTCTTGGAATCGATCTTCTGGGCCGTGCCGGTCTTCCCGGCCGTCCGGTAGCCGGGGATGCGGGCGCGGAGCCCGGTCCCCTGCTCGACCACGCGCTCGAGCATGCGGCTGACCCGCTCCACGGTCTCCGGGCGGGCCACGCGCCGGACCCTGACCGGCCCGCGACGGGCGTCGTCGCCGACCGCCAGCACCAGCCGGGGCTCCATCAGATAGCCGCCGTTTCCGACCGATGAGAAGGCCCCGATCAGCTGCAGCGCGGTGACGGCGACCCCCTGCCCGAACGCGGCGTTCGCCAGCCGTATATCGCGCATGCCCCGCGCCCGCTCCAGAAGTCCCGCGCTCTCTCCCGGCAGCGCCACTCCGGTCTTGTAGCCGAAGCCGAAAAGTCGGCAATAGCGCAGGAAGGTCTCGGGGCCCAGCCGCAGGCCCAGCTTGGCGGTGCCGATGTTCGAAGAGAGCTGGATGATCTCGGGAAGGGTGAGCAGCCCCCTCTTGTCGTGGTCCCTGATCGTCAGGTTCGGGGCCAGCGGCCAGGCGCCGTTCTCACAGTCGATCCGTTCGCCGGGGCGGCTCGCGCCCGTATCGAGCGCCGCCCCGGCGACGACGAGCTTGAAGGTCGAGCCCGGCTCGAAGACGTCCTGGATCGCCGGATTGCGCAGGGGGTCCTCGGGCTGGACCGCCATGGCGAGGACCTCGCCGGAGGCGGGGTCCTGCACGATCACGGCGCCCCCCTTGGCGCGGTGCCGCCGTATCGCTCGCGCGAGGGCCGTCTCCGAGAAGTACTGGACCGTGCGGTCGATGCTAAGCCTTAGATCGGGCGGGGACGGAAGCTCGTCGAAGCCCTTCTCGGCGATCGCGCGGCCGGCTCCGTCGCGCGTGAGCCACACCGGTTTCGCCCGCCCGGAGAGTTCCTTGTCGAACGCGTACTCGAGCCCGGCGCTGCCGCGCCCCTGGGCGTTGACCGCTCCAAGCACCGGCCTGGCCAGCCGGCCGTTCGGGTAGTAACGCCGCTCGTCGGCCACGATCCCCACCGACCGCAGCTTCAGGGCCTTTAGCCGGCGCACCTCGTCGAACGCCATCCAGCGCTTGATCCAGACGGTGCGCCGATTGGAGTCGGCCTTTCGCCGCAGCGCCTCCGGGTCCAGCTCCAGCGTCCGCGCGATCGCGCGGATCTGCCGCTCGCGCTCGCCGGCCGAAGGCCCCAGGACCTTGAGGTCCAGGAAGCTCGACCATGCCGGCACCGACTCCGCCAGGACGCGGCCGTGCCGGTCCAGGATGCGCCCGCGCGGGACGATCTCAAGAGAACGGCTGGCGGTGGAGCGGTCCACGCGCGAAGAGAGCGCGTCGTGGCGGACGATCTGGAGGTAGCTGAGGCGGAGGGTGATCGGGAGCAGGGGCCCCAGGCAAAGAAGGGTGCTGACGAAGAGACGGGAACGGGCGGGCATCTATCGCACGCTCAGAGCGCTATCGCATGAGGCGGCTGAGATACCGGGGCTCCTCCCGCCCGGGGTTCTCGCGAGGCGGCTGAGGCCTGGAGACGGAGCTGCCGAGGAACACGATGGTCTCCGGGCTCGGCGGAGCCATCCCGAGGCGCCGCCGGGCGGCCTCGGCCAGGCGGTCCGGGGTGTGCAGGCGCTCGGCCTCGAGCCGGAGATAGGCCATGCTGCCGGACCGCTCCTTCAGCTCGCCGCGGACGTGGCCCACGGCGTAGCTCAGGCGCGTCGCCTGGACCTGCTGCCATAGCAGCACGAAGATCAGGCAGGCGGCCCCGCCGCAGGCCCACAGGGTTTTCTTATGTCTCTTCATGTCTCGAAAACGAGGGAGGGGCTTCTCTGAGCCCCTCCCGGCAAATCGGCGGGCACCCCGCCGAGTAGGTGCCCACCAGATCGGTGCGTTCAGCGCACTTTCTCTCTCCCTCCCTTGAGGAGTATCCTCCCCCAGACGTAGCCCGCGCTCGGAAACGCCGTGGGTCTGAGACTGATCACCTGCTGCCGCGTATTGAGGAACCGTAGTGAGGCGTACGGCATCATGTTTTGGTTCATGCTCGCTTCTCCACCACACGGAGTTTCGCGCTCCGGCTCCGGGGGTTTCTCAAGACCTCCTCGGAGCCCGGGCGCACGGGGGAGCCGGTGACGCGCCGGCACGCCCCTTCCTCAACGGACGAACGGAATACGTTCTTCACGATGCGGTCTTCGAGCGAGTGAAAGCTGATCACGGCGATGCGCCCGCCCGGGCGCAGCAGCGGCAGGAGCCTTCCGAGAGCCGCCGTGAGGTTGTCGAGCTCCTGGTTGACGGCGATGCGCAGGGCCATGAAGGTCTTCGTGGCCCGATGGATGCGGCCCGTGCGCGGAAGCCGCGACTCGATGAGCTGGGCTAGGTCCAGGGTCGTCCGGAACGGGAGACCCTCCCGGGCCGAGACGATCCACCGGGCGATTCGGCCGGCTTGACGCTCCTCGCCGTACTCCCGCAGCAGCAGCTCGAGCTGCTCGGCGGGCCACTCGTTGACGATGCGGGCCGCGGTCAGGGGGCTTTCCGGGTCCAGGCGCATGTCCAGGGGCCCCTCCTGGAGGAGCGTGAAGCCGCGGGAAGCCGTGTCGAGCTGGGCGGAGGAGATTCCGAGGTCGAACAGGGCGCCCGTCAACGGCTGATCTTCCCGCAAAAATTGGCTCAGGTTGCGGAAGTTCGCACGGACCAGCCGGCATCTGCCGGCATGTGGCTTGAGCCGCTCAGCGGCTTGAGCAAGCGCTTCAGGATCCATGTCCGTCCCGATCAGTCTTCCCTGAGCCGAAATCGCGTCGAGGATGGCCTCCGCGTGGCCGCCGAGGCCCAGCGTGGCGTCGAGATAGGTCCCGTCCCGGTCGGTCACGAGGTGCCGGAGGACCTCTTGGAGAAGGACCGGTTCGTGTTTAGCGTCGCGTTCCATGGTCAAAGTGGGGCTCATATGTCCATGTCCTTCGCCAATTCCTCGAAGGAGGGAGCGGCCTGCTTGCGCTGGTACGCGCTCCAGCGCTTGCGGTCCCATACCTCGGCCTTGTCCCCGGCCCCGGCGATGACGACGTCTTTCTTGAGCCGCGCATGGTCCTTGAGGTTCTGAGGGATGAGCACTCTCCCCTGCTCGTCCAGAGGCGCCTCCACCGCGAGACTGAAGAGGTGGCGTCGGACCGCCCGCGCCTTCACCTTGTCCGTGATCGTCTTCGCCCCCTCCTTCAAGTCCTGCAGGAAGCTCTCCCACTGGGAAGGCAAAAACAGCCAGACGCATCCGTCCAGACCCGTCGCGAGGATGAAGTGGGCGCCCTTCTCCGCGATCAACGACTCGCGGTAGCGCGGCGGAACCACCAGCCGGTTCTTCGTGTCGAGGGTGTATTGGTATTGGCCTATCGTTACGGGCATCGCCACTTTTCCCCATCAAGCCCCACTTATCCCCACGAGCGCTGAGTATAGAGCAAATTCCCCGGCCTGTCAAGACCTAGATATTTTTTCCCCGGGGGACAAGGCGCTCCCGCGCCGTGGTTCTCCGACGGAGAGGCGCGGATCCCGGGGGAGCTGTTTTTTTCGGGAGATCGGCGCGCTCAGGCTTGCCGCGGGCGGGGAGCCGGGCCGCGCCGCGCCGGCCCGCACAACGGCGGACGCGGGCCGCGAGGGAGGCTCAACGTGTCGGACGCGCGGGAGGAGGTTTTTGGATGAGTCCTAGAGGTTGGCGGATCCGATGTCGTGACGCCAGGCGTACTCGAGCGCCTTGACGCGGTTGAACGGCATGCCGTACGCCCGGTAGAGCGCGTCCTTGACCGGCGCGCCGTCGCGCAGGAAGCGGCAGAACTTGTAGAACGACGAGCGGTACTGGGAGCGGATCAGGAAGCGCACGACGCTGTAGGCCTGGGTGTACCAGAGCCTGATCTCGTCGTCGTCGGCGCCGATCGTGGCCTCCACGCGCATGAGGTCCGCGAGCTTGTATCCCCCCCCGCCGCGCAGGATGCCGAGGTTTGACTGCAGCCAGTTCGGGACCGCGAGGCCGCGCTCGGTCTGGACCATCGTCGCCATGCCCTCGCTCAGCCACAAGGGGCTGTTCCTGCCGGCGATGAAGAAGCTGTCGAAATAGATATGCGTCAGCTCGTGGGCGAGGATGCCGACCATCTCCTCGCCAGCGTAGAGGTAGACCTTCCGGCGCTTGACCGAGCTGGCCCCGCCCGACCAGTCGGGGCGCCCGGTCACCTTGCGATAGCTCTCCTGGGTGCGGAACAGATAGATGGCGACGCGTTCGTCGCGCGCCCACGGCGAGAAGGCCGCCAGATCGAGCATCAGGTTCGCGTGCAGATGCTCGAGCGTCTCGAGGAGCTCGAGCGACGGGGGCCTGGTCTCCGCGTAGACGGTGAAATGTCTGGTATCGGTCTTCGTGAAGCCCTGCGGCGCGGGCGCCGGCTCCCGCTGCTCCGCGGGGGGCGCTGGAGTCCGGCGGCCCTCCGGGCTCGCGCGG
>JBDREN010000029.1:0-2359 GCA_043819795.1 Elusimicrobiota bacterium
TCAGGACCAAAGACGAGGCCCTGCTGCGAAAGATCCTCCGCTACAATCTCGACGACGTGGCGGCGATGGAAGTCATCGACACGGAGCTCCGGAAGCTCGCTTAAGCGGGAGGGTACGCGCCGGTAAACGGCGGGAGCTTCATGAAGCCGGCGAAGGAGCGCCGGCCTAGTCGGCGACGACCTCGAAGGAGGTCTCCAGCCCGCCCACCGAGCTGGTCCCCACGAACACCTTGAACTCGCCCGGCTCCACCCGGAAGCGGAGCTCGCCGTCCAGGGCGCCCAGGCGCTCGGGCGTGAGCTCGAACTCCACGCGCCGCCGTTCACCCGGCGCCAGGCTCAGGCGCTCCCACCCGCGCAGCTCGCGGACCGGGCGCGTGGCGCTGGCCGCCGCGTCGCGGATGTAGAGCTGGACCACCTCGTCGCCCGGGCGCCGGCCCGCGTTCCCGACCTCCACCGACACCCGCAGGCGCCCGTCGGGGCGGATGCTCCGGGCGCTCAGCCGCAGGTCCGCGAGGCTGAACTCGGTGTAGCTCAGGCCGTGGCCGAAGGGATAAAGCGGCGTCACCGGGACGTCGAGATATTTCGAGGTGTATTTGTTCCCGGCCGGGGGCCGCCCGGTGTTCTTATGCGCGTAGTAGATCGGCACCTGTCCCAGGGCGCGCGGGAAGGTGACCGGGAGCTTGCCCCCCGGGCTCACGTCGCCGAAGAGCACGTCGGCGACGGCGCGGCCCGCCTGGCCGCCCGGGAACCAGGCCTCGAGGACCGCCGGGACGTTCTCGTGGAGCCAGTTGAGGACCAGGGGGCGCCCGTTGAGCAGCGTCACCGCCAGCGGCTTGCCGGTCGCGTGAAGCGCTTTGAGCAGGTCGAGCTGCCGCCCCGGCAGCTCCAGCGTGGAGCGGGACGCGGCCTCGCCGCTCATCGCCGCGTCCTCGCCCACGACGGCGATCACGACGTCGGCCCGCCGGGCGATCGCGACCGCCTCGTCGATCCCGCCGGCGGCCGGGTCGCTCACGCCGCAGCCCCGGGCGTACAGGACCCGGCGCTCGCCGGCCCGTTCCCGGATGCCCTCGAGGATCGTCACCACGTCCTCGGCCCGTCCGTCGCCCGTCCACGAGCCCATCGGCGCCGCGCGGTCGTCGGCGAGGGGGCCGACCACCGCGATCGCGCCATGCCGGTCGCCCAGCGGCAGGAGGGAGCCGTCGTTCTTGAGCAGCACCATGGAGCGGACCGCCATCTCCCGGGCCGCCGCGGCGTGCGCCGGGTTGAGCAGCACGCCGGCCTCGGCCCCTTCCTCGGCATAGGGCCGCTCGAAGAGCCCGAGCCGGAGCTTGAGCCGCAGGACCCGGCGCACGGCCTCGTCCACGGTCCGCCGCGCCAGCCGGCCGCTTTTGATGAGCTCGGGACCGTCCTCGTTGTAGAGCCGGCTGACCATCTCCATATCGACGCCGGCCGCCAGCGCCAGGCGCGCGGCTTCGGCCCCGTCTCGGGCGGCGCCATGGGCGATCAGCTCCCGGACCGAGGTGTAGTCGCTGACCACCAAGCCGTCAAAGCCCCACTCGCCGCGGAGCACGTCGGTAAGGGTCCAGCGGTTGGCCGACGCCGGGATCCCGTTGATCTCGTTGAACGCGCTCATGAAGGTGGCGACGCCTTCGTCCACGGCCGCCCGGAACGGGGGGAAGTAGACCTCGCGGAGGGTCCGCTCGGAAACGTCGACCGTATTGTAGTCGCGGCCGGCCTCGGCCGCGCCGTAGGCCGCCCAGTGTTTGGCGCAGGCCGCCACCTTGCCCGGCGCGCCGAGGCGGGGGCCCTGGAAGCCGCGGACCCGGGCGCGGGCCATCACCGAGCTCAAATAGGGGTCCTCGCCCGAGCCCTCCACGATGCGTCCCCAGCGCGGGTCGCGCGCGACGTCCACCATGGGGGCGAAGGTCCAGCGCACGCCGGCCGCGTAGGCCTCGGCCGCGGCCACCGCGGCCGAGCGCTCCACCGCTTCCGGGTCCCAAGAGGAGGCCTCGGCCAGCGGCACCGGGAACAACGTGCGGTAGCCGTGGATCACGTCGAAAGCGAAGAGGATGGGGATGCCGAGGCGGGAGTCCTCCACCGCGGCGCGCTGGAGCTCGTTGACGCGCTTGGCCCCGCGGATGTTGAGGGTCGAGCCCAGCAGGCCCTTGCGGGCCAGCGCGAAGTGCTCGGGCCGGGAGCCGCCGTCCGCGTCGCCGTCGAGCTGCTGGAGCTGGCCGAGCTTCTCCTCGATAGTCATCTTTCCCAGCAGGCTCTCGACCCGGGACTCGATGTCTTCGGCGGGAGCTCCCGGCGCCGGATAGGCGAGCGCGGGGCAAAAGAGGACGGCCGATAGGAGCGCG
>JBDREN010000030.1:0-61130 GCA_043819795.1 Elusimicrobiota bacterium
CGCACACGGCCCGGGCCGCTCCGCCGGCCCCGAGCACCACCGCGCGCGCCCCCCGCAGCTCGACGCCGCGCCGGGCCAGCGGGGCAAGGAAGCCCTCGACGTCGGTATTGTATCCCATCCGGCGGCCGTCCTGGAAACGGACGACGTTGACGGCCCCGACCTCCCGCGCCGTCGGGTCCGTCTCGTCGAGATGGCCCATCACCGCCACCTTATGCGGCAGCGTCACGTTCCAGCCGATCCACCGCCGGGAGCGCGCCTTTCCGAGCGCCTCCCCCAGCCGCTCCGGACGGAGCGCGAGCGTCCGGTAGCGCAGCGGCCGCGCGAGCGCCGCGCTGAAGGCGCGGAAGATGTCGGGAGAGAGCGAGTGGCGCACCGGAAAGCCTATCACACCCGCCCAAGGGACGCTCACCCAGCCAGCCTCCCGAGCTCTTCGAAGAACCCCGGATAGGAGACCGCCGCGCAATCGCCGTCCGACAGCGCCGTCTCGCCCTCGGCAGCCAGCGCCGCGACCGCGAAAGCCATCGCGAGGCGGTGGTCCCCGCGCGTCTGGACCTCCCCCCCCTTGAGCCTGGCCGGCCCGCGCACGATGAGCGTGTCGGCCTCGGCGCGGGCCTCCGCTCCCAGCGCGCGCAGGCCCGCGGCCGTCCCCTCCAGACGATCCGACTCCTTCAGGCGCAGCTCGCCGAGGCCCTCGATGCGCGTCTCCCCATCGGCCAACGCGGCGAGCACGGCGAGCAGCGGGACCTCGTCGATCAGCGTCGGGATGAGGGAAGCCGGGACGCTCGTCGCCTTGAGGGGAGCGTGATCGACGACGATGTCTCCGACCGGCTCGCGCCCGCTGGAGCCGCCGTCCTTGACCCGCACGGCCGCGCCCATCCGGCGGAGTACATCGAAGAAGCCCAGGCGTGAAGGATTGAGCAGGACGCGGCGCAGCGTGACCGACGAGCCGGGGACTATCGCCGCGGCCGCCGCGAAGAACGCCGCCGAGGACGGGTCGCCCGGGACCGTCAGCGCCTTGCCGGAGCGGAGCGCGACGGAACGCACGCGGGCGGTCGTCCCCTCCCGGCTCACCGCGGGGGTCCCGTCCGAGCTCAGGAAAAGCAGCATTCGCTCGGTATGGTCGCGCGTTCCGTAGGGGTCCTCGACCCGGGTCTCGCCCTCGGCGTAGAGCCCCGCCAGAAGAAGGGCCGACTTGACCTGAGCGCTCGCCACCGGCAGGCGGTAGGAGAGGGCGGCGAGCGGCCGCTTTCCGGTCAGGCGGACCGGGGCATGCCCCAAGCCGGAGAGATCGAACGAAGCCCCCATTTGGGTGAGCGGCTCGGTCACCCGCTTCATCGGCCGGCGAGAAAGCGACGCGTCCCCGGCGAGGACGACCTCGAAGGGCTGGCCCGCGAGGACGCCCATCAACAGCCTCATCGTCGTCCCGGAGTTTCCGCAGTCCAGCTCGCGGACGGGCGCCTTGAGGCCGAGCAGGCCCAGGCCTCGGACAAGGACGGACGGCTCTTCGCCGGAAGCGCGGCCGCGATCGTCGCGGATCTCGGCTCCCAAAGCCTCGAGACAACGCCGAGTGGAAAGCACGTCCCGGCTCTCGGGAAGGTTGCGCACCCGGAGGTCTCCCTCGGCCAGCGTGCCCAGGATCAGCGCCCGGTGGGCGATGGACTTGTCGCCGGGGACCGCGACCCGGCCGCCGAGCGGACGGGCGGAAGGCCGGACCGTCCTGGCGCCCCGGCCTGAGGCGGGGTTCCTCATAGCTTGTATCCGAGCACGGGGCCCATCGCGCGCAGCTGCTTCATGAGCGCGGCGAACTGCTCGGGCAAGAGCGCCTGCGCCCCGTCGGAGAGGGCCTCGGCCGGCCTGTCGTGCACCTCGATCATCACCCCGTGCGCCGAGACCGCCGCCGAGGCGCGCGCGAGCGGCGCCACCTTGTCCCGCATGCCGGTGCCGTGGCTGGGATCCACGAACACGGGCAGGTGGCTGAGCTTGCGCACCACGGCCACGGCGTTGAGGTCGAGCGTGTTCCGCGTGTGGCTCGAGAAGGTCCGGATGCCGCGCTCGCAGAGGATCACCCGCTTGTTGCCCTCGGACATGAGGTACTCCGCGGACATCAGCCACTCGTCGATCGTCCCCGACATGCCGCGCTTGAGCATGACCGGCTTGTCGACGCGCCCCGCCTCCCGCAGGAGCCCGAAGTTCTGCATGTTGCGCGCGCCGATCTGGACGATGTCGGCGTACTTGCAGACGACCTCCAGCGAGCGCTGGTCGAGCGCCTCGGTGATGACCGGCAGGCCGGTCTCCTCGCGGGCGGCCGCGAGGATCTTCAAGCCGTCCTCGCCGAGACCCTGGAAGGCGTACGGGGAGCTGCGCGGCTTGAACGCCCCGCCGCGCAGGATGTGCGCGCCGGCGTCCTTGACCGCGCGCGCGATGCGCAGGGTCTGCTCCTCGCTCTCCACGGAGCACGGGCCGGCGATGACGACGAAGGAATCCCCCCCGATCTCGATCTTGCCGTTCACCTGGATCACGGTGTCGCCGTGCATGAAGTCCCGGCCCGCGAGCTTGTAGGGCTTGGTGACGGGGATCGCATGCTTGACCCCGGCAAGCACCTCGAAATCGCGGGGGTCGAGCGGACGGGCGTTGCCGGTGATCCCGACGGCCGTGCTCTGGGATCCGGGGATGACGTGCGCCTTTAGGCCCATCCCCTCGATGCGGCCCACCACGCCCTTGAGATGCTCGTCGGTGAAATCAGCGTCCAGCAGAATCAGCATGGGATAACTCCTTATGGTCGGCGGGCATTGCCGCCGCTCTTTTTCAGCGCGGAGACGAGGCTCCGCGCCAGCTCCGCCATGAGCCGCCCGGCTTCCTCCGGGGCGTGCTTCTCGACGAACTTGACCAGCGCGCTGCCCACGACCACGGCGTCGACCCCGGCGAGGGCGGCGACGTCCCCGGCCTGATCGGGCGTCGAGATCCCGAAGCCCACGGCCACGGGCTTGTCAACGTGGCGGCGCACGCGCGCCAGCTCCCCGGCGAGCGTCTCGGAGAGGCGGGCGCGCTCCCCCGTGACCCCTAGCCGCGAGACGTAGTAGACGAAGCCGCTCGAGGCGGCGCTGATGCGCGGAAGCCTCTCCTCTGTCGTGGTGGGCGAAGCCAGGAACACGGTATCGATGCCCGCGCCCCGCAGGGTCTCCCCGTGGACGGCCGCCTCCTCCGGCGGCAGGTCGACGACGAGCACGCCGTCCACCCCGGCCTCTTTCGCCCGCGCGGCGAACGACTTCAGCCCCATCCGCAGCAGGGGGTTATAGTAGGTGAACAGCACGATCGGGGCCTCGCACCCCCGCGCGCGCTCGGAACGCACGAGATCGAGGATTTTGGCCAGGGTCGCGCCGGCCGCGAGAGCGCGCTCGGCCGCGCGCTGGTTGACCTTGCCGTCGGCGATCGGATCCGAGAACGGCACGCCGAGCTCCACGATGTCCGCGCCGGCGTCCGTCAGGGCCCGCAGGTAGCGGCCCGTCCACTCGAGCGACGGATCGCCGGCCGTGATATAGGGGATGAAGGCCGCGCGCCCCTCTTCGCGCGCCCGGCGCAGGGCCCGCGCGATCCGCCGCTCAGCCATGGCCGGTCCCCTGGTCCTCGGGCGCTTCCTTGGCTTTCCGCACGGTCTCGACGTCCTTGTCGCCGCGCCCCGAGACGTTCACGAGCACCACCGCCTCCTCGCCCATCTTCGGAGCGCGCTTTCCCGCGTAGGCCAGGGCGTGGGCGCTCTCCAAAGCCGGCATGATGCCCTCCTTCCGGCTGAGCAAATCGAAGGCGGCGAGCGCCTCTCCGTCGGTGACCGAGACGTAGGCGGCGCGCTTGGAGGCGAAGAGCTCCGCGTGCTCGGGGCCCACCGCGGGGTAGTCCAAGCCGGCCGACACGCTGTGCGTGTGCCGGATCTGTCCGTCCCCGTCCTGGAGCACGTAGGTGTAGGTCCCATGGAGCACGCCGGGGCGCCCTCCCGTCGGGCCCCCGGCGAAGCGCGCCGCGTGGCGGCCGGACTCGATTCCCTCCCCGCCGGCCTCGACCCCCACGAGCTCAACGGAACGGTCGCCGAGGAACCCGGAGAACAGGCCCATGGCGTTGCTGCCGCCGCCCACGCAGGCGACAATCAGGTCCGGAAGCTTCCCCGCCGCCTCCACGATCTGCTCCCGGGCCTCGCGCCCGATGACGCTCTGGAAATCCCGCACGAGGACCGGATAGGGGTGGGGCCCGAGCACCGAGCCGAGGATGTAGTGCGTCGTCCGGACGTTGGCGGCCCAATCGCGCATCGCCTCGTTGATCGCGTCCTTGAGCGTCCGGCTGCCCGAGGCGACCGGCACGACCTCGGCGCCGAGCAGCCGCATGCGGAAGACGTTCAGGGCCTGGCGCTCCATGTCCACCTCGCCCATGTACACCGTGCACTCGAGGCCGAGCGCGGCGGCGGCGGTGGCTGTGGCCACGCCGTGCTGGCCGGCGCCGGTCTCGGCGATGACCCGCGTCTTGCCCATGCGCACGGCCAGAAGCCCCTGCCCGATCGTGTTGTTGATCTTGTGGGCGCCCGTATGCGCGAGGTCCTCGCGCTTCAGGTAGACGCGCGCGCCGCCGAGAGCCTCGGTCAGGCGCCGGGCGAAGGTCACGGGCGTGGGGCGGCCCACGTAGCGGGAGAGCCATTCGGCCAGCTCCTCCTGGAAGCCCCGGTCATCCTTGAGGCGGCGATAGCTCTCCTCGAGCTCCTGGAGCGGCCCCATGAGCGTCTCCGGGGCGTAGCAGCCGCCGAACTCTCCGAAACGTCCCTCTGTGCTCATCGGTTTCCCTCGCCGCCGCCTTCGCGCCCTTCGGCGGCCCGGGGCGCCTCGATATCCCCGTAGGGACGCCGGACGGCCGCGAAGAAATCGCGCAGCTTGCGCTCGTCCTTGACGCCCGGGCTGCGCTCGACGCCGCTCGAGACGTCCACGCCCCACGGCCGCACCTGCCGCACGGCCTCGCCCACGTTGGCCGGCGTGAGCGCGCCGGCGAGCAGCGTCCTCGGACGCTTGGCCGCCAGGCGCCCGGACAGGCCCCAGTCCACAGCCCCGGCGGGCGGGGATGTCCGCGGGCGGTCCACCAGCAGGTAGCCGGCCTCGCAACGCAGGGCGCGCTCGACGCCCTCCTCGCCGCCAAGGAAGACCGCCTTCACGCAGCGCTCCGGGCCCAGCGTCCGGCATAGGAGGTTCGTCTCCGCGCCGTGAAGCTGGATGAGGTCCAGCCCCAGCTCCCGGTCGACGCGCCGGATCTCCGCCTCCGGCTGATCCAGGAACACTCCGACCCGCAGGACCTTCTCCGGCAGGAGCGCCGTCACGCGCCGCGCCGCCTCGACGCTCACGCGGCGGGCCGAGCCCGGCGCGAAGATCAGCCCGACGGCCCAGGCCCCGAGCTCGGCGGCCGCGCACGCGTCGTCCGGCCGCGTGAGGCCGCAGATCTTGACGCGCGCCATGGGGCTTTCGGTCCCCAGCAGCTCGGCCAGAGCCCGGCCCGGGCTCCCGCTTTTGATGAGGTGCGTGCCGACGAGGAAGGCCTTGTAGCCGATCCGGAAAAGCTCCTCGATCTCCGCGCGCGTGCGGATGCCGCTCTCGCAGACGAGCGTCACGTCCCGGCCGGCCGCGCGCGCGGCGAGGCGGCGCGAGACATCGAGGTCCACCCGCAGGGTCTTGAGGTCCCGGTTGTTGACGCCGATGATCCTCGCGCCGCAGCCCAGCGCCGCCTCCATCTCCGCCCCGGTATGGACCTCGACGAGCGCCGAGAGCCCGAGCCGGCGCGCGGCGGCGAGCATCCGGCGCAGGCGCTCCTCCCCGAGGAGCGCGACGATGAGCAGCACGCAGTCCGCCCCGGAGACGCGCGCCTGCAGGAGCTGATACTCGTCGATCAGGAAATCCTTCATGAGCAGGGGCAGCCCGACCTTGGCGCGGACGGCGGCCAGGTGATCCAGGCTGCCGCCGAAGAACTCCGGCTCGGTCAGCACCGAGACCGCCGCCGCCCCGTTGGCCGCGTAGTCCTCGGCCGTCGCCACGGGGTCGAGCCCCTCCGCGATCGCACCCGCCGACGGCGAGGCGCGCTTGACCTCGGCTATCACGCGCAGCCCTCCTTCGGCCAGGGCCGCCGCGAAGTCGAGAGGCTCGCGCGCGGCCGGGACGCGGGAACGCAGCGCCGCCTCGGAGACGCGCTCCTTCTCCCGCGCGAGACGCCCGCGGGTCGAGGCGGAAATCTTCTCGAGGACCGTGCCTCCGCTCATCGGCTCATCCCGCCGCGCTCTCCCCGGAGGAGGCCGCGCGCAGCTTCCGGAGACGCTCGAGGACCCCGCGCGCGCGGCCGGAGGCGACGCTCTCGCGCGCGACCCGCACGCCTTCCTTGACCGAGCCCGCCCGGCCGGCCGCGACTATGGCCGCGCCGGCGTTGAAAAGCGTCCCGTCGAGCAGGGGCCCGCCGCGTCCCTCGAGCACGCCCTCCAGGGCGCGGGCGTTGGCGGCCGCGTCGCCTCCTTTGAGCGCCTCCAGGTCCGTCCGCGCGAGGCCGACGTCCTCGGGAGTCAGCTCCTCGGTCCGCACGTCCTTTCCCGCCTCGACGTGGCAGACGAAGGTGCGGCCGGTCAGGCTCATCTCGTCCATCCCGTCCTCGCCCCGGACCACCATCGCGCGCCGCGCTCCCAGATGCGACAGCACCCGGGCATAGGTCTCGAGCAGGCCGGCGTCGTAGATGCCCACGACCTGGCGCGTGACAAGGGCCGGGTTGGCCAGCGGCCCGAGCAGGTTGAACACCGTGCGCACGCCGAGCCGCTTGCGGACCGGCGCGACGTGCCTCATCGCCGGATGATAGCGCGGGGCGAAGAAGAACCCGAAGCCGGCCTCCTCGATCGAGCGCCGCACCTCGTCGGGACCGGCGTCCACGGCCACGCCGAGCGCCTCGAGCACGTCGGCCGAGCCCGAGCGGCTCGAGACCGCGCGGTTTCCGTGCTTGGCCACGGCGACCCCGGCGCCCGCCGTCACGAGCGCGGCCGCCGTGGAGAAGTTGAAGGTATGCAGGCCGTCGCCCCCCGTCCCGCAGGTGTCGACGAGCGGGGAACGCTCGACGCGGACCGTGACCGCCTTGGCCCGCATGCCTTCCGCGAACCCGGCCAGCTCCTCCGGGCCGCAAGGGCGCTCGTTGAGAGCGAGGAGGAAGGACTCGATATCCTCCTCCGAGGCCTCGCCCGAGATGAGCACATCCATGGCCTCGCGGGCGCCCGCGCGTCCGAGCGCCCCCCCGCGGCGCACCGTCTCCAGGAAAGATCCGAGGCTCATCGATTCTCCTTGCTCGCGCCCTTCGCCGCGCTCGAGCGCGCGGGCGCCCGCCGGCGGCCACGGGCGCCGGCCGGTCCTGGGCGCGTCTCCAGAGCCAGGAAATTCTTGAGAAGCCGCCGGCCCTCCCGAGTCAGCAGGGACTCGGGATGGAACTGCACGCCCTCGGCCGGATGGACGCGGTGCCGGATGCCCATGATCGTGCCGTCCTCGGCCTCCGCGGTGACCTTGAAGGCGCGCGGCAGCGTCCGGCGCTCGACGGCCAGCGAATGATACCGCGTGGCGTGGAACGGGTTCTTCAGGCCGCGGTACACGCGCTCGCCGTCGTGACGGATCTTGCTTATCTTGCCGTGCATGAGCCGCCGGGCGCGGACGATCCGGCCTCCGAAGGCCTGCGCCAGGACCTGGTGGCCGAGGCAGACCCCGAGGATCGGTATCTTGGCGGAGAAGGCCCGCGCGATGTCGAGGCAGAGGCCGGCGCCCTCGGGCCTGCCGGGCCCCGGCGAGAGCACGATCCCGGCCGGGCGCGCGAGCGCGATCTCTTCCAATGTGAGGGCGTCGTTGCGGCGGACGCGAACCTTGGCGCCCAGCTCCCGCAAGTGCTGGTAGAGGTTGTACGTGAAGGAGTCGTAGTTGTCGACCAGAAGGATCACGTTCCCTCCGCGCTCCTGATGGCCTCGAACATCGCCCGGGACTTGGCCCGGATCTCCCGCAGCTCGGCGACGGGCCGCGAGTCCGCCACGATGCCGGCGCCCGCCTGCACGACGGCCGCGCGCGAACGCCCTTTGCCGCGGACCATGAGGCTCCGGATCGCGATCGCCGAATCGAGGTTTCCCTGGAAGTCGTGGTAAAGCACCGCTCCGGCGTAGAAGCCCCGGGGGACGGGCTCGATCTCGTTGACGAGCTGCATGGCCCGGATCTTCGGAGCCCCCGTCACCGTCCCGGCCGGGAAGCAGGCGCCGAACGCGTCCCACGCGGAGCACCCGCGCCTCAGGCGCCCGCGCACGCTCGAGACCAGATGCATGACGTGCGAGAAGCGCTCCACCCGCATGAAGGAGGGTACCCGCACGCTCCCGGGACGCGCCACGCGGCCCACGTCGTTTCGTCCCAGGTCCACGAGCATGAGGTGCTCGGCCCGCTCCTTGACGCTGGCCAACAAGTCCCGCTCGTTCTTCGAGTCCTCCTCTTCGTCGGCGCCGCGCGGCCTGGTGCCGGCGATCGGCTGCGTCTCGACGACCCGGTCCTCGACCCGGACGAGCATCTCCGGCGAGGCGCCGAGCAGGGCCTCATCCGCCGTCCCCATGAAGAACATGTACGGCGAGGGGTTGATGGCGCGGAGCTTCCGGTATACCTCGAACGGCTCCGCGCGCAGGGGCACCTCGAAACGGTCCGAAAGCACGGCCTGGAAGATGTCGCCGGCCCGGATCCGGCCCTTAAGCCGGCGGACGCCCTCCAGGAAGGCTGCCTGGCCCAAGGCCGCCTTCGGCCGCCGGGGCGGCGCGGGGCGGCCGGGACGCTCGGGCGCGAGCGGGCGGCTCAGCCGGCGCTCCATCCGGTCGAGCGCGTCGCAGGCCTTCCGGTAGGCCCGGCCGACCGGCACGCTCCCGTCGGCCACGACGTTGGAGATGAGCAGCATCCGCTGGCGCAGGCGGTCGAAGGCCGCCACGTCCGCGAAGAGCATCAGGCGCGCCTCGTCTCCCTCGGGCGGGCGCAGCGCGACCGTGGGCTCGAGGTGGCGGATCATCTCGTAACCCACGAAGCCCACGGCCCCCCCGCAGAAGCGCGGCAGGCCCGGCTCATGCGAGGCCCGGTACCGGCCGAGGCGCTGCCCGAGCGCGCGGAAGGGGCAGCCCCCCAGCGGGATATCCCGCCCCGCTCGCCGGACCCGCGCGGCTCCGTTCGCCACCGAGATCGTCTCGAATGGCCTGGCGCCGAGGAAAGAGTACCGGGCGTAGCGCTCGCCCCCCTCCACGCTCTCCAGCAGGAACGCGGGCTCGCCCGGCCGGGCCAGGCGCAGGAAGGCGGCCACCGGCGTGGTCATGTCCGCCGGCAGCTCGCGCACGAGCGGGACCACGTTGGCCCCCCCGCGCAAAGCCGCCCGGACCTGCCGCTCGGTCTTAAGCTGGTTTCGTCTCTTCATGCCCCGCCTGGAAGCCCGCGCCGTCCGGTCCTCCAAACACTGAATTTTACGAAAATCGCCGCCTGATTATCGGGAAATCCGCGGGCGGCTGAGGCCGCCCTCCGTGAAAAGGCCGGGGCGCGGACCGCCCAACGGACGGCCCGCGCCCCTATCGCATCCCAGCGGCACTCGCCGCGGAGGACGCTCAGTTGATGCAGAAGTCGTGCGCCCGGACTGTCTTGCGGCCGTTGGCCTTCGCGCGCTTCGTGGCCTGCTCCACGTACCAATAGACGATCTCGTTGAGGCCCTCGATCGCGTCCCCGGCCGTGTTGCAGTCAGCATTCTTAATGGCAGCCTTCACCTTGCTGCCGACCACCAGGATCTCTTTCTCTTTCGCCATTCTTCCCCCTTAAATATAATCCGTCGCCATGAAGCGCCGGAAGTAATGCCGGAATTATAACCTATGCCCCGCCGGAATTCCAGTGGCCATTTCAGCGCCGCAGGCCTGCCCTGCGGCGCTTACTCCCCTGCGTTCTCGGGGACTCCATCGCAAGAATGCCGTTTTCCTTCCAGCCCTGCTTGCGGGGCTCAATACGGGAAAAGGTCGTCCACGGACTTCTCGGTGAAGTCCCCCATCTTCTTCAGGGCCTCGAAATCCACGCGCTCCCGGTTGCCGAGGATATGGATCGTCATCGGGCTGTCCCGGAATCGTTTCGCGAAGCGCTCCAGGTCCTTGAGGCGGTATTTCATCGCTTTCTTCATGCGCCGGGGGCGCGGATCGCGGCGAAGGCCCCTGTCCTCCCACTCCATGACCGCTCCGGCGACGTCGCGGAACTGGACCGGGTTCGTGCGATAATCCTGTTCGATGGCCTTGCGGGCCTCCTCCAGGCGCTCCTCGGAGGCGGGCATCTCCCGGAGCAGCGTATGGAGGACCTCCGTGGCCTCGATGGTCTTGTCGGCCTGCGTGCCGAGGCCGGCGACGATCCTGTTCTCGTCGCCCTTGCGGCGTCCGCTCCGGTAGCCGCCCCAGGCCGAGTAGGCCAGCGACCGAGCCTCCCGCACCTCCTGGAATATCACCGCGCTCATGCCCCCCCCCATATACGTGGAGTAGAACCGGTAATCCACGTAGCGCCGGGGGCTGAAGATCCCGTCGGCCGCGAAAATCCCCACCTGCGACTGGACCATGTCGCGGTGGACGAAGACGACCCGCGTCTTTTCAGGCTTGAGATACCGCATGGGGCTCCGCTTCGGCGCGGGGAGGTACTTCTTGCCCGGGCGCTCGAGTAGTTCGGCCACCTCGGCGGCCGGGAGGGTGCCCACGTATCCCACGCGGCGCTCGTAGTCGAAGACGCCCCGCAGGATCTCGACGAGCTCCGTCTCCTTGAGCGCGCGCAGCTCGTCGTCGTCGAGCTCATTGAGGTACGCGCTCCGCTCTCCGCGCTGAGCGAACTCCGCCAAAGCTGCCCCGATATGCCGGGGGTCCACCTTGTTGTCCTTGTGCTGGCCGATCTGGATCTCCACCATCTTCTCGAGCGTGCCGGGGGCGATGTTCGGCTCTCTGAAACGGAGCCGGACGAGCTCCAAGGCCCGCGCCACGTTCTCCTCGATGCCGCTCAGCCTCAAACCCGAAGACGTCTCGTAACAGGACATGTCGAACTGAACGCCCAGGCCGTAGAGCTTCCTCTTGAACTCCCCCGCCGAGAGCTCCCCGGCCCCGGACTTTTCCAGGAGATCCAGAGCGGCGCAGAGCCTGCGCTCATGCCGGCTGCCGCGATCGAACCAGAACTCGATGGAGAAGAGGTCGTTCATCGGGTTCTTCACCCAGTAGAAACGTCCCGAGGGCAGTTTCTTGAGGATGTAGTCGCGCCCTTTCTCGACCCACTTGGGCTCGATGGGCTCGGCGGGCATACCCGTGATGTCCCTAAAGAACGCCGATTCCCTACCCGGGTCTATCTCGACCTTCGTAAACTCGGGCTTCGGCATGGATGGGATCTCGGGCTTGGCCTTGCGGCGGAGGACGGCGACGCGGTCGGCTCCGAGGTACTTGTTCGCGACCCGGACCACGTCGGCCTTGCTCACCGCGCGGATCCGCTTGAGACGGTCGACCCTGCGGGGCCATTCCTCATAGCTGACGAAGGCGTCGCTGATCGCCCAAGTCCGGCCATCGTTCGACTCGGTCTGTCTTTTCTGTCCGATCTCGTAGTTCAGGATGTTGGCCTTGAGATCCTCCTCGCTGAACTCGCCGTTTTGCACGGCCGCGACGGTCTCCAGAAGCAGGGCCTCGGCCTGCTCGAGGGTCTGACCGTCTTTGGGAAGCGCCCAGAGGACCCAGGCGCCGGCCTCGTTTCGCGCATCCCCATGGGACCCGGCGCTTTTGACCTTCTGGGCCTGATTGAGGCGCAGGTTCACGACGCCGGACTCCGCGTTGTCGAAGACCATGTCCATGACCCTCAGGGCCTCCGCGTCCGGATGGAGCTTGGAAACCGTGGGCCAAGCCAGGAATATCTTCTCCTCGGCCTCGTACTTCACCTCGACACGCTCGACGCCCGCGGGCCTGGGCACGTTCCTCTCAGGAGGCTCGGGCAGCGCGCGGGGCTTCCAGCGGCCCAGGTATTTCTCGATCACGGCCAGCGCCTCTTTCCGGTCGAAGTCACCCGCCAGGACGACGGCCATGTTGTTCGGCACGTAGTGATCCCCGTAGAACGCGTACATCTTGGCCAAAGACGGGTTCTTGAGGTGCTCGACCGAACCCAGGACCGTCCGCCCGTAGGGATGGTCCTTGTAGAGCCCGCGCTCCAGGGCGTCGCTCAGGATGCGGTCCGGGTTGTCGAGCGAGCGGTTCTTCTCCTCGTAGACGGTCTCGATCTCGGTCTGGAACAGGCGGAAGATGGGCCCGGCGAACCGGTCCCCCTCCAGGCGCGCCCAGGCCTCGAGCCGGTTCTTCGGCATGTCGCAGATGTAGACGGTCCGCTCATTGGAGGTGAACGCGTTGACCTTGCGGATGCCGAGCGTCTTATAGGTCTTGTCCATCTCGTTCGGGACCGAGTGGCGGCTGGCCGCCTGGTTCTCCCGGTCGATCTCGGCGTAGATCTCCTTGCGCCGCTCGGGGTCCCCGGCCTCGAAAAGCTTCTCGTAGAGCTCCCGCATGCGGTCCAGATGCGGCTTCTCCTTTTCGTAGTCGAGGGTGCCGAGGCGGCGGCTTCCCTTGAAGAGCATGTGCTCGAGATAGTGGGCCATGCCGGTGCTGTCGTCGGGATCGTGCGCGCTGCCCGCGCGCACCGCGATCCAGGCCGTGATCCGCGGGTCCTGGTCGCTCGGGCTCAGGTAGGCGGTCAGCCCGTTCGCGAGCCGGTGGACCGTGACCCCCATGGGATCGCGCTCAAGCGGCTGCTCGTGCGTCTTCGGCAGGCGCGAGGTCTCCATCCACTCCTGCGCCACAAGCGGAGGCGCGGAGGCCGCGAGCCAAAGCGAGGATGCGCATGCGAAAGCGGCAAGTCTTCTCATGGTGTCAGCTCCTTGATGCATCCGTCCATCTCATACTATCGCCGCGGGCGGGGTCCCGTGGGCGGCTTCGGCGATCCGCCTGGCGGCCTCGCGGCCGGAACGCACGCAATCGGGGATGCCCACGCCCCTGTAGGACGAGCCCGCGAGGATGAGCCCCGGATACGCGGACAAGCGGTCGGTGATGCGCGCCAGCCGCGCCGAGTGCCCCACCAGGTACTGCGGGTTGGCGCCCGGCCAGCGATGGACCCGGACCGTCTCCGGCTCGCGGTCCAAGCCCATGATCTCTCTCAGATCGCGCCGTACCGCGCCGACGAGTTCCCCGTCCGACATGTCCAGGGTCCGTTCCCGGCCGGCTCCTCCCAGGAAGCACCGGATCAGGACCTTGTCGGGGGTCACGCGCAGGGGGAATTTCGTCGAGGTGAAGGTCGCCGCGACCACGGTCCGCGCTTCTCGGCGATCCACGACGAACCCGAAGCCGTTCAAAGGGGGGGCGAAGCCCTCGGCCGGGTACCCCAGGCTAACGACCGCCGTTGACGTGAACGGAATGCCGGCCAGCTCGTCGGCAAGTCCCCCATCCAGGCTCCGGAGCAAACCCGCCGCCCTATCCGCCTGGACGGCCAGCACGGCCGCGTCCGCCTCGAGCGCGGAGCCGCCGGCCAGCTCGAAGCGCCAGCGTCCCGCCGGGGTCCTCGCCAGGGAGAGCGCCTCGCGGCGCGTCTCGGCCGCGCCGGGCGGCAGCCTCCCCGCCAGCGCCTCCACGAGCTCGATCAAGCCGTTGCGCAGCGTCATGAACATCGTGATGTCCCCGGCCCCGCGTCCTTCGCTCGCGCTCCTTCGCCTCGCTCTGAGGCCCCTCAGAACGCTCCCGTGGCGCCGTTCCAGCTCCTTGAACTGGGGGAAGGTGCTCGCCAGGCTCAGGCGGTCGGGGTTCCCGGCGTAGATCCCCCCCAGCACGGGCCCGACGATCGTCTCAAGGGCCTCCCTCCCGAAGCGGCGGCGCGCCCAGTCGCCGAGCGACTCGTCGCGCGCCGGGTCGCCGCGGGGAACCAGCCACTCGAGGCCCATGCGCAGCTTGGCGGTCCACGGCACCACGTCGGAGGCGAGAAACGGCAGGATCTTGGTCGGGGCCAGAAGCATGAGCCCCTCGGGATAGCGGCGCAGCCGCCCCCGCGTGTAGATGTAGACGTCCTTGTTCCGGTCGCTCGTCGGGACCAGGCTGCCTTCGAGCCCGAGCTCGCGCGCGAGCTCGAGCGCCCAGGGCTTCGCCGTGATGAAGGAGTCCGGCCCTCCTTCAAGCACGAGGCCGCCGGTCCGCTCGCTGAGGATCTTTCCCCCGAGCCGCTCCGAACGCTCGAGCAGCCTGACCTCGAGGTCCCCGCGGGCTTTCCCGAGCTCATACGCGCAGGCGAGGCCCGCGACGCCTCCGCCCACCACGACGACCCGGGATCTCACCGGAGCGCCTCCCGAACCACCTCGGCCAAGGCGCGGCTGAGCGTCGCGGACGCGTTGAGGGCCTCGGCGCGCGCGAAGCTCACGCCCCGGCGCTCGGCCAGGCCCCGATAGAGGATGTCGTCGTCGTAGAGCGTCTCCATGTTGTCGGCGAGGAACCCGATCGGCGCCAGCAGCACGCTCCGGACGCCCTTGTCCGCGAGCTCGCCGATCACCTCGCCCGCGTCGGGCCCGAGCCAAGGATCATCGGCCGCTCCCAAGGCCTCGGAGGCGGGCCGCTCCCCGACGACTTCCGGAGGCGGCATTCCCTCGGCCGCGCCCACGCCCTCGGAGGCGGCATTTCCTCGGGTTAACCCTCGGTCACCGGAAGGCTCGGTCACACTTCCTCGCGGTAACGCTCGGTCGGTTACGCGGCTCGCGCTCTGGTAGGCGAAACGCCAGTCGCCGTACCCGGCTTTGCGCGCGACCGCCCCGGCGGTGGCCTCGATCTGCCGGGAGTAAGGGTCATCCGCCGTCATAGAGCGCTTGGGCAGACTATGACCGGTGAGCAGTAGAACGGTGCCGGCGCGCATGGCCGCCGGGATCCGCGCGGAGGCTTCGCCGATCCGTTCGGCGAAGGCCTCGATCAGCAGGGGGTGGTCGCTCCAGCCGCGCACCGGGAGTATCTCCAAAGAAGCGGCCCGCTCGGCGACCGCGCGGGAGAGCGATCCCATGTAGGCGTCGAAACTCATCGGCGAACGGTATGGCGTCATCGGCAGCGCCACGACCGTTTCGTGGCCCCGCGCCGACATCCGCTCGACCGTGGAGGCGATGGTCGGCTCCGAATGCCGCATGCCGACGTACACGTCGAAATCGCCCTTCTCGCCGTCGAGCCGCGCCTGCAGCGCCCCGGCCTGGGCCTTGGTGATGTCGACGAGCGGCGAGCTCCGCCCCATCCTCCGGTAGCGCTCGGCGACGTCCCGGGCCAATTCATCCGGGACGGGCCGGCCGCCGCGGACCGCGCGCAGGAACGCCGGGATGTCCTCGAGGCTCTCGGGGGCTCCATACGCCATAAGCAGGACCGCCACACGTCGTGCGCCCATCATCGAGACGTCCACTCGTGCACCCAGTCCACGACCGCCCGCACGTGGCCGGGCGGGGTCTGAGGCAGGACGCCGTGCCCCAGGTTGAAGATGTGCCCGGGGCGTCCACCGGCGCGGCGGACCACGTCCCGGACCGCGGGCTTCAGCGCCCCGAGCGGCAGAAGCAGGTGCGTCGGGTCGAGGTTCCCTTGGATCGCCCGCCCGCGCCCCACGCGCCTCCAGGCCTCGTCGAGCGGCAGGCGCCAGTCCACACCGATGGCGTCGCCGCCGGCGTCGCGGAAGCTTTCGAGGAAAGGCGCCGTGCCCGTCCCGAAATGGACCGCGGGCACGCCGGTCCGCGCGACGGCCCGCAGCACGCGGGCCGAATACGGCTGGACGAACCGTTCGTAATCCGTCTTCGACAGGGCCCCCACCCAGCTGTCGAACAGCTGGACCGCCTGAGCCCCGGCCGCGACCTGCGCCTTGAGATACTCGGCCGTCACGCCGGCCAGCTTCGTCATCAGGCTTCGCCAGAGCCCCGGCGCGGCGCGCATCATCGCTTTCGTATGGCGGTAGTCCCGGGAGGGCCCTCCCTCGATCATATAGCTGGCCAGAGTGAAGGGCGCGCCGGCGAATCCGATCAAAGGGACCTCGCCGTCGAGCTCCCTGCGCACGGTCCTGACCGTCTCCAGGACGAAGCCCAGCCCCTCTCGCGGATCGGGCTCCCGCAGGCGCTCCACGTCCCGCGCCGCGCGCACCGGCGGCGTGACCGCGGGTCCCTCCCCCTTGAGGAACGCGAGGCGCAAGCCCATCGGACGAAGCGGCAGCAGGATGTCGGCGAAAAGGATCGCCGCGTCCACCCCGAGGAGGCGGACCGGCTGCAGAGTCACCTCGGCCGCCGCCTCCGGGCTCTCGCAGAGCTCGAGCATGGAATATCGCGCGCGCAGGCGCCGGTACTGGGGCAGATAGCGACCGGCCTGCCGCATGAACCATACCGGGGTCGCGTCCACGGGCTTGCGCCGGCAGGCGCGCAGGAACCTCGTCTCCACGGGAATTCTCACGCCTTTATCGTATCATTTTCGCCCGATGGCCACGCGGGGGCCGGGTCTTCCTCGCGGTAGCGCTCGGTCGGCCGCGCGCGCTATTTGATATCATGGTGACGTTCGCAGGGAACTGATGGCGTCCTCGTTCGTACAAGAGGGCATGACAACACAAACGAATAGCCGCCCAGCGGCGGCACGCAGGGAGGACTCTATGGCGGAGGCACGCGAGTTCAAACCGCTCAAGGAAGTCGGCACGATCCCCGTCACTGAATCGTCGGAGGTCCGGTTCTACGTCGACGAGTACAAGGGCTACCCCTACGCCTCGATCCGGACCTTCGTCAAGCGCGACAACTACGCCGGCCCCACGCGCTCCGGGCTGACGATGAACGTCGGCCTGCTCGGGAGCGTCCTCGAGGCGCTCGAGAAACTGCCGTCGGAGCCGGAGAGCACGGAAGACGTCGAGCTCGGGCGCTTCCCGAAGAAGACGGGCGTCGAGCTCGTCGTCCGGATCACGATCTACCAGGACACGACGGGGATCGATTTCCGGGAGTGGGTCGACGACGGCGTCTACAAGGGCTGGTCGAAGCGGGGAGTCCGCATCAGCTACGGCGAGCTCGGGAAGGTGAAGCAGTACCTCAAGGAGATGTCGGCTTTTCTGAAGGCGAAGAAGGGAAAATCTTAGCGGCGACCTTCTCCTCGATCCGCTTCATCAGCTCCCGCACGAAGGCGCGGTTCTCCCGGCCCTCGAGCATCCCCACGCCGTGCCCGGAGACCGCGCGCAGCAGCCAGCTCTCGCGGTGCCGCAGGAAGTGGGAGACGACCTCCGCCGACCTGAGAGCGTAGGGGTCGTTGAGCGACGCGGCCATGATCAGGGGCCGGTCGAAGGCGAGGACCGGCTCCCGGATGAGAATCCCTTGATAGTCGTAGCCGGGTGAAAGCAGGATCGCGAACGGCACCGCCGGCTGCCGGACCGCCGCCCGCAGCGCCAGGTTGGCGCCGATGCTCGCGCCCGCGAGGACGACGCGCCGCGGCGGGATCCCCTCCCCATCCAGGAACTTGACCGCCGCGGCCAGGTCCATCTCGATCTTGGCCCAGTCCTCCGGCTCGTCGAACGTCGTGTAGCGCGGACCGCCGGACTCGCCGTGCCCGCGGGCGTCCAGCGCCAGGCTGCCCCAGCCGCGCTCGGCAAGTAACGCGGAGAACGTCCCCCATTCGCCGCGGCCCGCCCCGAGCCCGTGCAGCAGCACGAACACCGCGCCCCCCTCGGCCGGAACGTGGAAATCGGCCGCGATGCGGACCTTGTCCGCGGCCACGAACTCCACGCGCCGCGCCGCGTCTCGCCCGGGTTCCTCGGCAGACGCGTCGGGCTCGCCGGCGGGAGCCGCGGGGAGCCGGGAAGCCAGCGCCAGCAGAAGACCAAGGGCCCATCCCGCGCTGGGCCGAAATGCGCGGCCTGGATGGGACGAAGGCCCCTCCGGAAGCGGCGGCGATTCGGCTAAAATGTCCATATGCGGTGCCTTCGAAGCTGGTGCGCCTCCTTTCTGGCGGGCGTCTTGGTCCTCGGCGCCGGGGCGACACCCGCGGCCGGCCACAACGCCCTCCGGAACGCGGCCCTGACCGTGATCGCCGTGCGCCGGACAAGCACGGTCGAGGACCGCCACGCGGCCCTCGGGAAAGCGTTCGACGCCGCCCCGCGGTCCCTCCGCGATTCCGGGGAGCCCGGGGCGGGACGCCGATCCCTCTCTTCCGATGGGCGCTACTCCGTCCGCCGCAACTGGTTCCCGCCCTCGGGACGTTATCCCGCCCAAGCCCCGGCCTTCTCGATGCCGGATGTGTCGCTCCCGCCAGCCGCCCCCGGCCCCCTGGACCGCCTCCGGTCGGCGGCGCGAAGCGCCTTCGGGCCCTGGCGGGCCCTCCTCGAATACGCGTGGGGCGGCGCGTGGACCGGCGCGAGCGTCCTGCGCGCCCGGTAATTCAGCGCCGCAAGCTCGCCTTGCGGCGCTTACACCTCGAGTTATCAAGAATCCCGTCGCAAGGATGCCGTTGCCCTTCCAGCGCCCGCAGCTAGCGCCAGGACTTCTCAGGACGCAGGCGCAGCCGGCCGATGCGGAAGCGGTGCAGATTGATCCCGGGCTTCTCCCCGCTCACGAGCTGCGAGACCGTCCGGCCCACGAGCGGCGCGAACATCGGGCCGTTGCCCCCGAAACCGGCCGCCACCCACGCGTTGGGCGTGCCGGGCAGCCGGTCGAGCAGGAAATCCCCGTCGGAGATGCGCGTGTAGTAGTGCGCCCTCCCCTCCATATCCGCGAAATCGGCCAGGTCCGGGATGAAGCCCTTGAGAAAAGCCCGGCACTTCCGCTCATAACCGTCGTCCGGGGGCACCGGCATCGCGGGATTGCGCTTCACCGGGCCCTTGCGGTGGCAGCCCATCTTCAGGAAGCCGTGGATGTGGACGGGAAAGCCGTGGACCCCCTTCGCGGCCACCGCGAAGACCGGGAAGTGGGCCGGCCGGTAGCGCCCCTGGTTCCGGGGCGGCCGGAGGTACAGGCATTCCTGCTGGGTGATCGTCATCGGGACGCCCAGTTCGGAAAGGATCTCTTTGGTCCACGCGCCGGAGGCGAAGACGTAATTGGCGGCCCTCCAGGTCTTGCCTTTCGCGTCCCGCAGGCCCTGGACGCCGGCCTTGGTCCTGAGGATCTTGGCGATCCGGACGCCGGGCTCGAGCCGTCCCCCGCTCTTCTCCACGCCCCGGGCGAAGGTCTCGATGGCCTTCTTCGCCCAGACCATGCCGCCGTCCGGGTGGAAAACCGCGAAGCGGAACGAGCGCGGCTTGAGCATGCGGTAGCGCTCGCAGACCTCCTTGGGTTTCAGCTTCTCGACCGGGATCCGCATCTCGCGGAGGACGTTGTAGGAGGCCTCCTCGTAGCGCCCGGGACCGACGGCCAGCTCCAGCATCCCGTTCTGAAGCAGGAGCTCGACGCGCGTATCGTGCTGGAACTGCTTCCAGAGCGGCTGGGTCCTGAGAGCGAGCTCCGTATAGAACGAGTCCTTCCCATGCGTGAGCCGGAACATGCGGGCGTGATCGTCCGACGAGCCTTGAGGGTTGGGGATGGCCACTTGGTCCATGACGAGGACCTTATGGCCTCGCCTGGACAGGCAATAGGCGGAGGCGGTCCCGATGATGCCTCCCCCCACGACGATCACGTCATAAGCGGCCATACGAGTGGAAACTCCTATTTTTAAAGAATACAGATTATAACAAATTTGCGGCGGCGGGATTTGCGGGGGAAGCGCCTGGAATCCCTCGGCGCGTTTTTGTTACCTTAGCTCGATGGGCACGCCCGAGCGACGTGCGGAACAAAACGCGCCACCGTCGTTCCCGACGCGACCCATCGCGATCGCCGTTCTCCTCCTCCTTCCCGGACTCGCGGCGCGGGGAGGGTCCCTGCGGGTCACCGCCTACGACGCCGAAGGCCGGCTCATGGACGCCGGGGCGCTCCTCCGGCACATCGCGCCGGCCGCCCGGAAGGAGACCGGCGTCCCTCCGGAAGAAAGCGGCCTTTACCTCACCGACCTCGAGGGCCGCGAGGCTCCCGGCCGGCCGTGGTGGGTGGCCGGCTCCACGACGCCGGCCTGGGCCTGGGAAGGCGCCGAGCGGGTCCGCGTCAGCATGCCCTGGCCGGTCGCCGAGGACGGCTTCTCGACGGTCTCTCTCGACGGGGAGAGCCAAGGCTACGGTGAGGGCCAGAGCATCCTGCTCAACGAGCAGATCGCGCTCTGCGCCTACCGGCACATGCAGGAGTCGCTCAAGGAGCGGACCACGCGCTGGGAGCCGCGCTACGAGCCGGGTCCGCAGACGCGCGGCCTTGCGGACCGAGCCAAGAACGCGGTCGCGGAAGCGCGGGCCGCCCGCGCCCGGAGGGAGCAGGCGCGGCTCTTCGATAAGGCTCTGACGGAGATCTCAACCGCCTGGCAGCATATCCTCTTCGAGCACGGCCGGCAGGTCCTGCGGGACCCGGAACACGGGCCCCGGCTCCGACGGGGGCTTACGCTCGACGAAACGGTCGTGGACCGGATCAAAGAGTACGACTGGATCGCCAAGAAGGTGGCCGACGCCGGGGCCGACTGGGTGCGCCTTCCCTTCCGGTCGAACCCCGAGGACTTCTCCTACGCCCGGAGGAACTCCTTCAACCTCTACGACAAGCTCGTGGAGGCGCTGGTACGCAGGAAGGTCCGGGTCATGGGCTCGGTCCTCGACAGCATGCTCTGGCCCGGGGACGTCACGCCCGATCTATACCGGGAGCGGACCAGCAACCTCGTCCGGCATTTCAAGGACCGCATCCGAAGCTGGGAGATCGCCAGCGAGCCGAACGGGACCTGGCTCGGCGGCGCCGGGGGCCCCCTCTCCGACGAGACCGTCCTGCTGTCGATACAGAGGGCCGCCGTCGAGGTGAAACGCATCGACGCTTCGCTTGAGACCGTCGCCACCCTCCACTGGTGGGAAGGCACGGCCCCCGATGCCCGGCACGGGCTGCTCTCCTGGCTGCGCTGGAGCACGCCGCGCGGCTTCGGCAGAGGCATCGACGTCGTGGCCCTCAGCGTCTACCCTCACCGCCACCCGCTCGGCCTCGCCTTCGGTCCGGTGTTCCGGGAGTTGCATCGCCTCTTCCCGGAGAAGCGCCTCATGCTCGGGGGCTGGAGCTTCGGCGACGACGCGAAAAAGGAGTCCCCGGGCTACTGGTGGCTGAAGCCCGGCACCCTGCCCAGAGACATGCAGGATGCGCGCAAGGACCTCGTGGTCCTCTTCGCCGGGTCCGCGGCGGCCATCCCCGCGAGCGTCGGGGGCGGATTCTTCTGGCCAACGCTCCAGCAGATGCTCCGCCCCGGCCGGAAGACCACGTCCCTCTACCGCACCTACAAGCGCACCCTCAAACGCCTGCGTTAAGGGCGTCTAAGGGCTTTGAGTTTTGTGACTTATTCCTCGCCGCAAGAATGGGTTTAGTCACAAAACTCAAAGCCTGACGCCCTCCCTAAAGGTCCCTTGACAACCGATTACGCCGTCTTTACACTTTTAATAACCCCTCGACGGAGTGGTATCCGACAATGAAACGCTCCTTGTCCCGACTCTTCTCGCCCTTCCTGGCGGCCCTGCTCCTGGCGCCGCAGCTGACCGCGCAGGCCGGCGGTTCGACCCCGCTTCTCGCCATTCTCACCGGAATCAACCAGCAGGTCCAGAAAGCCGTGATAGAGGATGAGCGGGAGAAGGACTTGAGCTCGCCCAAGGTGAGCGTCGAAGTCGGCGCCGAGGCCACCGGCGAGATCGGAGTCGAGGGCGTCGGCCATAAGGCCGTCCAAAGAGGCGTGACGGACGCGGTGCAGAGTGTGGGGGCCGCCGTCAGCGAGGAGGCCGCCGAGTTCGCGGCCGCCGTCCAGAAGATCAGCGAGCAAGTCCTCGCGGCCAAGACGGAGGAGGAGCAAGTACAGATCCTGAGCCAAGAGGCTCCCGTGTTCGAAACCCTCTTTACTCGGCCGCCGCCGGAGGGGGTGCCGCCGGAGACCTACGACCGCATCAGCAACGAGGTCGCGGACCTCTGCAACCGGCTGGAGAACTACCGGTGCGGCCACGGGGTCTCCAGAAGAATCCTCGACAGGCAGCGCGACGGGGGCGAGAACGCGAAGCGTCCGGTCGTCCGCGACGCCCTCAACAACCTGGCGGGCGCCCAATTGGGGATGGGCCGTTTCAAGGAGGCGGCCCAAAGCGCCACGCGCGTTACCCGCGCCCATGAGAACGACGAGCGGGCCTACACCACGCGCGCGCTGGCCTACTACCAGATGGGCAACTACGTTCAGGCCTTGGAGGACTCGAAGCGCGCCTTGGCGCTCAACGCGAACAACGAGTCCGCGTTCCAGATATCGAAGCTGTCGGCCGGCCGGATCACGAAGCCCGACGACCTGAGCCTGGACGCGAAGCAGCGGGCCGCGGCCGAGAAGATTTCCCGAGAATACGAGGCGATGGTCCAGCAGCGCAACCAGATCGAGGCCGCGCAGAAGGCGGCCCCTCCGGTGGAGCTCCGCGCGGAGGCGCCTTCCGACCCGTCCGACCGCATCGTAGACTCGCTGGCCCGGCAGGCCTCGAACAAGATCAAGCTCGGTGACTACCACGGGGCGATCCAGATCACGGACCGGGCCCTCGCGCGCAGCCCCAACCACGTCGAGGCCCGCTACATGCGCGCGGCCGCCGAGAACATGACGGGGAACTATCCGGAGGCCGTCGCCCACGCCACCAAGGTCCTCTCGATGGACCCGCGCCACGCCCCGGCCCTGGATGCGCGCGCCGCGGCCTATCTCCAGCTCGGACGGCACCATGAGGCGCTGGCCGACGCGGACCGCGCGCTCGCAATCGACCAGAAGGACGCCTACGCCCTGCGAAACCGCGCCCGAGCCAAGGAGAACCTCGGGGACTTGGCCGGGATGATCGCCGACTACCGTCAGGCGGCCGAGCTCAATCCACAGTTCCAGGACGAGCTGCGCGAGCTCGCCGAAAAATACGCATTCAGCCTGGCCGCCGGGGGCGCGGAGGCCTCGCGGCCGGCCCCTGCGGAGCCAGGACGCAACCGCCGCTTCTTCGTGGTGCTGGTGAGCTCCTTGAGCGGCGGCCTGTTGATCGCCATCGGCCTGCTCCATATCGTCACGGGCGGGCGGGGCGGGCGGACCCTGCTCTCCAAGCTCACGGGGGGCGGAGAACCCGCCGGGGCGCTCGCGGCCGGGCCGGGGCTCGAGGCCGGCTTCCAGGTCCTCCGGACGCTGGGCAACGGCGGGATGGGCGTCGTCTACGAGGCGACGGACAAGGCCCTGGGGCGCAAGGTCGCGATCAAGAAGATGCGCGAGGAGATACAGCTCGACAAGCGCGAGCGGGCCCACTTCCTGCAGGAAGCCCGCATCGTCGCGGGCCTGCACCACCCGAACATCGTGGACATCCATTCGATCCTTGAGGACGGGGGGAACCTCTACCTGGTCTTCGAGTACGTCGAGGGCCGGACGATCGACGAGCTGCTGGCGAGCAGGAAGCGCCTCGGGCTGAAGGAGGCGCAGTACGTCCTGCGCGGCGTCTGCAACGCTCTGGAGTACGCCCACAAGAAAGGCGTCGTCCACCGCGACCTGAAGCCCTCCAACATCATGGTCGATAAAGACGGGATCGTGAAAGTGATGGATTTCGGCATCGCCCGCCAGGCGAAGGACGCCCTGGCGAAATCCACGCAGACGCGGACCGTCGCCGGGACCCCGCAGTACATGGCTCCCGAGCAGGAGGAAGGGGTCGTCCGCAAGGAGTCCGACGTATTCTCGCTCGGCGCCTGCCTCTACGAGATGGCGACCGGGCAGCGCCCTTACCCCGCCCCGAGCACGACGGGCTCGAAACTCAATAAACGCTACGCGCGGCCCTCGCGCGTGACCTCCGGCCTCCCGGAGGAGCTCGACTCGCTCATCGACGACGCCCTCGAGCCCGACCCCGAGCAGCGGATCCATTCGGTCGCCGAGTTCCGCGCCCGCCTCGACGCCATCAAAGTCCCCAGTCAGCCGCAGGCCTGAAGTCAGCGCCGGTCGCGCGGAGCGCCGACCGGCGCTAGCACCTCTGGGTTATCAAGAGGATGTGCCCCGCTCCCCGCCCCTCTCCCCCGGGGAGAGGGAGCTCTCAGCCCCCTCGGCGAACCGGGGTTATCAGGAGGATGCGCCCCGCCGCCCGCCGAAGGCGGTTAGAGCCTCTTCACGACGCAAAGGTGTCAGCGGTCCAAGCGCAAAGCGCTTGGACCGCTGAATTCGGCCCTCGTCGGAATTTGGTAGAATATCGTCATGCCAGCCGTCGGGAAGCAGGGGGGCGAGAGAACGCACGCCGACACCCCCCTGATGAGGCAATACAAGACGCTCAAGGCCGCCCACCCGCACGCCATCCTCTTCTTCCGTCTCGGCGACTTCTACGAGCTCTTCTACGAGGACGCCCAGAAGGCGAGCCCCATCATGGGCGTCGTCCTGACCAAACGCCAGGGCACCCCGATGTGCGGAGTGCCCCACCATTCGCACGCGAACTACCTCGCCAAGCTCCTGAAGGCCGGGTACAAGGTCGCCATCGCCGACCAGGTGGAGGACCCGTCCCAAGCCAAGGGCATCGTGCAGCGAGCCGTCACGCGGGTGGTGACGCCGGGGACGATCGTCGAGGATGAGCTCCTCCAGGGAGCCGCGACAAACTACCTGGTCACCCTCGAGGTCGACAGCGTGGGCTGGGGCCTCGCCTGCGCCGAAGTCTCGACCGGGGAGTTCTGGGCCACCCAGGCCATCGGCGACCACAACCACCTGCAGCTTTACTCGATCCTCGCCAAGCTCGATCCCGCGGAGCTGCTGGCCCCCCAAAAGGCCGTGGAGGAGCTCCGACTCAGGCACATCCTGAGCCCGCGGACCGTCATCTCGGAATGGAAGCGGACCCTCTCGGAAAGCGCGGTCCCGGATGCCTGGCCGAACCGGGATATCTGGCAGAACCGGCAGCTGGCGCTCAAGGCCGCCCTCACCACGCGCAGCTACCTGTCGGCGACCCAGACGCACCTGAAGGACATCCTCCGCCCGCGGTACCGGGAGTCGCTGCCCGAGATGCAGCTCGACGAGGCCGCGATCCGGACGCTGGAGCTCGTCGATTCGGTCGACGGCGGCCGCAAGCACACGCTCTGGGGGGTGCTCGACAGGACCTGCACGCCCATGGGAAGCCGAAAGCTCAAGCACTGGATACTTCACCCCTCGACCGAGCTGCCCGAGATCGAGCGGCGCCTCAGCTGCGTGTCGGAGCTGGTGGAAAACAGCATCGCCCGCGGCAAGCTAAGGAGGTTCCTCGAGGAGATCGCGGACCTCGAACGGGTCATCAACCGGATGGCGACTCGCTCGGCGACGCCGCGCGACCTGGCCGCCCTGCGCGACTCGCTGTTTCATATCCGCTCCCTCGAGGCGTGGCTCAAGGACGGCTCCTTCGCCTCGGCGCTCGCTTCGGCGGCCGACGGCCTTTCCGAGATCGAGAAGCCCCTCAAAGAGACCCGGGCGCTCCTGGACCGGGCGCTCGTCGACCACCCGCCCGCGAAGCTCGCGGACGGGGGTCTTATCCGCGCCGGGGTCGACAAGACTCTGGACGAGCTCCGTGCCGTCAAGACCGACAGCCGCAAAATCCTCAAGCGCCTCGAGGATCGTGAGCGCGGCGAGACCGGCATCCCGTCTTTGAGGGTCGGCTATAATTCCGTCTTCGGCTACTACATCGAGGTCACCAAGACACACACCGCCAAAGTCCCGGACCGCTACCTGCGCAAGCAGACGCTGACCAACGCCGAGCGCTACATCACCTCCGAGCTCAAGGAGCTCGAGGTCAAGATCCTCGGCGCCGAGGATAAGATCCTCCGAATCGAGGCGGGCCTGTTCGAGAAACTACGCGGCGACGTCCTCGGTCACGATGACGCCGTCAGCCGCTTCGCGGCCCTCATCGCCGAGCTCGACGTGCTCCACTCTCTCGCCGAGGCCGCCTCCGACAACGACTACGTGAAGCCGGAGGTGGATCTCTCCTACGAGCTGAGGATCGAGGACGGGCGTCATCCGATCGTCGAGGCGGCGCTGCCGTCAGGGACCTTCGTCCCGAACTCCATCGCGCTGGATGGGGCCGACCCGCAGGCGATGATCCTGACCGGCCCGAACATGGGCGGCAAGTCGGTCTTCCTGCGCCAGAACGCGCTCATCGCGATCATGGCGCAGATGGGCAGCTTCGTGCCGGCCAAATCGGCCCGCGTCGGCGTCGTCGACAAGATCCTGACCCGCATCGGCTCGAAGGACCAGCTCGCCCGCGGCGAGTCGACGTTCATGGTCGAGATGCGCGAGACCTCCCACATTCTCAAGGACGCGACCCTGCGCAGCCTGGTCCTCCTCGACGAGGTCGGGCGGGGGACGTCGACCTACGACGGGATCTCGATCGCGTGGGCCGTCATCGAGCATCTCAACAAGGCGGGGGCGGCCAAGGCCGAGGCCTCCTCCACGGAGGATTTTAGGCCGCGCGGGCCGCGCGTCGTCTTCGCCACCCACTACTTCGAGCTGACCGAGCTCGCCGACCTTCTGCCCGGCGTGCACAACATCAACGTCGAAGCGCGCGAGTGGACCAACGCCGAGGGGCGCACCGAGGTCATCTTCCTCCATAAGATCTCACCCGGACCGGCCGACCGCTCCTTCGGGATCCACGTCGCCGAGCTGGCCGGCGTCCCTCAGAGCTGTCTGAGCCGCGCGCGGGGAGATCCTGCACGGCCTCGAGAACGAGGCGCGCGCGACGCCGCTCCCGTTCTCTGCCAAGCGGTCTCCGGAGCAGCCGAGCCTGCCGCTCTTCGACGAGCATCCGGTGCTCCACGAGATCCGCCTGCTCGACCCCAACGACCTGACCCCCCTCGCGGCCCTGGAGAAGCTCTCCGCGTGGAAGAAGCAGCTATGACGGCATCCGTCGTGCGTCCGCTCCCCGCCGACGTGGCCCGCCGGATCGCTGCCGGAGAGGTCATCGAGCGGCCCGCCTCAGTGCTCAAGGAGCTGCTCGAGAACGCGCTCGACGCGAGCGCCTCGAAGATATCGGTCGAGGTCCTGGGGGCCGGCCGGCAGCTCGTGCGGGTCTCGGACGACGGGGTCGGCATGGGGCCCGTGGACTGCCGGGCCGCGTTCGAACGCCACACGACGAGCAAAATCGCGAGGCTCTCGGACATCGAGACCCTCTCGACCTTCGGTTTTCGCGGAGAGGCCCTATTCTCCATCGCCGCCGTCGCGAAGGTCTCGCTCACCAGCTGCCGCCGCGGCACGGGCAAGGGCTGGCGGGTCGAGATGCGGGGCGGCAGGCTCATCGCGGAGCGCGAGGCCCCCCCGGCGCAGGGGACGGCCGTCGAGGTACGCGACCTATTCTTCAACACGCCGGCCCGGTGCAAGTTCCTGAAGTCCGCCGCGTCCGAGCGGGGACGCCTAGCCCGGGTCCTCGAAGAGGCCGCGCTGGCCAACCCCGGCGTCGCGTTCACCTACAAGTCCGAAGGGCGCGCGCTGCTCCGCTTCCCCGCGCACAAAGGGCTGGAGGGCCCCTCTGCGATGCGGGAGCGAGTCCGCGAGGTGCTCGGCGACACGCACGGCGACGGCATGCTGTTTGCCGAGGCCGGCCCGGCCTCGGGCGGGCTGTCGGTATCCGCGTTCGTCTCGCCCGCGGACGCGCTCCACGCCTCCCGGACCCTGCAGTTCTGCCTAGTGAACCGGCGGTCCGTGACGAACCGGACGGCCCAACAGGCGCTGTATCGCGCCTACGAGCCTTTCCGGCCGAAGAACCGCCATCCGGTGGCCGTCGTCTGCCTGTCGATCCCGCCCGACCGGATCGACGTGAACGTCCACCCCACGAAACGCGAAGTACGCTTCCGGAACGACGGGGAAGTGTTCGAAGCCGTCGTCCGGGCTTTGTCAAAAGCCCTGCTGGAGTCCAAGGGCATCCCGACGCTGAAGGGCGGACATCCGGCCGTGGCCCGCGCGGCCGCGGCTCCGCCGCCGCACGGCCACTGGAGGGCGGGCGGCGTTGGCTCCCTCCCGGGACTTCGACACGACTTCCAGGCCTCGGGCGGGCGCGTGCGGGAGGGGACCGCGGCCTACGCCCCCACGCCGCCGAGCGCCGGAGCGCCGGAGCACGCCCTCCGGACGCCCGAGACGCGCCCATGGTTCGCCGATGCCGATTCCGCGCGCTTTCTCGGGCAGATCGAGCGCGCTTATCTGGTGTTCGAGGCCGAGGGCGGATTGCTCGTCATCGACCAGCACGCGGCCCAGGAGCGCGTGCTATTCGAACGCTACCTGACCGAGATCGAATCGGGGGCGGTATCGGTCCAGAAGCTCATGCTGCCCCTACCCGTCGAGCTCCCGGCGTCGGCCATCGCCGACGTGCTCTCCAGAAAGGGCCGCCTCCTGCGCGCCGGCTTCGCGGTGGAGCCGTTCGGGAAGACCACCCTGCACGTCACGAGCGTGCCGGCCCTGTTCCGGAAGGCGAAAGACGTCAGGGAGATGGTCCACAGCCTGCTCGACGGCCTGCTGGCGCCCGGCCCGGCCGCGGCCGACGTCCGGTACGACGCGACGGCCACGATCGCCTGCAAGGCCGCGGTGAAGGCCCACGATCCGCTGACCGCTCGCGAAGCCGTGCGCCTGCTGGAGGACCTGCGCCGATGCAAGGACGCCACCTGCTGTCCGCATGGGCGCCCGACGATGCTCTCGCTGGACCGGGGCGAGCTCGCCCGCCGCTTCGGACGCCCCGCCCCCCCGCCCCTCTAGCAGCCCGTGGCGAAAGTCTTCCGGGGCCTGCAATCGCCTGGAAGCGGCCTCAGGGCTCCGTCGCCGCCTCGAGCGAGCCCCGCTCGTAGATCCACTCGCGCAGGGTATCGACCTCCTTCTTCGCGAGTCCGAGCTCGGCCTCGTAACTCTCGAGGAACCGCAGGAACCGCTCGTTCTCTTCGAGGCTGTGGGTCCCCTTCCGGTAGGCCCGGAAATAAGCTTGCCCGTGCTCGAGGAACTCCACCACCTCATGGAGGTCGCGCGCCAACTCGGCCGCGGTATGAAGCCTGCGCTTCTCGTGTCGCGGAGCGACCGGCGGCTTGTCGAGCCCGCGCCGTTCGGCCCCCTTGACGGGGTCTCGCGCCTGGGCGCCATCGTCCGAAGCGGGGGGTTGGGCCGTCCTTCCGAAATCCGGCCGCCGAGCGTGCGCGAACAGCAACAGGCCCGCCACCGCGACCATCCAGAGTGAACGTGCGCCTATAACTCTCATGATCTTCCTCCCCCGCTCGCGCGGCCGTGAGTTCAAGATTATAGCGCCGGCAAGCCCAAAATCAAGGCCGAAATCTTGTGCCGAAATTCCCCAAAAATAGGTCTTGACGAGCGGCGGAAATGGGTTATACTAAAAGTGCCGCCGAGTGGGTGCAAAGCCGTACCAGATCGGCGGAGGGTTCGAGGGCGCGAATAACGGTCCATACCAGAGACCCAAGTTATCGCGCCCTCTTCTTTTTTTGGGAATCAGCCCCCAAAGAAAAAGCCGGCGAGGCCGAGTAGCGCCGCCCCGATAAGGGCGCCCACCGGTCCTCCGACGAGGAAGCCCACCCCCGCGCCCGTCACGGCCGCGCCCAGCGTCCACCACAGCCTGCCCGGTATTCCCTGAGCCTTGAGTCGGCCGTCCTTTCCGATCGGGGAGGGGGGTTCACCGATCCGGAGCTTCCCGCCGTTCTGCTGGCCCACGTGAAGGTTGGCCGTCCGTTCGCGGACGGCGGCTCCCTCGGGGACGTGGACAAGGGGTAGGGAGTAGCTCTGCCCCGGGATGGGGTCATCAAAACCCTTCCCGGCCCCGCGCTTGGCGGAGGCGGGATTGGCCGTCCGGGCCGCAAGCTCGCCGCTCGCGAACAGCGAATTGAGGCCGTCGAGAGTCTCCGCCCAGGCGGCGGCCGTGAAGGACATGGCCACCACCAGCACGGCGACCGTGCGGTGAAGGGACAAGCGCGTCATTATTGGTATTGTACCAGCCGGGACCGGCCGGGCACTAAGCCCTTAGACCCAATCGCCCGCCGTCTTACGGCCTATCCCAAATGGCCCGAAAGACCTGGGGGAATAAGACGAGGGGCACCAGAGCTCTCCTCTTCAGCTCTCGTGCCCCCTTTGCTTCCCCGCCGGGCCCTCAGCAGGGGACGTCCACGACGTCTCCGACTCGGGCA
This sequence comes from Elusimicrobiota bacterium, assembly GCA_043819795.1. Taxonomy (GTDB): domain Bacteria; phylum Elusimicrobiota; class Elusimicrobia; order UBA1565; family UBA1565; genus JBDREN01. The sequence goes on from JBDREN010000030.1 coordinate 30,259, forward strand.
CGGGCCGAAACAGACCACCAGCCCCGCCCGCTACAAGTATAACCGGGTCCCGGATTTTGTCAAGGCCCAGGGTGCTTCTTCAGGGCTGGTGCTTCTTCTTGAAGAGCGCCTCGAAAGACGCTTTCGCGTCGCCGGCCCCGGAGGTCCGTCTCGGCTCGCCGGCCGGTTCCGGATTATTGGGCCGGAAAAACTCGCAGAAATTGGCGCGCGTCTTGTCGACGACCACCTCGGCCCGCTCCTCGCGGCAGTCGTTGCCGCAGCCGGCGTCGTAGAGGGCGCAGTTGCGGCACACGCGCGTGTCGGTGTCGCAACCCGGACAGCTCTCCGAACGCGCGTAATCCGCTCCGAAAAGCTCGCGCCCGCACCCCCAGCAGCTACCCATGGCCCCTCTTGATGCTCCGCCCGGATACTCTCAACGCATGCCCCAGACCGGATGCCACTGGGGGATGAGCCGGACCTCGCCAAGCCGAAACCGCGCCGCCCACAAGAACGCCAGCGCGCGCTCCGGAGGGATCGTGCCCACGCTCCGACCGGCGTGGCGGGTCGATGGCACGGGGGTCGCCGGCTGCAGGATCAGCGGCAACCGCGGGGCGTTCTCCTCCATAAGCCGGATGACCCGTTCCCACTCCTCCGACGCGGAGGCGTCGGTCAGGACCACTTTCACGAAGCCGCCGGCGGGCACGGCGCGCAGGAACTCGGCATGCGCGCTCCAGAGGGGGCGGCCCACGGCCGACGGCAGCTTGATGTTCACCGCGACCGCGTCCAGGATTCCCCTCACGCGAGCCAGCGCCTCCGGCAGCACCGCGTTGGTCTCAAGCTGGTTCTGGAAGCCCCGTCCGCGCGCCCAGACGAGCATTCCCCGCAGGAAGGCCGCCTGCAGCAGGGGCTCGCCCCCGGTCCACGATATCGTCGCGTGGCGGCGGCGGCTCTGCAGCGCCATGATCCTGCCCTGGAGCCGCTCGCGGTCCCATAGCCTCCCCGAAGCCGGCCCAAGCGCGCCCGGCTCGTCGCAGTAGTCGCACCGAAGGTTACAGCCGCCCAGTCGGACGAAGATCTGCCGCTCGCCGAGTCGCAAGCCCTCCCCTTGGATCGAGGAGTAGACCTCCACGATCCGCGCCCGGTCCTCACGCGCCTTCGCGCCCATCAAGCCGCCCCTCCGGGAGCCGGATCGACCACGCCGGACTCGGCGAAACCCTTCGCCCGGAGCTTGCAGGAATCGCAGCGCCCGCAAGGCCGCCGCCCTCCCCGGTAGCAGGACCAGGTCAGCCCGAGCGGCACCCCCAGGCGCAGCGCCATCCGCACGATGCCGGCCTTGTCCTTGCGGAGCAGAGGCGCCTCGATGCGGAGGGGGGCTCCCTCGCAGCCCCGGCGGGTCCCCAGGACGGCGACGCGCCGGAAGGCGCGATAGAACTCGGGGCGACAATCGGGATAGCCCGAGGTGTCCAGACTGTTCGCCCCCACGACGACGGCCTCGGCGCCCACGGACTCCGCGAGCGAAAGCCCCAGGGCGACGAAGATCATGTTGCGGCCCGGGACATAGGTGCTGGGGATCGCGCCGCGCCCGATGCGGGACGGCCGCACGTCGGGAAGTCCCTTGCGCCGGTCCACCAGGGAGCTGACGCTCAGCCAAGGAAGCCGCATCCGGATCTCGTGGAAACGGGATCCCGCCGCGCGGGCCAGGCGCCTGGCCGCGAGCCGCTCCCGCTCGTGACGCTGGCCGTATCGCACGGTGAGCGCGTCGGTCCCGTAACCCTTCTCCCGCGCCCAGAACAGGCAGGTCGCGGAATCCAGGCCGCCCGAAAGCAGCACGACCGCGCGCCTGCTCATTCGACGTCCCCCAGCGCCTCCAGAAGCAGGACCCGCGCCCTGAGTGCGATCCCGGGACGGGAGGACTCGCGCGGCCCCGCCACGTTGAGCACCTTGGGCCGCACGCGGAGCAGGAATTCCCGCGCCCTCCCGGCCGCCTCCGGACCGTCGATGTCCACCACGCAGACCGGCTTGCCGTGGCGGCGCGCGAGCTCGCCCGTCAGCCGGGTGCCGCCGGTCGGCTCACCCGGGCAGAGGATCAGCGTCGCGTCCGCGCCGATAACGTTGCGCTCCGTGCGGACGGAGTAATCGGACGAGGCGCATTCGACCACCGGATAGCGGTCCGGGATCCTCCCGTCCTCGGCCCGCCGGCCCTTGGGCGCCGCCCCCCCGCACGGCAGTCCCAGCTCGATAGCGGCGTCGAGCGCCCCGCGATCCACGCCGGTCTGCCCGCCCGAGATGACCTTGATCAGGGCTCCCTTATGCATTCGAAGATGATGTGGCGGTAGCTCTCCACCTTGTAATGCCCGGATTCCAAAAGCTTGGCCGGGTCCAAATCGCTCGCTTGGAACGGGGTCACGGCGTCGTCCCGTGAGTACTCCTTGCGGATCCGGATCAGGTCCTTGCCTTCGCAATACCCCGCCATCTTCCTGAACGCCCTCGCGCGACGCTTCCGGACCAGCCAGACCGGCCCCTTCAGCGCGTAGCGCGCATGGCCCCCTCCCGGGTCGATCAGGCCGACCTCGGGGACCGGACCGCGGACGCGACGCCGCGTCTCCACGAACGAGGCCTCGCAACCCGAAGACGCCGCGAGAGCGGCCGCCGCGACCAGCACCCGCGCGGTACGGCGCAGTTGTTGGTCGCGGCGGATCCCCATCAGCGACCGTCTTCAGCCCCGCGTGCCCGAGCGACGGCCTCGATCTCGATGAGGGCTCCCTTCGGCAGGGCGCTCACCTCCACCGCGGCGCGCGCCGGCGCCGGCGTCGGGAAAGCCTCGGCGTAGACCGCGTTCATCTCGCCGAACTGCGACAGGTCCTTGAGGTACACCGTCGTCTTCACGACATCCCGAAAGTCGAGACCGCACGCTTTCAGCACCCCGGCGAGGTTGTCGAGGACCCTGCGCGTCTGCTCGCGCACGCCGCCCTCGACCATCTCTCCCGTAGCCGGCTCCAGAGGAATCTGGCCCGAAACGAAGACCCATCCGCCCGCGCGCACCGCCTGCGAGTACGGGCCGATGGCGGCGGGCGCCTCCTCTGTACGGATCGCCTGCTTCGCTTCCGCGCTCATGCTCCCTCCTTACGTATCTTCCGTCTCCGCTTCATGCCCCGCCAGGCCCGCCAGAGCTCCCGGCAACCGACCCTGGGGCTCGGCAACGCGGAGATAACGCGCCGCGGCGCCGACGCCCTCCAGAGTCTGCAAGACCGCGAACAGAATCCCCGCCAGAACGCCCCAGGCCCATAGACTGCACGCCAGAATGACCACTGGGAGCGGCACGCTCCAGTGGGCGGGCAGCCGTTTCGCGACCGTGGCGCAGAGCAGCGCGAGCACCGGGGCCGCTCCCAGAAGGGCGAATCGCGGATCGAACGCGCCGAAGCCGAAGCCCCGTTGGGCGAGACCTTCCGGTCCCGCGGGAAACAGGGCGCTGCCCCGCTGCAGCGCGGGCAGCAGGCCCCGCCTCTCACGGGCCATCACGGCCGCGGCGAGATAGCCGCTGCGCAGACTGCCGGTCTCGAGGATCCAGAAGAGCACCTTCGCGGGTGACTTCGCGCCAGCACCCCGCGCATAGCCGCGTAGCAGGAGGCGGTAGACGGCCTCAACCGGGACGAGCGCCGCGAAGACCGCGCCGCACAGAGCGAGTACCCACGGCAGGGACCGCAAAGACGCCGTCGCGGCGCACCCTTCCGGACGCCGGGCGAGTCCGGCGGCGAGAAGCGCTCCTGGACCGAAGAGACAGAACGCCGCGGCGAAATAAGCCCGGAACCACGTCTCGGAACCCGCGTAGAGAGGGCGGCCGATGAGCCATACCAGCGCGTCGAATCCATAGCCCGCCAGGATCATGCCGAGGCAGAGCCACAGCAGGGCCGTCACGCAGAGGAAGACGCGCTGTCGCCGAAGCACCTTCCAGGCTGCGCTCGCCGACCTCCCCTCCTCCACGCCGCCGTCGAAGACGGGCAGCCCCATCTTGATCCAAACGAGCGCGGCCAGAGGGAGGACGACTATCCACAGCCATCGCAGGGCGCGCGTCGCGTGGAGCCGGAGCCCGGACGCGGACGCGTCCGGGGGCGGCAGGGTTTTCCGGGCCCCCGGCTCCTTCCACAAACGCAAGGCGCGGAGCAGATCCGCCGCCCCCCCGCGGACGCCGGGAGCCGAGTCGCGGGCCCCCGATCTCGCCGCCACGTCGAGCCGGGCCAGCCAGGTCTCGCGCACGGCTTTCTCGGGCAGCGAGCCGAAGCCGGCCAAGCCCCTCAGCGCCGGCCCCCGGACGCCGGGGTCGGCGTCCTCGGAAGCGGCGAGCAGCGTCTCGAGAGCCGCCGCGTCGCCGTGCTCTTTCAGGCGCACGGCCAACGCCTGAACGACCCAGAAGCGCTGATCCGGGCTCTCCGTCCCGCGATACAGCTCCGAAAGCCTCTCGGCGGCCGCCGGTGACGGGTCCGTCTCGAGACGTCGAAGGGCGTCCCCATCCCCTCCGGGCCCGGCGTGGACCGCCGCGGACAGCACGACCGCGCTCAGCAACGTCAGCGACCAGCGGCCAAGACGCGGAGCCCGGACCGGCCTCACGTTCCTCCCTGGATCTCCGCCAGCAGCTTCTCGTTGGTCGGATACTGCCGCAGGAGCTCGTTGATCGACTTGGTCGCCTCGAGATCCGAAAAGTTGGCCAGCTTGCGGCGGAGGTCCCAGACGCGCTCCAGCGTCTTGGGGGGCAGCAGCAGCTCCTCGCGCCGGGTCCCCGAGCTCTTCACATGAATCGCCGGAAAGACGCGCACCTCGGCGGCGCGGCGGGAGAGCACGAGCTCCATGTTGCCGGTCCCCTTGAACTCCTGGAAGATGACCTCGTCCATGCGGCTGTTCGTGTCGACGAGGATCGTCGCGAGGATCGTTATCGAGCCCCCCTCCTCGAGTTTGCGAGCCGCGCCGAAGAAGCGCCGCGGCACCTCCATCGCGCGCGAGTCCAGTCCGCCCGAGAGCGTCTTGGTCCCCGTGGCCGCCGTATTGTAGGCCCGCGCCAGCCGGGTCAGCGAGTCCAGGACGATCAGCACGTCCCGGCCCGCCGCGGCGTCGGCGATCGACTTTTGGTACACCCTGTCCGCTATGCGGATATGCTCGTCGTAGGCCCGGTCGCTGCAAGAGGCGAACATCTCGGCCTTCACGGCTCGCCGGAAGTCCGTCACCTCCTCGGGCCTCTCGTCGATCAGTAGGCAGTTGACGATCATCTTGGGCTCGGCCTTTTCGACGGCCTGGCAGAACTGCTTAAGGATCGTCGTCTTGCCCACCTTCGGCGGCGACACGATCAGGCCGCGCTGGCCCTTCCCGACCGGAGCCAGAAGGTCCACGGCCCGCATGGCCCATTCCCGGGAGCCGTCTTCGAACCGGATCCATTCGAACGGCGTCACCGGAGTCTTGCTGAGAAAGTCCTTCTCGGCTTCGGTGCGGCGCAGCACCGGCGCCCGGTCCGGCCGGCGGCGGGCCCCATGCGGCCGGTCCGGCCGGCGATGCCCTCCTTGCGGCCGCTGACCGCGTCGGCGTCTGCTATGATCGGATCTGTTTCTCATCGGTCGTTCTCCTTGCCGGGGCTTAGAGCCCATTTCGGACGCCTCCAGCTGCGGCGAAACTCCTCCATCGTCGCGGCGCGGGCGTCGTGCCGGTCTCCCCGGCCGTCCAAAAAAAGCACCCAGTCAAGCCGCTGGTCCGCGGTCCCGAACACCGCGTCGAATGTCCGGGCCAGCATGTTGGGCGACACCGACCGCCGGCCATAGACCCTCTCGCCCGGCGGCCGCAGGCCGCGCCCCTCATCATCCGGCGCGTAAGCGCGGTAGATCAGCTCCGCGCTGGCGACCGCCTCGTCGGAGAGGAAATCGAACTGGTAGTCGTACGGCTTGCCGAACGCACGGAAGGCGCGCTCGAGCGCCCGGGCTTTTTCGCGCAGCCCGAGCCGAGGACGCAGAACGGCCAGGGCGTCGGCGGCGGCGACCCGGGAGAGGGGCGTCAGAACCACGCCGCCGGCGCGCTCGGAGGCCTCGAGCAGGCACGGGGCTCCGTCCTCCCCCTCTTCGGCGTTCCGGCGATACGCCTCCGAATGGCTCGCCCGCAGGCGCTCGTTCACCGCGTCCCCCTTGAAATAGCGCCGGCGCTCATCCGCCGTCCCGGCGTAGAGCGCCGCATGGTGCCAGAATCCGGGCTGCCCGATGGCGCTCAGATACCGCTCGCGCCGCACAAGAAGGATGTCCCCCGGGACGAGCGCGCCGGCGACTTCCCGGGCCTGCTCCCGCGAGATCAGCACGTCGGGCCTCGGCCCGGAGGGCGCGTCCATCTGGAACCAGTATCGCAGCGTGTCGAGCGCGTAGACGACGCGCGAGCTCACCGATATCCCCTCCCATACCGGCAAGGGCAGCAGCAGGTTCCGGCGCGGCTCATACGGGGCCTTCACGGAGCCGTCCCAAGGGCCCGCCGCCGAGCGCAGCGCGAACGTGCCGGCGAAGGCTCCGTCGCGGACCAGCGCGAGCGCGGCGTCCGGCGGCATGGGCCGGCGCCCGGAGCCCCGCGGCAGGAACTTGGCGTCGAGCTCCCGCTCGCGACGCCAGGACCGTAGCCCGCGTCCCACGCCTTTCTCGAGCGCCCGGGAGCCGCCGATGAATCGGTGGTAGGCGCGGACGGCGTCCGCCGCGTCCGAGGCCTCCGGGCCAAGAAAACGGCGTTCGAGCAGCGTGTAGCTGCCGGCAGGCAGGCCGAGTCCGCCGACGGGCTCGTCGAATAGTCTCCCGAGATTCGGGTCGCGGACACCGAGCTCCGTCCACTCCCGGACGAACCGCGCTTGGGCCAGGTAGGCGGCGTAGCCGACGAGGAAGGCGGCCTTTCTCTCAGCACCGTCCGCAAGTACGCCAAAGGCTCCGTAGCGAGCGAGCAGGGCGTCCAGCGCGAGCCAATAGTCCATCGCGCGGTTCCAAGCGCCGCGCGCCTCGGCACGGTACTCCTCGAAGAGGGAGGCCCGCTCGACGGCGGCCGGCGGGAACACCTGCGGACGGCCGCGCGCGAAGCGAAGCGCCTCCAGCAGGCCCTTGCGCCAGCGCTCCAGCGCCTCGCTGTCCTCCGACAAGCGCTCCCAAAACCGGACCTCGAGGGGATGACGCCGGGCCCGCCCGCCGCCCTCCGGGACGGGTTCGCCGTCTTGGAGCAGCGGGTCCTCCCAGGGAGGCGCCGACGGGATGCCGAGATCGACCTCATCGGGCGCCTCGCCGCCCTCCACGGCGGCCGGCCAGCCCCGCGCCCCGCAGATCGAGAGCCCCAATACCAGCGCCGGCAGAGCCGCGAGCCGCCTCCGGCCGCTCCCCGACGACGTCCGGAGGCGGCACTTCCTCCCGGTAACGCTCGGTCGTCCGCTCACGCCCACATCGCCTCCGCTCCGGGGAAGGCTGCCGGCCAGCGCGTATCGAGGGCTTTCAGCACGTGCCCCATCATCCGGACCGTCAGCGAAAGGACGGTCCGCGCGTCGGCGCCCGCATGCAGGTTCTCCGGGAAAAGGTGAGCCCAGGGAACCGCGGCGCGGCCTCCCCGCGTGAAGTCCCCGCATAAGGCCAACACCCTCCTGACCTCCTCTTCGGGTATGCCCCCCCGCCGGGCGCGCTCCAGCAGACGTTCCGAGGACCAGAGATCCTCCCACCGCGCATCGTCCGTCGCGTCGAGAACCACGGCGGCGTCGCGCTCCGCGTCCTCCGAGACGGCCACCCATCGCATGACCGCCGCCATCTCGATCAGATGACGCAGGACCGGCAGAGCCTCGTTCGGATGGTCCTGTCGGCACAGCTGGACGACGGCGTCGGCCAGAGCCAGCGACCTGCCCGCCCCGCCGGACATCAAAGACTCGGCCCTCAGGCCCCGGCGCAGCCGCGGTCCGACGCGGCACATGCCGTTGTCGATATAGGCCTTCGCCTGTCCGATCTTCTGTATCAGCTCCTGCATCGCGTCTTGCCCCGCAAATACCCCCGCAAATACCCCTTGACCGACGAACCGCCCTGGCCTATCATATGGTCAGATATGGCGCGCATCCTGATTATCGACGACGACACCGAACTGGTGCAGATCCTCACCATGGCGCTGCAGTCCTGCCGGCACCAAGTCGCCTCGGCCGGAGACCCTGTGGCGGGGTTCGAGGTCTGCCGCAAGTTCCATCCGGACATCATCCTTCTCGACTACCATATGCCGGGGGACACCGGCGCCCACCTCTTCGAGACCTTCCGGCGCAACCAAGCGACCTCCCGCACCCCCATCCTCTTCATGAGCGCCATGGCCTCGCCGGAGCAAATCCTCGGGGAGGTGGCCGATCCCGCCGTCTCCCGCTTCATCCCGAAGCCCATCAAGCTCGCCGAGTTGAAGAGGAACATCGGCGAGATGCTCGGCCCTGGCGGCGACGAGGCGTAGCCGCCTCTCACGAGGCCAGCCTCACCACGCGCACGCGCGGGCTCGGGCCGCCGAGAAACCGCCTCGCCAAACGATGGAAGCGGTCCGGGCCGTCCGTCACGAAGAACGCTTCGGAGCCGCACCCGGAACGGCGCAGCAAGCCGTTCGCCGCCAGCAGGCCCTTCACCTCCAGCGCGGTCTCCTCTCCGGAATCCATGAGGCGGACCTTGCGCCCCGCCACGCGCTGCAGGAGCCCCCTGATCAGCGGATAGTGCGTGCAGCCGAGGATCAGCACGTCCATCCTCGTGCGGAGCAGGGGACGGAGGTATTCGCCGGCCACACTCCGGGTCACCGGATGCCGCCACCACCCCTCCTCCACGAGCGGCACGAGAAGCGGGCACGCCGCCGCGACGATTCGCGGACCCCGCGCCAAGGCGCGCAAAGCCCTTTGGTAGGCGCCGCTCGCGACGGTCGCTTCGGTGCCGATGACCCCGATCGTCCCCGTCCTGCTCGCGGCGGCCGCCGCGCGAACGGCCGGATCGATGACGCCTACGACGGGGACCCGCAGGGCCGCCTTCAGCGCGGGCAGGGCCAGCGCGGAGGCGCTGTTGCACGCCACGACGAGCAGCTTGATCCGCTGTCGCTCCAGGAAACGGGCGATCTCGAAAGAGAACCGGGTGACGGCCTCTCGCGTCTTCGAGCCGTACGGGACGCGCGCCGTGTCCCCGAAATACAGCAGCCGGTCGGACGGCAGAGCACGCCGCAAAGCCTTGAACACGGTCAGCCCCCCCACCCCCGAATCGAAGACCCCGATGGCCCTCCCGGCGCCCCCCCCGCGGGCGGTCATCGCGCCACCCCGCCGCGCCATCCCTTGCGCTGCGCGAACTCCAGGATGCCGGCGTAGAGTCCCTCGACGATCTTGCGGCGGTACTTCTTCGACTGGAGCTTCGCCTCGTCGCGCGCGTTCGAGAGGAACCCCGTCTCGACGAGGACCGCCGGGCTGTTCGCCCCGCGCAGGACATAAAAGTCCGCCTGCTTGACGCCGCGGTTCGGCATGTCCACGCGCTTCGCCCACGCCCGGGCCATCAGGCCCGCCAGCTCCGCCGCATCGTTGATGAACTCGGTCTTGGCCAGCGCGTACAGCAGTCCCGCCGTCTCGTCCTCGAGCGCGTCCTCACCCTCGAGGGCGAGGACCGAGTTCTCGAACTCGGCCAGCCGCTCCGCCTCCGGGTCCGAGGCCCTCTCCGAAAGGAAATATATCTCGAAGCCGGACTCGGCCCGGCTCGTGCTGGCGTTGCAGTGCAGGGATATGAAGAGGTCCGCCTTGAACTCGTTGGCCTTCTTCGACCTCTCGCCGAGCCTCACGAAGTTGTCGCCGGTGCGGATCAGGAGGATCTCGAAGATCTTCTCGACCTCGAGCAGCCGGGACAGCTCCCGGGCCGTCGCGAGATTGATGTCTTTCTCGAGCGTCCCGCGGCGCCCCACCGTCCCGCCGTCTTTGCCCCCATGCCCCGCGTCGATAGCGATGCGATAGACGCCCCTCGAGCTCCCGTCCGCCGCGCGCGGCGGGCTCTCGGCGGCCGCCTGGCCGTCGCGGATTCCCTCCGGATCGCCGCCGGCCGGCGGGGCTTCGGCGACCGCGGCGGTCCCGCTCCCCCGCTCCCCTTCGCGGGACTCCCGCAGCCCCGGCCCATCCGGAGCCTCGACATCGAGGCCCCCTTCGCGCGCCTGCACCGCCCCGCCCTCGGCCTCGGCACGGGCCACGTCGATGACGATCCGCCGCGGCTCTTTGAACTCACGGACCCGCCAGCCGTCGGCGCCCTCCTGCAGCTCCAAAGACAGGCGGGCCTGCTTCGACTCCTGATACAGGCGTATATAGTCGACGACGCCGTCCGTCACGTCGACCCGTTCGGACCAGTCGATCGTCCCGTTCGGTATGTCGATATCGAAACCCGATTTTCCGCGCCTCGAGGTCCGGTACCGAAGACCGTCGCCGAGCTCGAGCACGACCCGCGTGTGGTCCGCATGAGTGGACCACCTCAGGGGGCCCACGCTGCTGCGTTGGTCGACGAGGAGCAGCCGCGTCGTCGCGTTGAACCTCGAATCCACCCCGGCCAAGTCGGAGAAATGCCTCGTCGTGAAGAGCTCGATCGGGATGAACGCCCGGCTGGCGCGCACGATCATCGGCCGCGGCATCTCGACCCGCGTGTCGCCGACGATCGCCTGCTTGGACCCCGCCGTGAAACGCGCCAGCTTGCCCCGGAAGCTCAACCGCACCTCCTCCCGGACGGCATACCAATAGAGCCGCGCGCCGTACACGCGCGCCGCCTCCTTGGCCCCGAGATAGAACTCGTCGCCCGCCCGGTAGGCATCGATCGTCCCGTAGTACTTGCCCGACTTGACGATCTGAATCTCCTCGGCCGAGCTCCACGCGGCCAGGCCGCCCAGAGCCGTCACAAGCAGAAGCCTTGCGATCATTCCAGAATGATGCGGTAATCCTCCCATTGCAGGTGCGCGTCGCTCACGATCCGGATCTCGCGGTGCACGTTCTTCTCGATGGCCGCCTGCTTCGCCCGGAAGGCGTCCGCCAGCTGCGGATGCAGCACGAGCCGGATCTGCCCGCCCGGCCTCCCTTGCGTCAGCTCGTAGATCTCGCGCTGGATCCTGATCCGCATGCTCTCAGCCGACAGCACGCGCCCGGAGCCGAAGCACTCGGGGCACTCGTCGGTCATCAGGCTCACCGTCGACTCGCGCCGGCGCTCGCGGGTCATCTCGATGAGCCCCAGGCGCGTGATCGGCAGGATGCGTATCTTCGCCCGATCGCGCTTGACGGCCCGCGCGAGGGATTCCATGACCTTCTGCCGGTTCGACTGCTTCCGCATGTCGATGAAGTCTATCACGATGATGCCCCCGATGTTCCGCAGGCGCAGCTGGTGCGCCACCTCCTGGGCGGCCTCGACGTTCGTGGTCGTGACGGTCTCCTCCTGGGACTTGGATCCCGTGAAGCGCCCCGTGTTCACATCGATGGCGCAGAGGGACTCCGCCTCCTGGATAACGATCGTCCCGCCGCTCGGCAAGGAGACCTTCGTCTGGCGGATCTTCTCGATCTGCGATTCGATATTGAACGCGGTGAAGATCGGAGTCTTACCGTCGTAGAGCCGGACCCGGTCCTTGAGCCCGGGGGAGATCTTGCCGATGAAGTCGATCACGCCCTCGTACGCGTCCTTGCTGTTGAGCAGGTAGACGTAGACCTCGTCGGTCAGCAGATCGCGCGCGACCTGCAGCGCCACGTCCAGGTCCTTATGGAGCAGGCAGGGCGCCGGATGCGACTCGAAGCGGCGTTCGATCGCCTCCCAGGTCCGCATCAGATAGTTCGCCTCGCGCCGGAGCTCCTCGTTGCTGGCGCCCTCGGCCTCCGTCCGAACGACGACGCCCTTGCCCTTGAGCGTGTCATGCAAAAAGCGGTCGACGATCTCGGAGATCCGCTTGCGCTCCGCCTGATTCTCGATATGCTTGGAGATCCCGACGAACTGCGCGAAGGGCGTGAAAACAAGATAGCGGCCGGGCAGGGTGACATCCATCGTGACCTTCGCCCCCTTCGTGCCGATCGCCTCCTTGGCCACCTGTATCATGACCTCCTGGCCCTTTTTGAGCGTCTGGTCGATCGGCTTTCGGGTGTCACCGAGCACGTCCGAGATGTAGAGGTAGGCGTTCTTCTCGAACCCGATGTTGATGAAGGCCGATGAGATGCCCGGAAGGACGTTTTCGACCTTCCCCTTATAGATATTGCCCACGATGCTCCGCGCGTCCCGCCGCTCCCAGAGCAGCTCCGCGAGCCGGTCGTTCTCCACGATCGCGACGCGCGTCTCCTCGAACGAGGTATTCACGTAGATCTCCCGGCGGAAGCCCTGCCCCCCGCCCGATTCCTCGGGAGCGCCGCCGGCGGCGCGGGTCTTTCTCCCTCGATCGCGCTGATCCTTGTCTCCGCCGCCCTGGCGCTGCCCGTGCTCGGATCGTCTCCGGAGCCGCCCGCCCCGACCGCGTCCGCGTTCGGGGCCCCTTTCCCTCGGCGGGGCCCCGGGTTTCCCGGACCGGCCGTCCTTGTCCGGCTCATAGCGGGCCAGAGCCTCGGCCATGTTCATATCGCCGTCATCCGCGGGCGGGTCCTTCGGATTCAACGCCGCGGACTCGTCCACCTTCCCGCCTTCCTGCAGATCCTTTCGGTCCTCTTCCATGAAATCCTCCTGCCGCGCCGACATCCTTGTCGATCGCGGAACGGACGTCGCCCGCTAGGGTGTCAACAGCTCGCCGCTCGACGTCTCCGAATAAAGCTCCTGCCGGACGATACGGAATCCCTCCAGCGGCTCGGACGGGCCCGCTGGCGCCGCGGACGCCGATGCGTCGACGCGCGGCCCCGGACTCGGGGCGGATGCGCCCTCTCCAGACGGAGCAGCGACGCCCGCAAGAGCGGGGGGACCCAGCCGCAGCCAGTCACGTACGAGGGCCTCCGGTTTCACCGTCTGCTTCGGGCCGAACCGCAGCGTCAGGCCCAGGCATCCGGGGGCCGTCAGCGCCATGTTCAGTATCAGCGGGCGGGCGTCCACGCGCTCCACCCGGGTCCCGCCTTTCTTGAGCTTCTCGATCACGATCTCCTCGCGCCGCAGGAAATCCTCGAGCGTCCCCGCTCCGTCATCCGGAAACACGCCGCGGATCTCGTAGCGCACCACGTTGACGCTTGCGTCAAGAGAGGGAAAGAACAGCGGGATGCGCCGGACGCCCACCATCGAGAGGCCCGTCTGCAAGGCCGGAGCCAGCGCCGAAGACACCTGCTTCGGCGCGAGCGCCGCGTCGAGCAGCAGATCGAAATACTCTGCGAGGCTCTCATAGCCCACCGAGATCGCCGGCCCGAAAGCCAGTTTCGGCCGCGGCCGCCTCCGCCGCCGATCCATCACGATCGGCAGTCCCGAGGCGAGCAACGCTCGCCGCAGCGACTCGATCTGCGCGAGATGCGTCAGGCGCCTCGCCTCCCCCCGGCGCGCCAGGCGCGCCCGGTAGCGGATTCGAGACGGCTTCTGAGCCCGTCTTTCAATCACGTGCCGTCCAGTCCTCCTTCCAAAGCGCCGAACCGATCATTCGCTCCGGCGCAAAAACGGTCGACCGCTCCCCAACAACGTCTGGAGGCGGGCCGCTTCTCAACAGCGTCTGGAAGCGGCATTCCCTCGGGGTAACCCTCGGTCACACTTCCTCGCGGTAACGCTCGGTCGGCCGATCCCCCGTCAATAGAACGCATAGCGCCTCGAGTAGATGTTCGCGACGATTCCCATCGAGAGCAGGGTGACGGCCAGGTTCGAGCCCCCGTAGGACACCAACGGAAGGGGGACCCCGGCCACCGGGACAAGGCCAAGACACATCCCCACGTTGACCAGCAGGTAGAACGCCGAGATCGCGGCCACGCCGCAGCAGACAAGGTACCCGTAGCGGTCCCGCGCGACCCGCGCCGTGTTCACGACCCGCCACAGCAGCAGCATGTACAGCGCCAGGACGGACATTGACCCGACGAACCCCATCTCCTCGCCGATGACGGCGTAGATGAAGTCCGTGTGGCGCTCGGGCAGGAAGCCCAGTCGCGACTGCGTGCCCGAGAAGACCCCCTTCCCCCAGAGTCCGCCCGAGCCGATGGCGATCTGCGCCTGTTGGACGTTGTAAGCGGCGCCCCGCGGATCCACCTCCGGCACCAAAAACGCGACGAACCGGGCGCGCTGGTAGCCCTTCAGCTGGTGGTCGACGAGCGCTCCCGACCCGAGCCCGACCGCCAGGATGATGGCCGTCACGACGAAGTAAGGGGCCGGGGCATGAACGCGCAGCTGCAGCGCCAGCCTCCAGGCGATATAGACGACGAAGAAGATGCCGGCCACCGTCAGAAGCAGTGGAAGATCGAACTCCCGCAGCCGCAGAAAGAACCCCAGCGTCGCGGACGAGGCCGTCCACTCTGGCCGCAGAGACAGAAGCGTCCATAATAGGGGCAAAAAAAGCGCCACGGCGCCGTACGCGGTCATAGCCAGCAGGTGCGCGATATTCGCCCCGCCGCAGAAGAGCATCACCAAGAGCATGGGGAAGAACGTGAGCGCCGAGGAGAAATCCGGCTCCAACAGGATGAGCGCCAGGACCGGCAGCACGACGCCGAAGGCCCCCAGAACGTAGCCCACCGTGCTCGAGGCTTTTGCGCGGCGGTCGAGATAGGCCGCGAGGACGAGGATCATCACGATACGCGCGAACTCGGAGGGCTGAAAGGAGAAGTACGGGGACCGCAGCCATCCACGCGTCCCGCGCTGGACGTCCCCGACCAGGAGCACCAGAACCATGAGCCCGAGAGCAAGGATATAGAGGGTCTTCGACTGGTCCTGGAATATCTGGTAGTTGAAGCCCAGCCCAAAAACGAACAGCACGGTCCCGGCCCCGAGGGCGAGAAAATGGCGCTGCAGGATCTGCGAATAGTACGGCAACGGCGAGGCGGCCGACAGCATGGCCACGCTCCCGACCAGGACAAGGCCCACGATAGCGCCCACGAGGGGCCAGTCGATGCGGCCGCGGAAGAGACCATGCTCCGATTTCACTCTTGTTCTCCCGCGATGAGCGGCGTCTCCGGATCCGCGACGCCCCGCCGGCCGGCGTCCGGAGCCGGGGACTCGTTACGGGCCCGCCGTTCGAGGGGGCCGATCGGTCCCGAGGCCGTCCCGGGGCCGGGCCCGCTTCTCGGCTCGCCCCCCCCGCGCGGGGACGAAGCTTGTATGGAAGACTCCGCAAGAAGCTCGACAGCCCCCCGGGCCGCTCCCAAAGCCTCGGAGGCGGCACTTCCTCGGGGTAACCCTCGGTCGGCCGCTCCCAAAGCCTCGGAGGCGGCACTTCCTCGGGGTAACCCTCGGTCGGCCGCTCCCAAAGCCTCGGAGGCGGGCCGCTCGCCGACAATGTCCGGAGGCGGCATTCCCTCGGCCGTACCCACGGCCTCGGTTGCGGGTCGCTCCCCGACGACGTCTGGAGCCGACATTCCCTCGCCGGAAGGCTCGGTCACATTTCCTCGGGGTAACCCTCGGTCGGCCGCTCCCAAAGCCTCGGAGGCGGGCCGCTCGCCGACAACGTCCGGAGGCGGCATTCCCTCGCTGGAACGCTCGGTCACACTTCCTCGGGGTAACCCTCGGTCGGCCGTTGCTTGGTCCGGCCGGGAACGGGGCGGTCTGCGGGCTGAAGTCAGGTTAAACGCCGCCTCGATGGCGCGTCGAGCGATAGGCCCGGCCGCCGAGGAGCCATGCCCGCCGTGCTCGACCAGGACGCTCACTGAGAAGCTGGGCTCCTCACCCTCCCGCCCCGCGAAAGCGACGAACCAGGCATGGTCCTCCCCGAGGGGGTTCTGGGAGGTGCCCGTCTTCCCATGGACGGCAAGGCCGGGTATATTCACCCTCCGGCCGGTCCCGTCCGTCACCACGCTCCGGAGGGCCCCGTGCAGAGCCTCCCACGTATCCGCGCGCAACGCGACATGCCCCACCGCCTCGCCGCGATCCAGCGAGACGGTCCGCCCGTTGGGGTATTCCAGCTTGCTGGCGTAATAGGGGCGCCAGAAGGTCCCTCGATTGGCGACGGCCGCGATCACGACCGCCATCTGTATCGGCGTCGCGAGAAGCTCTCCCTGGCCGATCGAGAGGTTCGCGGTGTCCCCGTCGTACCACCCGCGGTTGCGGGCCCGGCGAGCCTCGGGCCCGAAAAGATTCCCATCCTTCTCTCCGATAAGATCGATCCCCGTCTTGGCCCCGAGACGAAAGCGCCGGGCATAGGACTCGATGAGGTCTCCCCCGGCGCGCAGGCCCATCTCATAGAAATATACGTCGCAGGAGTGCGTCAGCCCCTTCATCCACGCCACCCACCCGTGTCCCTTCTTCTGCCAGCACCGGAACGTGCGCCTGCCCAACCGGAACCACCCGCGGCAGAAAACCCGGTCCTCCGGCCGGACCCGCCGTTCTTCGAGCATCGCGGCGCCCACGATGATCTTGAACGTCGAGCCCGGGGAATACGTCCCCGAGATCGCCCGGTTGAACTCCGGCAGATTCGTGAGCTCGCTCTTCGCCCCGCCCCATTCCGGCAGAAGAAATAAGTTCGGGTCATAGTCGGGCACGGACGCCAAAGCCAGGATCGAGCCATCACGCGGATCCAGGGCGACAACGGCGCCGCGCCCCGACGGCGAGTTCCGCAAGCCCTCCTCGACCGCCTCCTGGACGCGCGGATCGAGAGTGAGGTGAACATTGCCTCCGGGCTTCCAGGGGATCTGGCCGAGCTTCCGCTTGAGGTGTCCCTGGGCGTTCACCTCCATGCGGCTCTCTCCGTCGACGCCCCGCAGCACGGACTCATAGCGCTTCTCGAGCCCCGACTGCCCGATCCACGAGTCCACCCGGTAACCGCCGCCCTTGAGCCGGCGCCAGCTCCGCTTGTCCATCTTGCCCAAATAGCCCAAAAGGTGTCCGGCGAACGCGCCTTTCGGATAGTAACGCCGCGCCTCCACGATCAGGTCCACGCCCGGATAGACGGTCTTGAGCTCCGACAACTTGAACATCGTCTTCAACGGAAGGCTCTCCGCCAAGTGGATGGCCGACCCTTCGCGCCGCGCCTCCTTCAGCAGCTCCAGCAGTCCATCCCGATCCCGGCGCAGCTCCTTCGACAGGCCTGCGGCCAGACCGCTCAGATGGGACGGGCCTTTGGCCTCGCCCGGCAGATAGATCAGCGAGAACGTCGGCCGGTTCGTCGCGATGACCCCCCCGTTGCGGTCGTAGATGCGCCCGCGCGGAGCCGTCTGCGGGATGATCTGAGTGCGGTTGCTTTCGGCCACTTGGGAATAGTAGACGTTCCTGATCACCTGGACGTGCAGCAGCCGCACGCCCAGGACGGCCACCGCGCAGTAGCAGACGACCCACAACAGGTTCAACCGCTCGTGAAGCGGGCCGCGCGCCGGTCTCATAATCGCATCGATCTTCTGACGAAAGCGAAGCCGAACGGACATACCAGAGAATTGTACAGCGGGTCCGCCAAGAAGGCTTTCCAGCCCACCCAGAGGAAGGTGCGCTCAAAGACGAGCCCGGCGAAGCCGAGGAACAGGAGGTACGCCGGCGTCAGGACCATCACGAACACGATCTGCGACGGCGCGCTCGCGACGTCCATTTGGCGACGCAGCATCCCGATGAAGTAGCCGACGAGCGTCAGCCCAAGCGCGTTCGCTCCGAAGACATGCGCGCTCAAGACATCGAGGAACAGCCCCCAAGCGAACCCGAAGCATTGACCCGCCACCGGTCCGCTGCTCGACGCGACCGCGATCGTCAGGATCAGAAGCACCTGGGGGGCGAGCCCGAAGAGAGGGAAATACGTGGACCACAGCCAGTGGGCCAGTATCCCGACGAAGAAGACGAAGGCTCCACCCAGATACCTCATCTGGCCTCCTCGATCGCGGGCTCGAGGATCATCACCTCCCTGAGCTTCGAGGCGGAGACGGTCGGCGTCACCTCGAGCGACTTGAAGGCCAGAAACGGGTCCTGCTTGAATTCCCGGGAGATCGTCCCGATCGGGATGTCCTGCGGGAACGTGGCGCTTGTCGGGGAAGTATAGACGGTCTCTCCCATGGAGAACTGCGCCTCGACCGGAAGGTAGTCCATCCGCAGCCTGAAGCCGCCTTGCCCCTGGATCAGGCCTTCCCAGGCCTCCGCCGGAAGATACGCGGCGACGGCGGACAGTTCGTCAGTTATCAGCCGGACGGTCGAGACGCGCGCTCCCACCGCGGTGACCCGGCCGACTACCCCCAGCTCCGCGCCGACGCTCCCGTCCGCGGAGACGGAGCCGTCCGATCGCCCTCCCCCCGAAGCTCCCGGGGCCCTCAGCCCGAGCACCGGGGCGTTGATCCGCACGCCGTCCTCCGAACCGGCATCGACCATCACCGAGCGATGCCAGTTGAGCGGATCCCGCTCCATGACCCGCGCCCACCGCACGACGCGCCCGCCCGCTGGCTTGATCCCCACGGCGGTGCGCAGCCGCTCGATCTCGCGGCGCAGCGACTCGGCCTCGGCCCGCACGAGCGCCGCCTCCTTGAGCTCCGTGCGCGCCTCCTGCAGCCGGATGTCCGCCGAGATCAGGCGCGCGGCTCGGGCCGGCAGATGCACGAGACGTTCGACGCCCCGGCTGCCGAGGAACGGGATGGGGTCCAGGAGATAGGCGGCGCAGGCATGAAAGGCCCGCACCTTCCCCGTCAAAGGCAGGCAAAGGAGCACGATAGATAAGACGCTGAACGTAAGCAGCAGATAGTTCGCAACCCGCTTGTCGCGGTTCATCGCGCCCGCCAGGGAGGAGAGCCTCGGCAGGGCTCGCGGAAGAGCGGCGCGCTACGCGCCGTACCGGGACGAAGCCATGAAGACGGGACGGCGGTATTTCGCGCTGTCCA
The DNA here is from genome assembly GCA_043819795.1 of Elusimicrobiota bacterium. Lineage (GTDB taxonomy): Bacteria > Elusimicrobiota > Elusimicrobia > UBA1565 > UBA1565 > JBDREN01. The sequence goes on from JBDREN010000030.1 coordinate 49,145, forward strand.
GCACCTCGAGGTACTTCCCTGTCCCGATCACTACGCAGCTGAGGGGATCGGCGGCGCGATGCACCGGAAGCTCGGTCTCCTGCCGGATCAGATCCGGCAGGCCCCGAAGCAGCGTGCCCCCGCCCGCCAATACCATCCCTCGATCCACCAAATCCGCGGCCAACTCCGCCGGTGTCTCCTCCAGGGTGTTCTTGATCACGTCCAGGATCAGCTGGACCGGCTCCATCAGCGCCTGACGTATCTCTTCCGACGTGATCAACACCGTCTTTGGAAGGCCGGTGGCCTGATCCCGGCCTTTCACTTCCATCGTCTTCTCCTCCTTCAGAGGGAAGACGGACCCGCACTGAATCTTCACGTCCTCCGCCGTGGTCTCCCCGATCATCAGGTTGTACTTCCGGCGGAAGTGCTGTAGGATCGCCTCGTCCATCTCGTCGCCCGCCACGTCGATCGACTTCGAGACGACCATCCCCCCGAGCGACACCACGGCGGCCTCGGTCGTCCCGCCGCCGACGTCCACGACCATGTTCGCGTGCGGCTCCGAGACGGGCAGGTCGGCCCCGATCGCGGCCGCCATCGGCTCCTCGATCAGGAAGACCTCGCGCGCGCCGGCCTGCTCGGCGGATTCCTGGACGGCCCGGCGCTCGACCTCGGTGATGCCTGACGGGATCCCGATCACGATCCTCGGGTGCAACAGGTTGCGGCGGTTATGCACCTTGCGGATGAAAAACTTGATCATCTCCTGCGTGACGTCGAAATCGGCGATCACGCCGTTGCGCAGCGGCCTCACAGCCACGATCGACGCCGGCGTCCGGCCGAGCATCCTCTTCGCCTCCGCGCCGATCGCCAGCACGCTCCGGCTCTCCCTATCGATCGCCACGACGGACGGCTCCCGCAGCACGATGCCGTGGTTCTTGACATAGACCAGGGTGTTCGCCGTACCCAGGTCGATGCCCATATCGTTGGAGAAGAGGCTGAAGAGATAGTCGAACATGTCTTGGGCCCGATTATTGTACCAAGCGGATGAGCCCCTGCGGGGCGTTGTCGCCCGTCCGTCGCTCGAGACGCAGAATCTGCGTATACCCGCCGGGCCGGTCCTGATAGCGCCGCGCAAGGACGTCGAAGAGCTTCTTGTACGCGCCCTTGTCGTGGATCACCCTCCGGACTTGGCGGTGGTTGCCGCGCTTGGCCTGGGTGATGACCTTTTCCGCGAAAGGCCTTAGTTCTTTGGCCTTGGTGATCGTCGTCGTCACTCGCTCGCTCAGGATCAGGCTCGTCGCCATGTTGCGGAGCGTTGCCCGCCGGTGCGACGCCGTCCTGCCGAGCTTGTTCCCCCCGAGATTCTTGATCATATCATACCTGCATGCCGAGAGTGAGCCCCATATCCTTCAGCCGGTCCTTGATCTCGTCCAGGGACTTCTTCCCGAAGTTCTTCACCGCCAACAGCTCCTCCTCACGCCGCGTCACGAGCTCCCGCATCGTCTTGATGCGCGCCACTTTCAGGCAATTGGAGGCGCGGCTCGAGAGCTCGATCATGTCGACCGGCTGGCTCAAGACGTCGCGAAGCCGCGCGTCCAGCCCGCTGTCGCCCCCCCCGTCCACGCCTTCCGATCCGGCCTCGTATTGTTCGGCCCCCGGTTGTTGCTCGGCGGCATCCTCCTCGGGGATGAATATCTTCAGCGACTCGCGCAGCAGCTTCGAGGACCGGATCATCGCGTCGGCGGGACTGATCGATCCGTCGGTCCAGACCTCAAGGATAAGGCGGTCATAGTCCGTCACCTGCCCCACACGCGCGTTCTCGACGTCATAATGGACCTTGGCGACGGGGGAGAACAGCGCGTCCACCGGCAGGAAGCCGGCCGGCCAGTTCGCCTGCTCCTGGATCTCCTCCGCCGGAACGTAGCCCCGGCCGCGGGAGACCTCGATCTCCATGTCCAGCTTGCCGCCCGGCTCCATCGTCGCGATCACCAGGTCCGTGTTGATGACCTCGACGTTCGCGTTCTCCTGGATCAGCTCCGCCGTGACGGGCCCCTCCTTCTTCGCGGCCAGATAGATCGTCTCCGGCTCGTTCGAGAAGAGCTTGACTCGGAGCTTCTTGAGGTTCAGCAGGATGTTCATCACATCCTCGCGAACCCCGGTCAACGCCTGATACTCGTGCCGCGCCCCCTCGATGCGGACGCCGGTCACCGCCGCCCCCTCGAGGCTCGACAGCAGCACACGGCGCAGCGAATTGCCGACCGTGTGTCCATAGCCACGCTCGTAGGGCTCGGCCACGAACTTCGCGTAGCCTTCGGATATCGTCTTCTCGTCGACCGCAAGCTTCTGAGGCAGAATGAGTTCCTTGTAGATCACGTGCATCCTCCTGGAGCCGGCACTCCTTCGGGAGGTGCCGGAAGATCGTTCGTCATCGAGAGTAGTACTCGACGATCAACTGGTCGTTGACCGAGAACGAGCTTTCGTCTCGGCCCGGTTCGTGGGCCAGTTTCGCGGAAAGCTGCTCGGCGTCGAACTCGATGAACGCGGGGCGCTGCGCCTTCTTCTGCGTGAAATCCAGCGCCAGCTTCACGTTCACGTTGTCCTTCAGCTTCGGATTGAGCGCGACCTCGTCCCCCACGCGGACATGATACGAGGGGACGTTGATGCTCTTCCCGTTGACCCGGACATGCCCGTGCTGGACCAGCTGGCGGGCCGTGCTCAGGCTCGTGGCGAACCCGCTGCGCCGCACGATGTTGTCAAGCCGGGTCTCCAGCGCCCGCAGAAGAACCGCCGCCGAGTTGCCCCGCGTCTTCGACGCCCGGTCCATCAAGCGCCGGAAGGGGCGCTCCGTCATCATGATCATCCGGCGGAGCTTCTGCTTTTCTCTTAGGCGGATCTGATACCCGGACGGCTTGCCCCGCTGCGGCTTCGCCATCCCGGGAGGGGTCGGACGGCTGTCGAGGACGCACTTCGTATAGCACTTCTCCCCCTTCAGAAAGAGCTTGGTTTGCTCCCTCCGGCATAGCCTACAGACGGCTTCGGTATACCTGGCCATGACTACACTCTCCTCGCCTTCGGCGGACGGCACCCGTTGTGCGGAACCGCCGAGACGTCTTTGAGCGTGACCACGCGCAGCCCCGCGGCCTCCAAGGCCCGGATGGCGGTCTCGCGGCCGGGGCCCGGCCCCCTCACGAATATCGCGACCTGCCTGACGCCCAGCTCCGCGGCGCGCCGGCCGGCCTTGGAAGCCGACATCTGCGCCGCGAACGGAGTGCCCTTCTTGGTGCCCTTAAAGCCGGACATACCCGAGGACGCCCAGCAAAGCACGTTGCCGCGGTCATCGGCGATGGTCACGATGGTGTTGTTGAACGAGGACTGGATGAACACCTTCGCGAAGGTGACGGATTTCCAGCTCCGCTTCTGCCGAGGCGCGGTGCTCCGCGCCGCCGGCTGCGCCGCTTCAGGATTCTCATTCGAAGCCGGCCCTGGGGTCTTCTCTTTCGAAGCCGGCTCTGGGGACTTCTCTTTCGAAGCCGGCTCTGGGGTCTTCTCTTCTGCCATACCCTGGTCCCTCCGATGAATGGGGCTGCTACTTCTTCGCCATGGCGAGCTTGCCGGAGCCCACCGTCTTTCGGCGGCCGCGACGGATGCGCGCGTTCGTCTTGGTCCTCTGGCCGCGCACCGGAAGGTTCCGGCGGTGCCGCACCCCCCGATAGGATCCGATCTCGATGAGGCGATGGATGTTCTGCTGCACCGCGCGGCGCAGCTCGCCCTCCACCCGGTATTCCTTCGTGATGAGCGAACTGAGCAGGCCCACCTGGCTCTCTGTCAGGTTCCTGACCCGGGCGGCCGGATCGATCGTTCCGCTGAGCTTATCCAGGATCTCCTTGGCCGTCACCGGCCCGATCCCATAAATGCGGCTCAGCGCGACGTCCACCCGCTTGTTCTGGGGAAGATCGACCCCCGCTATGCGTGCCATAACAATCTCCTATCCCTGGCGTTGCTTGTGGCGGGGATTGGTGCAGATGACCCGCACCACCCGGCCGCGCCGGATGACTTTACACTTCTGACAGATCGGTTTGACGCTTGCTCGGACTTTCATGGCTATTATCCCATAAACCTCTAACGTTCGCGATATACGATACGGCCCCTCGACAAGTCGTACGGAGACAACTCGACTTTCACCGTATCACCCGGCATGATCTTGATGTGGTGGACGCGCATCTTGCCGGAAATGTGCGCCAGAATCGCCCGTTTACCGGGGATCTCCACCCGGAACATGGCGTTCCCCATCGACTCCACGATCTTCCCTTCGACCTCGATCTTATCTTCCTTAGGCAATCATGGCCTCCTGATGCGCTTCCCGGGAGGAACCCCGGGCCGCGGACCGCTTCCTAATCCGACCTCCCGGCCGTCAGGACCTCGGGATCCCCCTCCGTCACGGCGACCGTATGCTCGAAGTGAGCGGAAAGCCTTCCGTCGCAGGTCACGGCCGTCCACTGGTCGCCGAGCACCCGTACTTCCGGAGCGCCGGCGTTGACCATCGGCTCGAGCGCCAGGACCATGCCCGGCCGCAGGCGCACTCCCGTGCCGGCCTTCCCGAAGTTCGGGACCGGCGGGTCCTCGTGGAGCGCGCGGCCGATGCCGTGTCCGACGAACTCGCGGACCACGCTAAACCCCGACCTCTCGACGTAGCCCTGGATCGCCGCGCTGATATCACCGACCCGGCGATCGGACCTCATCTGCTCGATGCCCTTGTAAAGCGCCTCCCGCGTGATCTCGAGCAGCAGTCCGGCCTCCCGAGAGACCCTCCCCACGGGAACCGTCGTCGCCGTATCGGAGTAGAACCCCCGCAGAAAGCACCCGATGTCCAAGCTGACCAGGTCGCCCTCCTGGAGCATCCGGCCGGCCCGCGGGATCCCGTGAACGACCTCCTGGTTGACCGACGCGCACAGCGCCGCCGGAAAGCCCCGGTACCCCAGGAAGGCGGGCTTAGCCTTCCGCGCGCGAAGCTCAGCCTCGGCCAGCGAGTCCAGCTCGCCGGTGGAGACGCCGGGGGCTACGCGGGCGATCAGCGCCCCCATCACCTCCGCCAGGGCGGCCCCCGCCTCGCGCATGAGGGAGAGCTCCTTGGCGCTCTTCAGATCCACGGACACCGGCCTGAACACGGCTAAGAACCGCTCCTGGCCGCGAGGACCTCATCGATGGCGGCCGTCAGCGACCTGGTGACGTCCTCGGCCGGGCATCCGAGAAGGACGATCCTCATCCTATCCCCCACCGACATTGAACCACCGTCCGCCTCCGCCCACACGGCCCTTCTTCAGGAATCCCTCGTAGTTGCGCATGATCATATGGGACTCCAGCTTCACCATCGTGTCGAGAGCCACGCCGACCATGATCAACAGCGCCGTGCCGCCGAAATAGAACGGGATGTTGTATTTCCGCCGCGCGATCTCGGGCAGGACCGCGATGCAGGCCACGAAAAGCGCCCCGCCGAGCGTGATCCGCTCGAGGACCCACTCGATATAGCGGGCCGTCGGTGCCCCCGGCCGGATACCGGGGACGAACCCGCCCGACTTCTTCATGTTCTCGGCGAGGTCCTCCGGGTTTATGCTCACCGAGTTGTAGAAATAGCAGAAAAACACGATCAGGCACCCGTAGGCCAACTGGTAGATCCACCCGCCCCGGTTCATGAAGCCCATGACCGCCTGACCCACCGGCGAATTCGGCATGAACTGGCCGATCGTCATCGGGACCGCGAGCAAGCTCACGGCGAAGATCACCGCGATGACGCCCGATTGATCCACCTTCAACGGCAGGAAGCTCTGGGCGCCGCCGTACATCTTGCGACCGACGACGCGCTTCGCGTACTGCACCGGGATCTTCCGCTGTGCCGTCTCGACCCAGACGACAAGCAGGATGCCGGCCAGGATCACGCCCAGGATGAGCAGCGCCCGGATCAGCCCGATCTCCTCGGCCTGGACCAGCTGGATGAGAGCCACGATCCCCCCCGGCATGACGTCGACGATCCCGGCGAAGATGATCAGCGAGATGCCGTTGCCGATGCCTTGCTCCGTCATCTGCTCGCCGAGCCACATGATGAATACCGTGCCCGTCGTGAGCGTCAGCACGGTGACGACGTAGAAGAACGGAGTCGGATCCGAGACGACCGGGATCCCGCCGGGCGTCGGCATCTTGGTGATCATGATCGTCAGGCCGAACGACTGGAAAGACGCCAGAAAGAGTGTCAAGTACCGCGTGAGCTGGTTGAGCTTGCGGCGTCCGAGTTCCCCTTCCTTATGGAGCCGATCCAGGTACGGCAGCACGTGCGCCCCGCCCAGCAGGCTCATGATGATCGAGGCGTTGATGTACGGCATGACGCCCATCGAGAATATGGAAAACTGGCCGAGCGCCCCGCCCGAGAATATGTTCAGGATGCCCAGCAGAGAGCTCGTCTGGGCCTGAAAGATCTGGCGCAACGCCTCGGCGTTGATGTTGGGGATCGGGATCGCCGCGCCCAGGCGATAAATCGCCAGACACCCGAAGGTGAACAGGATCCGCTTGCGCAGGTCCGGAACCTCGAGGATGTCCGATATCTTCATCCCGAGCCTCGCTTCCGGCCGACGACCTCGGCGCTGCCGCCCGCCTTCTCGATCTTCTGCTGCGCGCTCTTGGAAAACGCGTGGGCCTGGACCTTCAAGGGCCTCGCGAGCTCGCCGTCGGCGAGGACCTTAACCGGCAGGCGGCCCTTGATCAGGCCATGGACCCGCAGGGCCTCGAGATTGACCTCGTTCTGGTTCTTGAATACCCGCGCCAAATCCTCGATGTGCACCACCTGGAACTCGGTCCGGAACGCGGTGTTCCGGAAACCCCGCTTCGGGATGCGCATGAACAGCGGGACCTGCCCCCCCTCGAACCGGGCGGACTTCCCGTCTCCGGAGCGGGAGCGCTGCCCCTTGTGGCCGCGCCCGCTCGTCTTTCCGCGCCCCGAGCCGAGCCCTTTGCCCAGCCGCTTGTGACCTCGGCGCGAGCCCCGCCCTGGAGCCAATGAATTCAGACCAATCGGAGTAGTCATAATAATCCCCTCAAAATACGGACGTCCTATCGGCGGGCGGCATGGTCCGCCCGAAACGGGCGCGACAGAGCGTCATCCTCGTCCTCTCAGCTTCTGGATCGCCTCCCTAGTCTTCAGCTCCTTCAGCCCCTCGATCGTCGCGTAGACCATGCTGAAGTGGTTGTTGCTCCCGAGGCTCTTGGTCAGGATGTTTTTGACGCCGGCCGCCTCGAGCACGTTCCGTACCCCGCCGCCCGCGGTCACGCCGGTGCCCGGCGCCGCGGGCTTCATCCAGACCTTGCCCGCGCCGTAGACCCCGACGACCTCGTGCGGGATAGTGTCGTGGACGAGATCGAACTTCACCATGCTCTTGCGCGCCTTGGACGCCCCTTTCTGGATCGCGAACTGGATGTCCTTCGACTTGCCGAGACCGCAGCCCACGGAGCCCTTCTTATCGCCGACAACGACGAGGATGCCGAACGAGAAGCGCTTGCCTCCCTTGACCGTCTTCGACACGCGATTGATCGAGACGACGATCTCGGTAAGGCCCAGCTGCTCCGACTCGGTCTGGCGGCGGGGGAAGCGTCCCCGCCCCCCGGAGCGCCGAAAGCCCTGCCGTCCGGGCATCGACCCCGGCCGCGCTGGAGCGGCGGTTCGTGTGTTTTCAACCATGGTGGGGCTTCTCCTTTGTCCGCTGGGAAATCATGACGTCATCCTAGAATTTGAGTCCCGCTTGGCGCGCGGCGTCGGCCAGCACCTTGACCCGCCCGTGGTAGATGTGGCCCCCGCGGTCGAAGACCACTCGCTCGACGCCGGCCTTCAACGCCTTCTCGGCGATGAGCTGCCCGACGATCTTCGCGTCCTTCATGTTCTTCGAGCATTTTCGGTCGCCCCGTATCTCCTTTGCCCGCGAGGACGCCGACGCGACGGTCACTCCCTTCACGTCGTCGATCACCTGCACGTAGAAATACTTGAGCGACCGGCGCACGCAGAGACGGGGAACGCCCCTGTCGCCTCGCCGGATGTGCCTCCGCGTCCGGTCCTTGCGGTACTTAAAACGAATCCGTTTGTCTTTCATGATGCCTGTGCCTCAGGTCCCTACTTCTTGGCCCCCACCCCGCCGGGGCCCGCGGCCGTCTTGCCGGCCTTGCGCTGCACCCGCTCGCCGTCATAGCGGATTCCCTTGCCCTTATAAGGCTCCGGTGGCTTGATGCGGCGGATCCGAGCCGCCGTCTGTCCTACAAGGTCCTTGTCGATCCCGCTGATGGTAAGCTTCGTCGCCTTCTTGTCGGACTCGACCTTCACGCCCTTCGGGACATCGAACTCGACCGGATGCGACAGCCCCACGTTCAGGACGAGCTTCTGCCCCGAGACCTGGGCCTTATATCCGAGCCCGCGGATCTCGAGCATCTTCTTGAAACCCGCGTGGACGCCCGACACAACGTTGGCCACCCTCGAGCGGGCCATCCCGTGGAGGGCGTTCACGTTGGGCGCCTCCGCTATCGCGACGGTCGTGGAGAGGACCAGAACCTCGCCCTGCTGCTCCACCTTCACCTCCGGCGGGATCGTCAGCTGCAACTCCCCGAGGGGGCCCGTCGCCTTCACAAGAGAATCCTTGATCTGGACCCGGACCCCGGCCGGGATCGTGATCGGTGTCTTCCCGACGCGACTCATAATTCAAATCCTCCGTTTCCTCTCCGCCGTCCTACCATACCTGGCAAAGCACTTCCCCCCCCACTTTCTTCGCGCGCGCCTGCTTATCGGTCAGCAGCCCTTGCGAGGTGGAGAGGATCGTCACGGCGAACCCCCCGCCCCGCGGACGCGGGATATCACGGTGGGACCGGTAGATGCGCAGCCCCGGGCGCGAGACCCGGCGGATGCCGCGGACGACGCGCTCCTTCGTGGGCGAATACTTCAGGAATATCCGCAAGGTGGACCTTTTGTCCTCGCCCATCAGCGTCTTGTAGTTCGCGATAAACCCCTCATCCTTAAGGATGCGCGCGATGCCGAGCTTCAGGCTCGACAGCGGCATGTCGACGCGATCCTTCAGCTTCGCGTTCGCGTTCCGGATACGTGTCAAGAAGTCCGCGACGATATCCATCTCCGCACCCCTACCAGGAAGATTTCCGCACGCCCGGGAGATGGCCCTGGTGCGCCATCTTCCGGAAGCAGATCCTGCAAAGCCCGAAGTCGCGCATGTACGCTCGAGGGCGCCCGCAGAGCTGGCACCGGTTCCTGTAGCGCACGGCGAACTTCTGCGGCTTCTTCAGTTTAGCGACTATCGCATTCGTAGCCATAAATCCTTACCCCTTGCCCGCTTCCTGCCCTCCGGCAGAAGCGGCCCTTTTCTTGAACGGCATGCCCATCCGGCCGAGGAACTCGAGCGCGTCCTTATCGGTGACGGCCGTCGTCACGAAAGTGATGTTCATCCCCCGCGCCTTCGGCGACTTCTCAAGGTCGATCTCGGAGAAGATGTGATGCTCCCTGAGCCCGAGGTTATAGTTCCCCATCCCGTCGAACCCCTTCGGCTCGAGGCCCCGGAAGTCCCGAATGCGGGGGACCGCCGTCGATACGAGGCGGTCCAAGAACTCGTACATCCTGTCGCCCCGGAGCGTGACGCGCAGGCCGATCGGCATCCCCTCGCGCAGCTTGAAGTTCGAGATCGACTTCTTCGCGCGCCGCACCTGCGGGAGCTGGCCGACGATCTGGCCCAGATCGTCACGCGCCGAGTCCAGCGCCTGGATGTTCTCCTTGGCCTCCGAGACCCCCATATTCACCACGATCTTCATGAGGCGCGGGACCTCAAACAGGTTCCCGAGCCCCGCATCCTTCATGATCTCCGGACCCACCTGCTCGAAGTAACGCCTTTTGAGCCGGGGCGCCTCCGTGATCTTCTCGATGACACCCCGGCCGCCCTTATCCTTCGCCTTGCCCTTCGCCTGCCCCTTGTCCTTCGCCTTGTCCTTCGCCTTGTCCTTCGCCTTATCCTTCCCCTGCGGCGCCTTCTGCTGTCCTTTTTTCTTTTCCTTTTCCTTAGCCATGTCGACCTACACTCTACTCAAAGGATCACTTCCGAGCACTTCCCGCAGACCCTGACCCGCTCGCCGGTGGAAAGTTTGTCCAGCCTGGGCCGGACCGGTTGTTCGCATTTCGGGCATACCAGCATCACATTCGACGCGTGGAGCGGCATCTCCTTCTGCTGGCGGCCGCCCGGCTCGGTCTGCGTCGGTTTGGAATGCTTCATGGCGACGTTGACCTTCGCCACGAGAACGCTGCCTTTCTCCGGAAAGACCTTGCGGACCTCTCCCTTCTTCCCTCGATCCTTTCCGGCCAGCACCAGGACCGTGTCTTTCTTCCTAATCTTGTACTTTCCCATAGCGCTCTCTTGGGCCCCCGTCAGAGAACCTCCGGGGCCAGGGATATGATTTTGAGGAACTCCTTATCGCGCAATTCGCGAGCCACGGGCCCGAATACGCGCGTGCCTTTCGGCTCGCCCTTCTCGTCGACCACGCAAGCCGCGTTGTCGTCGAAGCGAATGTGCGATCCGTCCTTCCTCTGGCGCGGATGCCGCATGCGGATGATCACGGCTCTCACGATCTCGCCTTTCTTGATCGCGCCGCGCGGTATCGCATCCTTGACCGAGCAGATGATGATGTCGCCCAAGGTCGCGTAACGCCGGGAGGTGCCGCCGAGCACCTTGAAGCACTGCAGCTTGCGCGCCCCGGAGTTGTCGGCTACGTCGAGGATTGTCTGAAGCTGAATCATGTCTAGCCTCCCGGCCCCCCCTTACTCGGGCCCCGCGCCGGAGGCGCCTGCCGAGGCCGGAGCCGGAGCCGCCGCCGAGGCCGAGGGCTGCTTGGCGGCCCTCGGAGCCGCCTTCACGACCCGGACGAAGCGCCATCGCTTCAGCTTCGATAGCGGGCGGGTGCCCATGATCTCGATGAGGTCGCCCTTCTGCGACTCGTTCTTCTCGTCATGGACATAGAACTTCGCCCGTTTCTGGATGACCTTCTCGTAGCGCGGGTGCCGTGTGCGCCGCTCGACGCTGACGACACGCGTCTTGTCGGCCTTGTCCGAAAGCACGACGCCCACGAACCTATGGCGGCGGCCGCGTACCGGTTTATCAGCGGCAGAATCTGTCGTCATGGCCTTACTCCTTGTTGGTTTCCAGCTCGCGTTTGCGAATCCACGTCTGAAGCCGAGCGATGTTCCGCCGCACCGCCCTCAACTCGAGAGGATTCTGGAGAGGCGTAACCCTATGCTTGAACTGCAGCTTGAACCGCTTCGCCCGCAGCTGAGTCAGCTCCGCTCGAAGCTCGCCGACCGAAAGGCTCCTTTTGCGCTCCTTCTCTTTGCGTTTCATATCTCTTCCCGAACCACGAACCTCGTCCTGATCGGCAGCTTGTGAGCCGCCCGCTTGAAGGCCTCGCGGGCGATCTGCTCGGGGACGCCGTCGACCTCGAAAAGGATGCGCCCCGGCTTCACCACCGCGGCCCAAGACTCGGGCGCCCCCTTGCCCTTCCCCATGCGGGTCTCGGCCGGATGCTTGGTTATCGCCTTGTCCGGGAAAAGGCGGACCCAGAGCTTGCCGCCCTTCTTCATGTGCCGGGTGACGGCGATGCGGCAAGCCTCGATCTGCCGGGCCGTAATCCACCTGGACTGCAGCGCCTTCAGCCCGTATTCCCCGAACGCGATCCGCGTCCCTCTCTTCGCGTAGCCCTTAATGTAAGGCTTCGTCTGCGGCTTCCTGTACTTGACTCGTTTAGGCATCAACATCGGATCAAGACTCCTTTGCGGCGTCCTCGTCGCCCTCCGGCGCAGGCGCGGGCGCGGGCGCTGACTCCTCGCCCGACAGCTGGGCGAGCGCTGACGCAGGCAACTCCGGCATGGCGGGAGCCTTCCCGCCAGCGGGCGCGGGCGCGGGCGCCGCCGCTGGTCCGGGCCCGGCGGCGGGCTGGG